>NZ_CP049865.1:3365909-3671901 GCF_011393335.1 Propioniciclava coleopterorum | reverse complement strand
CGCCGCCCACACCGGGACGGTCCGGGCGCTGGTCGATCTCGACGACCTCCCGACAGGCGCGACGGGCGAGGCGATCCTGTTCGGGCGCATCTCAGGCACGACCGCGATCCGGCGGCTCCAATGAACCCGAGACAGGGCGGGAGCATGGGCGACGAACTCACCAACGCCGCCCTCATCGCCCTGATCGGAACCTTCGGCCTCGCCCTCGCTCTGCGGGGCGCCGGTTCGGTCGCCGCGTTCCTCTCCGGCACGCCCCAGCCCCAAGCTGGTCCGGCGTCGGGGCTCGGTGTGCTGTTCAACCCCGCCGACCCCGCCGGGGTACTCGACGCGGAAGGTCTCAGCCCGGTCGTCTACTGGATCGTCACGACCCTGCTGCTCGCAGTGCTCGTCGCCGGGGTGGCGTGGGTGTGGATGTTGCTGCGCCGCCACAACCGGAAGACCGAGACCGACCCGCATCGCCTCGCTGGGATCGCGACCGCGCACGAGGTCAAGACCACGGCATCCGCGAAAGCACTCCTGCATCGTGCCGGAATGCTGCGCCCGTCACTGGAGACGCCTACCCCTGTGGATGTCGGCTACCTCCTCGGGGCCAGTCGTGGCACCGGGGTGTGGGCGTCGGTGGAGGACTCGATCCTGCTGATCGGCCCGCCCCGCTCGGGCAAGGGTCTGCACGTCGTCATCAACGCGATCCTCGACGCCCCCGGCACCGTCGTCACCACGAGCACCAGACCAGACAACCTCACCGCCACCCTGCGTGCCCGCCGCCGCACAGGCGGGCCGGTCGCGGTATTCGACCCCCAGCGCCTGGCCGAGGGCATCCCCGCTGGTCTGCGCTGGTCACCCGTGCGCGGGTGTGAGGACCCGCTGACCGCGATGATCCGCGCCAACGGACTCGCCGCCGCCACCGGCCTCTCCTCCGGAGGCGTGGAGTCCGGCGGGTTCTGGGAAGGCAAAACCCGCACCGCACTCCAAGCACTACTCCACGCCGCAGCACTCGACGGCCGACCCCCAGCCGAGCTGTTCAGATGGACCCTCGACCCCTCGGCCGCGTCCGAAGCCGTCGCGATCCTCAACTCCCACCCCAACGCCGCGATGGGCTGGGACGACTCCCTGGCCGCCATGATCGACGCCGACCCCAAGACCCGCGACAGCATCTGGCAAGGCGTCTCCCTCGCCCTCTCCGCCCTCGCTGACCCCCGCGTGCTCGATGCCGTCACGCCAGGCCCGCACGAGCACTTCGACCCCGAGACCTTCCTCATCGAGCACGGCACCCTCTACCTGCTCGCCACCGGAGCCGGGGCTGGCGCGTCAGCTGCGCTGGTCGCGGCGTTTGTGGAAGACCTCATCGAAACCGCACGTCGTCTCGCGGCCCGATCACCCGGAGCCAGGCTCGACCCGCCCCTGCTGCTGGCGCTGGACGAGATCGGCAACCTCGCGCCCCTTCCGTCGCTGCCGACGCTGATGGCCGAGGGCGGCGGTACCGGGATCACCACCATGCCCGTCTTGCAGTCCCTCGCCCAGGCCCGCGACCGGTGGAGCGAGCATCAAGCCGGGGCGATCTGGGATGCCCGCATCGTCAAGATCATCCTCGGCGGCGCATCCAACAGCCGCGACCTCCAAGACCTCTCCACGTTGATCGGCGAACGCGACGAGTACACCGACAGCGTGACCCTCGGCGACCGCGGAACCCGCTCCAATCAGCGCTCTATACGGCGCGTCCCGATCCTCCCGCCCGACCGCATCCGCACCCTGCCCTTCGGCACCGGGATCACGCTGCTGCGCTCCGCGCCACCCATCGTCACCGACCTCCGCGCCTGGCCCAACCGCTCCGACGCAGCCCAGCTCCGCAGCGACCGCGCCGAACTCGAAGCACTCCTACGCCGCCCCGCACCCTGACGCGGGGGTTGGGTGCCGAGGCGCACCTGCCTGATACAGCGGCCACGACGAGCTGGCCGCCTGAGATCAGGAGGACAAGCTCATGGCTATCCAGACACAGCAGGCATTCTCGGGATTCATCGCGTCCGATCCGCAGCTCTCCGAGACGGAGAACGGCGACGCCAGGCTCTACATGAAGGTCGGCAAGGAGCACTACCGGCAGGAGCAGGACGGCTCGTTCACTCAGCTGGAGACGACCTTCCACCACCTCGTCGCGTTCAAGGCAGCGGCCGAACAGGGAGCCGAGCGGCTTGCCAAGGGTGACAAGATCGTCGCCGAGGGCTACGTCCGCGAGTACCGCTACCAGGACGCGAACGGCCAGAACATCGAAGGCGAGGAGTTCATCGCCCGCCGGATCGGCCACGACCTCGCCCGCACCCGCTACGAAGTGGATCGTTCGTCGCGCCGATCATCCGGTCGCGAGTCTGCCGCGTTCGACGCGCCTGAGTCTCGCTCCGTGTCGCAGCCCGCGACTGTGAGCATGTGAACGGGTTCCGTGATGTCTGAGTACACCCCGGAGCCCGACGAGCCCGAGACCCACGACAGCCTCCAAGGCGGCGCTGACTTCGACCATCCGGAGCCGCCGCACCCCGTCAACTGGAACCTGCTGAGCGCGCACGATCTGGAACAGGAATGGCTTGCGCTCAACGATTGGGTCGCCTGGCTGCGCCGCACCTACGGCCTGCCCGCATCGGTGATCCCGCCGTTCTGGCACCGGCATCCCGAACTCGTGTGGGAACTGTCCGCGCTGCACTTGCACTGGCTGTCCGCCTACGACCCCGAGCAGGACGGCTCTGCCCCTCTCGGGTGGCACCGCGACTTCGCAGACGCACGCGCCCGACTTCGGGACTGGGTCGCGGCGTGTGGCACGCGCCTTGACCGCGATCGCCCGACCCGCCAGACGAGCTGGCCCGGAGAAGACCCCGCGCCACCGGTCGAGGATGTCGTCATTGCTGACCGTGGCGAGGACTTCGTACAGTTCGTCTTCGATCAAGTCGATGCCCGCAGGGAGGCTGAGGAGGCGTTCTACGCGACCCTCGACCCCGAGACGGGAGAACTGACATGAGTAGGCCCGCCGGTGTGCCTCCGGCGCGGATGCGCGATTACCGGCTCACCGCTGAGGTTCGCGAGACGCCCGACCTCCACCGGCTCGCTCAGTTGTTCATCGGCATGGCACGGCAGCGCGCCAGCCAAGACAGGAGCCGCCGTGCCAACGCCGATCCTGGCCCGGCTGAGGGCGGCGAGGTAGAATCAGACACGCAAGAAGCCAACGGCTGAACCTCGGTTCGGTCGTGGTGCGCAGTCCTGTTTGGCCCTTCGTGGCTTACCCGGATGGGCTCCTCGGAGCCTCGTCCGGGCCGTGTTTCCTATTACGAGTCGCACCGCACCAGCGGTACCCGCCGTTCGTGCTGGTCCCACTCGTTGGGGAAGGAAACACGACCCATGACCCTCACACAGCCAGCCGACACCGACGCGCTGGATCGAATCGGCGAGACCACCACGCTCGCGGTCTCCTACTTGCGCGTCTCCACCAAGGAACAGGCCTCCAAGGGTGGGCGCGACGAGGGCTTCTCCATCCCGGCCCAGCGTGAAGCCAACCTTCGCAAGGCGCGCGAGCTGAACGCGATCATCGTCGAGGAGTTCGTCGATGCGGGCGAATCAGCTCGCAAGGCAGACCGCCCAGACCTGGTGCGGATGATCGAGTACGTCAAGGCCAACCACGTCGCCTACTGCATCGTTCACAAGGTCGACCGGCTCGCCCGCAACCGCGCCGATGACGTGTCGATCCACCTGGCCTTGAAGGAGGCCGGCGTCATGCTCGTCTCGGCCACGGAGAACATCGACGAGACACCATCGGGGATGCTGCTGCACGGCATCATGTCCACGATCGCCGAGTTCTACAGCCGGAACCTCGCCAGCGAAGTCGCCAAGGGCATGAACCAGAAAGCCCGTACCGGTGGCACGAATGGGAAGGCGCCCATCGGATACCTCAACGTCACCAAGCGCGACGACCTCGGACGCGAGATGCGCATCGTCGAACCCGACCCCGAACGGGCCGCGCTGGTCAAGTGGGCGTTCGAGGCCTATGCCACCGGCAACTACTCGACCATCACGCTCCGCGAAGAGCTGATCGACCGCGGCCTGACCACCGTGCCGACCCCAAAGCGCCCGGCGAAGCCACCCGCGCTCTCCACGATCCAGCGGATGCTGACCAGCCCGTATTACAAGGGCAGCGTCCGCTTCCGGGGTGCGACCTACGACGGGCTCCACGAACCGCTGGTCGCCACCGAGGTCTGGTACCGCGTGCAGGCCGTGCTCACCGCGCACCAAACCTCCGGCGAGAAAACGCAAGCCCACGACCACTACCTCAAGGGCAGCGTCTACTGCGGAGAGTGCGGGTCGCGCCTCATCCTGACCAACGCGAAGAGCCGACGCGGGGTGATCTACCCGTACTTCATCTGCTCCGGCAGGCACTCCAAGCGCACCAGCTGCGAACGCAAAGCCATGTTCGTCCCAGACATCGAGGCAGCCGTCGAGGACTACTACCGCAGCATCCAGATAGCCCCGCACGTCGTGACCGCGCTGGGGGAACTCATCATCGCTGAGTTCGACCGCCTCCACGCCACCGCCCGCCACGAACGGCAGGCTTATCAGCAGGAGCGCGACGAACTGCTGAGCGAACGGAAGAAGCTGCTCCAAGCCCACTACGCCGGAGCGATCCCTCTCGACCTGCTCGGCGAGGAGCAGGAACGCATCGCCCGCCGCCTCGCGTTCCTCGAAGCCCAGATCGAGGCCGGAGACATCGAGTACGAGCAAGCCCAAGCCCACATCGACGACTGCCTCGCGCTGGCCGGTGACTGCCACGCCATCTACATGAGCATCGACGACTCACTGCGGCGCATCGCCAACCAAGCCTTCTTCGACAAGCTCATCGTGCTGCCCGAAGACGGCATCGTCGGAGAGCCAGGGGAACCGTTCAACGCGTTCTTCAACCCCGAAGTCCAGACCCGGGCCATCCGCTACAAGGAGCGGACGGCGGAATCTGGACCTCAAACCGCTGATGTCGTCGGTTTGAACAACGATCTTATGGTGGGGCGTGCGGGGCTCGAACCCGCGACCCAGGGATTATGAGTCCCCTGCTCTGACCGGCTGAGCTAACGCCCCAGCGGCCGCGTCAGGATATCCAAACCGCTCCTTCTTCGAGGAATCGTGCGGGCCCGTTAGTCGTTCCAGGAACCCTTCGTCCGCGTCGGACGCGGGGTGCGCTTACGGGTCGGCGCGGCCGAGGTGGGCTGCATCGTCGGCGCGGTGGTCGGTGCCGTGGTCGCGGCGGCCGTGGGCTTCGGCGTCGGCCGCCGCGTGGGGGCCGCGGCCGAGGACTGGGCCTGTGCGGCCGCCTCCTCCCGCGCGGCCTCGGCGTTCGCCTCGGCCAGCAGCGCCTCCTCGTCGCGTCGGGCCTCCTCGGCCAGCCGGGCGAGTTCCACCTCGAGGGCCTTCTGGATGCGGGCGTCCTCCAGCGCCATCTCCTCGGAGATCATCCGGTCCCGCTCCGCCTGCCGCGAGTCCCGGACGCCGCGGGCGCCCTCCAGCGCCCGCGCCAGCGCGAACCGGAACTGGGCGATGTCCGGGCCGTGGGCGGCGAGCAGCAGCGGATGCCGCCCGGCCGACACGTCGTCCAGAAGCGTCCCGAAGGCCTCCCCGTCGGCGAGCGCGGCGGAGGCGTCCGCGATCGACTGGGACGCCTCGGCCGTCGTCGTGGCGGACTGGGAGGTCAGCGAGAGCCGCAGCAGCGTCCGGTCGAGCTGGGCCGGCAGCGTGCACTCCCGGGCGGGGTCGTACAGGCCGGCCTTCGCGTGCCGGGCGACCTCTTGGGCCCGCTTCACCGCGTCGAGGTAGCGGCGGTTCGGCTCGAACAGCACCGCGGCGCCGAAGCCGGCGCGCGCGACCTCGGCGTTCACCAGGGTCTCGCCGCGGTACACGGCGGCGAGCGTCCGGCCGTACCGGTCCTCGCGCGCGGTGTCGTAGCGCAGTTCGATCGCTGCGCCGGCGGGCAGCAACCCCCGCAGGAAGGCGGTCGCCTCGGGGCCGAGGCACTCCGGCGGCTTCGTCTGGTCGGTGGCCTCCGGCGCGTCGACGTTGAGGAGCCTGACGGTGACCTCCCTCATGCCCAACCGCGCGACAAAGGTGTCACCGTCGATCACCCGCACCACGGTGGCCGGCGGCTCCGTGGCCGCCGCCCACGCCGCACCGCCGATCCCCAGCGCGATGGCAAGGGTCAACCCCAGCAACTTCTTCACGTCGTCTCCCCCGGGCGTGCGGGTCACCGATGCGAGTCCGGACGCCGACGTCCGGGGGACCGCACACACCTGGGGAGCACGCTAGCCGCTTCCGGCGGCACTCAGGCGGAAATCAGTGCAGCTTGAACTCCGCGGTGAGCCCACCCAGCCCCCGGACGTCGACCCGGACGGTGGTCCCGGCCCCGGTCGAACCCACGACCGTGACGCGCGCGCGGTCCTGCCCGGTCGCGCGGCCGAGCTTCCGGCCCAGCACCGTGAACTCGACGGCGTCCTGCTCCTGGGTCGGGTCCGAGACGGCCACGGCCGTCATGCCGTTGGTCGAACGGGTGAACAGGCAGCACGCCGACGCCGCCGCGAGGTGGCCGGCCTCCCCGGGCTTCCAGAAGGACGCCGCCATCACGTGCTTGTCGATCTGGACCGCCTGGGCGACCGCGTCGTTGCGCAGCACCGCGACGCCCGCCTTGCGCGCCACCTCCTGGGTGCGCGCCACGGACGCCCCGGGCAGCAGCACGTAGGCGTACCCGCCGGACGCCGCCGCGCCGGTGCCGTGCTCCCAGGCCAGCGTCGCGTACGTCCGTCGCCGCGGGTCGCCCGAGCCGGCCACCGTGCTGGTGCTGTTGTCGAGCCACGAGCCGGTCCGCTCGGCGACGGACGCCGTCAGCGACCCGTCCTGCAGCAGCACGTACCCGCCGACGCCGTCCAGGTGGGCCCAGCGCGCGTCCTGGACGGTGCGCGGGTCGGTGACGGGCCGGCCGTCCAGCACGAGAGCCCGCGGGGTCGTGCCGAGATTGCGGTGCTCGACGATGGTGCGGACGGCGCCGGCGCTCGCGGTCGCGATGTCGGCCCCGAGGGCGACCACGCGGTCGGGCAGGAACAGCCACGACTTGCGCGCGCGCAGCCCGGTGCCGCCGGGGCCGATCAGGTGCATGGATGCCCAGCCCATGCCCTCGAACGTGACGCCACCGGTCCACTCGTTGGCCGGCGTCCGGTCGCCCCAGGTCCCCTCGGGGTTGCGCGGGAGCGGGGTGAGGTCGACGGTCGCGCCGGGAGGTGCGGCCAGGTCGGACGTCGACCAGAACTCGTCGTCGAAGTGGTCGTCGTCACCGCCGAGGTAGAGGTAGGTCATGCCCTGGCTGGTCTTGACCCCGGCGAAGTTCTCCGCCTCGGTGCCCTCGTGCCAGGCGATCCGGCGCGAGCACATGGCGACGGTGGCGGCCCACGTGCCGTCGGCGCCGCGGTGCACGGCGCGGTCCATGGCGGGGAAGAGCCGCGTCCCGACCGGATCCGCGACGGGCGCGACGTCGGAGGCGAGCAGTTCGGTGACCAGCGCGAGGCGTCCGATGTTCGTGGTCTTCGCGATCTTCGCCGCGCCGTTGGACTCGATCCACTGCCGGGCCAGGCCGCGCCAGCGGGCCGCCGTGGTGGCGTCCACCGCCTTGGCCATCCGCAGCGTGTACTCGATGAGCTGGTCGCCGTTGTCGATGCTCCGCTCCTGCGGACGGGCGACCGCGCGGCCGCGGACGGCGTCCATCATCTGTCCCTGGAACATGAAGGGCGCGTAGGAGTCCTCGATGGCGCGGGTGAGGTTCACCCGGCTCGGGTCGGTGATGTCGTAGCCGGTGTCCGCCAGCAGTGCGAAGAGCTTGGACAGCCCCTCCAGCAGCACCAGCCCGTAGGTGCCGGTGTAGCCGATGGTCGAGTGCTGCACGAACGAGCCGTCGGCGAAGAAGCCGTTGCCCGAGGTCACGTACTGCCAGGTCGGGCTCAGCGCCGCCACGGACGCCTGCAGGAGTGCGGTGTCGGGCTGGACGATCGACCGGACGATGAACGCCCGGCAGATGTCGACGCGGTTCGCGCCGTCGGAGGACTGGACGCCGTTGGGGTGGATCTGCAGTTGCGGGTCCCGCTGGGGCAGGAAGTGGTCCATGGCGGCGCAGTAGGCGTCGATCTCGGACTGGTCGAGCTCGTCGTGCAGGAGCGCCATGATGTCGGCCAGCGGCTTCGTCGCGCCGATCATCCAGGACCACCAGTTGCCGAACCAGACGGTCCGGGTGTTGTAGACGGTCTCGTCCATATGCTTCAACCCGGCCCTGACGGCGGCCAGCACCCGCGCCGACCCCTGGTGCCGGGACCCGGGGGTGGCGTAGGCCGTCGCCATGGTCTGCAGGTCGGAGTAGGTGAGCCGCATGTTGTTGGACTTGACCGTGGGCGTCGCGCCGACGGCCCAGTCCTTGTCGGCGAAGTAGCGCGTCGCGGTGGGGGAGATCGCGGCCAGCCGCTTGTCCACGCCGGAGTCCATCGTCCTGATCTGGGCGGCGAACGCCGCCGGGGACGCCGCGATCACGGTGCGGGAGGTCAGGTCGTCCACCCAGCGCAGGCGCAGCTTCTCCAGGTCGGGGGCGGTGAGCAGCGGGGCGGCGGCCGCCGAGCGGGCGAACACGGGGCCGAGCGCGATGGCCAGCGCGGTGGCGCCGGCCCCCTGCAGAACGGTGCGGCGGGACAGTGCGGTCATGGGATCTCCTCGTCGAGCGGGCCGGGGGTGCGGCCGTGATGCGGAGATTCTCGGCTGGGCGCGGCGAGAGGCCAAGACGCAATCAGGTGGTAATTGGGGAGCAAGACGGGAGTTTGGCCCAGTTCAGCCGGTGGCCCAGTCGTGTTCGCCCGGCCGTGCCCTGGTGCCAGACCGCACCGCCTCGCGCGATCAGCGCGCGCCGGTCAGCGGCGGCGCGCGCCGCAGGACTCGCGGACGACCAGGCGGGGACGCAGCCGCATCTGGTGGATCGGCCGGGCGGAGCGCTGGGTGATCCGGCCGAGGATGAGCTCGGCCGCCAGGCGTCCCATGCGGAACTTCGCCGGCGCCATCGCGGTCAGCGGGACGGGCGCGAGGTCGGCGACCTCGTCGTCGTAGGACACCAGCGCCAAGTCGTCGGGGATCCGGATCCCGGCCAGCGCCGCACGGGCCTCGATGAGCGTGGCCTCGGGGTCGCCCAGCACCAGGGCGGCGGTGACCCCGCGGTCGCGCAGGTCGACCAGCAGCAGATCGGCGGCTCCGGCGCCCCAGGTCGGGGCGTCCACCCCGATCACGTCCGGCTCGATGTCGAGGTGCCCGCAGGCCGCCCGGTAGCCGTCCAGGACGCCGAGGCTGGTGTAGGCACGCTGCCGGTGCACCAGGGCGATCCGCCGGTGTCCCAGGTCGGCGAGGTGGCGGACCGCGTCGGCGGCGCCGCCCGCGTGGTCGGAGACGACGTGCTCGGTGTCGTCCAGCGCGACCGGGCCGGGCAGCCGGCGCTCCATCAGGACCAGCGGCACCGGCTGCTCCAGGACGCGCTCCAGCCGCAGGGCGTCGCGGCCGGCGTCCTGGGTGAGGACCGGGACGGCGATGAGGCCGTCCACGCCATCGCGCAGCAGGCTCGCGAGGGCGTCGTCCTCCCGGTGCGCGCGGTACTCGGTGATGACCAGCGCCAGCGACGCGCCGTTCTCGGTGAGGGTCTCCTCGATCCCGCGCACGGCCCGGCCGAAGTAGGAGTGCGCCTCGGGCAGCATGACGCCGATGCGCAGGGCGGTCTGCTCGACCTCGGGGCGCGCGGCGACGAAGGTGCCGGCGCCGCGGCGCCGCACGATGAGCTGATCCTCCACCAGGGTGTCGTACGCGCGGCGCACCGTGGTCAGGGACAGTCCCGTCGAGCGCATCAGCTCGCGCTCGGTGGGCAGCTTGGACCCGACCGGCCACGTGCCGGCGACCACGCGTCGGCGCAGCTCGTCGGCGAGGGCCTCGAACTTCAGCGCCGAGGCGCTCTCGCGCAGAGCATCATCGATCCGCACCTTGCCGCTCCTTGTCAGTAGGGGACGCCGAACACGCGACGCCGCTCGGCGTCGGTGGCGTCGGCGGGGAAGACCAGCTTCTTGGCGAAGGGGTCGTCGGTCTCGAGGCACCAGTCCAGGAGCCGGCGCCGGAACGACTCCAGGACGCCGGCGCTGCGGCTCTCCAGCGCCAGGTTGCGCTGGTGGGTCCGGTCGCCGGCCGCGAAGATCTGCTCGCGGTGGCGCCCCCACGAGTAGACGACGTAGGTGCCGTCCTCGGCGACCAGCGACCGGCCCGTCGTGGGCGGGGTGCCCCGCCCGCCGCCCATCAGCGTCTCGACCACGACCTCCCGGCGCTCGGCGGGCGGCGGGTCGGCCAGCACGTCGGTTCCGCGCAGGCCCGCGGGGCGTCCAGGCCGAGCAGGGCGGTGACGGTGGGCAGCAGGTCCAGCCCGACGTTGACGGGGAACCCGCGCTCGCCCGCCGCGCCGTCGGCGACGTGCACCAGGAACGGGATGCGCGTGACCTCGGGGAACAGGGCGAGCTTCTGGTTCCAGCGGTGGGCGCCGTCCCCGTCGCCGTGGTCGCTGGTGAGCACGATGTGGGTGCTGTCGGCGAGCCCGAGCCGCTCCAGGTGCGCGCGCAGGGCGCCCACCTCGGCGTCCACCCGCTCGATGAGGCGGCGGTAGGCCCAGCGGTACTGCCGCCACTCGTCGGGGCCGTACCCCAGCGTCCCGTACATGCTGGCGGCGGCGCCCTGCTCGTACCGGACGGCCTCGGGCTCGTACGGCGCCGGGAGGTGGTGCGCCGGCAACGGAGGGCAGTCGGCGGCCGGCGGCGGCGTCACGCTGCCGTAGGGCATCTCCTGGTCCCGGGCGAACTCGCAGATCGTGTGAGGGTCGTCGAAGGAGACGACCAGGCAGAACGGACCGTCGGTGCGCTCCAGCCAGCCGGCCGCGGAGTCGACCAGGCCGATGTCGCCGAACTCGGAGACGATGTCGAAGCCGGAGTCGGGGCCCTGCTCGGGCTCGGGGCAGTGCCACTTGCCGGCCCAGCCGGTCGCGTAGCCGTTCTCGCGCAGCAGGTGGCCCAGTTCGGGCCGGAACCCGTCCACGCCGGCGTTGCCCTGCATGCCCAGCTCGTGCGGGGCGACGCCGGTCAGCATGCTGGCCCGCGACGGCACGCACAGCGGGAACGCGCAGTGCGCCTCGGTGAACGCCACGGAGTCGGCCGCCAGCGCCCGCAGGTGGGGCAGCGCGACGTCCTCGTTCTCCTCCAGCACGTGGGCGGCCAGCTGGTCCGCCATCACGATCACCAGATTCCGGTGCACCTCGATCGTCCCCTTCTTCTCAGTCGTTCAGGCCGAAACGGCCGCGTCGAAACTCTCCCGGGTCAGCGGCGCGACGCCGTCCGGATGGTCCAGCAGCGAGGTCCACAGCCGCTCGCGCGCCAGCAGGCAGGCGCCGGCCGCGGCGGCGTACTGGTCCAGCGTCGACAGCCGCACGTCGGGCGGCGTCTGCAGGCGGGCGCCGAGCTCGTCGGCGAACCGCGGCAGGCCGCGCTCGAGCACGGGGGCGAGCGCCCCGCCGATGACCAGCATGCTGGGGTCGACCAGCGCGACCGCGTAGGCGATCTGCGGCGTGACGCCGTGCAGGAACGACAGCGCGCCCTCGATGGACTCGGCGTCGCCGGCCAGCGCCGAGCGCAGCGCGTCGCCCTGGGGATCGGTCGCGTCGTCGGCGGCGCGCCAGGTGTAGTCGCCCGTCGCGGGGAGTAGTTCGTTGAGGGAGAGCTCGCCCGCGCTGCCGTGGGCGCCGTGGTAGAGCTGCCCGTCGAGCAGGAGCGCGATCGCGGGGCGGCGTCCCAGGCTGACGAGCATGACGTCGCGGGCGTCCACCGCGGCGCCCCGCCTGTGCTCGGCCCACAGCGACGACTTGGCGTCGTGGGTGGTGAGGATGTCGCCCGGCAGCGTGTCGGCGAACACGTCGGCGGGGCGGCTGCCCGCCAGGTGGGGCAGCGCGATCGACCGCAGCAGGGTGCCGTCGGCGTCCAGCGCGCCGGAGACGGCCAGCCCCGTCGTCCAGATCTGGGCGGGGTCGACGTCGGCGAGCAGCCGGGCGAGGACCAACTTGGTGCCGGCGATGTCCCCGGCGGGCACGGACGCCTCGCCGACCGCCACGACGTCGCCCAGCAGGTCTGCGCGCACGACGCGGACGCTGTGGCCGCCGAGGTCGACGCCGAGGGTGACCGCGTCGGGGCGGTCGAGGCGGAAGGTGCGCGCGGGGCGTCCCATGCCGCCCTGCACCGGCGCGAGGTCGGTGACCCAGCCCTTGCTGGCCAGGGTGCGCAGGACGTCACGCACCGAGGCGGTCGTCAGCCCGGTCGCCCGGGCGATCTCGGCGGCCCGGCGCGGCGCCCCGTCCTCGAGCGTCGCCAGCACCGCCCGCTCGTTCCACCGTCGGACGGAGGAGGGGTCGGCGCTGGTCTGCACGGCGGGCGGGGCGTCCATTCCGGTCATCCTGCCAGGTGCGGCGCCACGTCACGGACGCCGCCGCGGGGGCGGGTGACCAGGACGCTGGCGGTGTCGGCGTGCTGCGGATAGGCCGCCAGGTACTCGCCGAGCCAGTCGGTGGCGAACGCGTCGGCGTCCGGACGCCGGACGAGCGCCCAGACGCTTCCCCCGTAGCCGGCGCCGAAAGCGGACGCCGCGTGCGCGCCCTGCCGTCGGGCGGAGGCGGCCAGGTGGCGGGTCTCGTCGATCTGGTTGCCCAGGCCGAGGTCGGCCGCACGCTGCGAGGCGTCTACGAGCGCGCCGAAGGTGCCGAGGTCGCCGCGCTGCAGGGCGTCCGCCGCGCCGGGGATGATGTCCTCGGACTCGACGAGGAACTGCTCCAGGCGGGTGGCCAGGTCGGCGTCCTGCGCCACGAGGGCGGTCAGGTCGGCGCGGGCGTCCGCGCCGCTGCGCAGCGCCTGGCCGATGTTCGCGTCGGCGCGTCCGGTGGCGGCGTTCCAGGCGGCGATGATGGAGCGGGCGAGCTCGGAGGAGCGGTTGTACTGGGCCAGCGCGGGGCCGGTCTTCTCGGCGAGCACCCCGCTCATGACGACGACGAACCGCAGGTCCTCGGGGAACGCGATGGTGCGCTCACGGGCGGGGACGCGGTCGGTGAAGCTGAACACGCCCAGTTCGTCGGGCCGGGAGCAGATCATCGCGGTGTGGTCCTCGGAGCCGCCGCGGGTGCCCACGCCGGTGTGGCCGGCCAGGGTGCCGAAGCCGGACCCGTTCTCGACGCAGGCCAGGTAGGTGGCCAGCGCCTCGTCGGAGGTGATCTCGGCCGTCCACCGTGGGTCGGAGGTCAGTCCGTTGTGGTGCGCCAGGGCGAGCGCGGACGCGACCACGACCGCCGACGAACTGCTCATGCCGCTCGCGAGCGGGAGGGTGGAGTCGATCTCGATCCGGCACGGCTGCAGCGCGCCGAAGTTCAGCTCCAGGCGGGTGAAGGCGGCCTTGACGTAGTTGCCCCAGTGCCCGGACGGCAGCGGTGCCGGGTCGCGGAGGTCGACCTCGTCGGGCATCGCCGCGCTGTGGGCGACGGCCCCGTCGGGCTCGGCGGTCACGGTGGCGGTGACGCCGCGGTCGAGGGCGGCGATGAGGCTGCGCCCGCCCGCGTAGTCGGTGTGCTTGCCCAGCACCTCGATGCGCCCGGGCGAGAACCAGCTCGTCATAGGGACACCTCGCTCCCGGACAGGGCGGCGGCGACCGAGGCGACGTCGGCGCGCTCGGACATGTCCAGCACGCCGTCCGAACTCGGCACGACGTCGAAGGGGACGCCGGCCGCCAGGGCGAGCCGGACGGCGTCGGTGAGTTCGTACTCCCCGCGCGGCGAGGGCTCGACGGCGGCCGCGAAGTCGAAGATGCCCGGGGTGAAGGCGTAGCAGTTCATGCTGACGCGGGCGTCGGTGCCGAACCGGGCCAGCGTCTCGGGGTCCGGCTTCTCCACGATCCCGGTCAGCCGCCCCTCGGGCGACGCCTCGAGCAGCGCGAACGCCTTCACGCGGTCGGCGGGGATGTTGCCCTTCTCCGAGAGCCCGGCCGGGTCGAAGCCGACGAGCGCGTCGCCGGGGCACTCCCGCAGCGCGGCGAGCGCGGCGGTGGGGTAGTGGTTGTCGGAGTTCAGCAGCAGGAACCGGCGCTCGCCCACGGCGTCCCGGGCGGCGAGGAGGGCGTCGGCGGTGCCGAGCGGGCGCTCCTGGACGGCGAAGGTGACGCCGACGCGCTCCTTGGGCATCTCGTCGTAGTAGCGGCGGATCTCCTCGTGCTCGGGGCCGATGACGAGCACGACGTCGGTGATGCCGGCGTCGGCGATGGCGCTGATCACGTGATCGAGGAACGGGCGTCCGACGTCGATCATGCCCTTGAGGCCGCGGTCGGCCATGGCCTGCTGGGTGCCGTTGAGCTCGACGCCGGCGGCTTCCTTGCGCATCCGGGTCCCGAGGCCGCGGGCCATGATGACGGCGGTGGTGAGATCGCTGGTTGAAGTGTCCACATGCTCATCGTGGCAGAGAATCGGCTGTTTAGAAAGACTCTTTCCAAAGTGTCCATCGAAAGGCTAGGGTGAGGCCATGATCAACTTCGGGACCGGCGGCTGGCGCGAGATCATCGGCGACGGCTTCACCCGCGCGAACGTGCGCCTCATCATCCAGGCCCTCTGCGACCGCATGGCGGCCGAGGGGGTGGCCGACCGCGGCGTCGTGGTGGGTCACGACCGCCGCTTCCTGTCGGAGGAGGCGTCCCGGTGGGCCGTCGAGGTGTTCCTCGGCAACGGCGTCCCGGTGACGCTGATCGCCCGCGCGGCCCCGACGCCGATGTTCATGTGGACGGTGCGCGACAAGGACTGCGCGTACGGCGTCGCCATCACCGCGAGCCACAACCCGGCGCTGTACAACGGCATCAAGATCTTCACCGAGGGCGGCCGGGACGCCGAGGTGGCGGTCACCGACGCCGTGGCCGACCGCGCGAACGCGCTGACGGACGCGCAGGTGCGCGCCGTGGCGCCCGACGAGGTCGACGGGCACCCGCTGCTGACGCTGCAGACCTCCCTCAACTGGTACCTGGACTCCATCATCGACAAGCTCGACATGGAGACCATCCGGCACCGCCACCTGCACATCGTGCTCGACCCGATGTTCGGCGTCGCGCAGACCTCCCTGCAGACCGTGCTGATGACCGCGCGCTGCCAGGTCGACGTCATCAACGACCGGCACGACGCGCTGTTCGGCGGACGCCTGCCCTCGCCGACCGCCGCGACGCTGGAGCCACTGCGGCAGGCCGTGCTGGAGCGCAGGGCCGACCTCGGGATCGCCACCGACGGGGACGCCGACCGGCTCGGCATCATCGACGACGAGGGCCACTTCCTGCACCCGAACCAGATCCTGGTGCTGCTGTACGACTACCTGCTGACCGGCAAGGGCTGGACCGGACCCGCGGTCCGCAACATGTCGACCACCCACCTGCTCGACCGGGTCGCCGAGGCGCACGGCGAGGTCTGCCACGAGGTGCCGGTGGGCTTCAAGTGGATCTCCTCGAAGATGACCGAGACCGACGCCGTGATCGGCGGCGAGTCCTCCGGAGGCCTGACCGTGCGCGGCCACATCGCCGGCAAGGACGGCGTCTACGCCGGCAGCCTGCTGGTGGAGATGGTCGCGGCGTCGGGCAAGAAGCTGTCGGAGCTGTACGCCGACATCCTGGACAAGTACGGCCGCCTTGAGATGACCGAGGACGCCTACCACTTCGAGGGCGAGCGCAAGGCCGACCTCGAGCGCCGGGTCTTCGTCGACCGCGACCTGCCCGACTTCGGGCTCGAGGTCGAGCGGATCGGCTGGGAGGACGGCTGCAAGGTGTACTTCGCCAACGGCGGCTGGGTGACGATCCGGTTCTCCGGCACCGAACCCGTGCTGCGGGTGTTCTGCGAGATGCCCACCCTGGAGGAGGCCGAGCGCGTCAGCCGCCGGGTCGCCTCGCACCTGGGGCTGGCGTGACGTCGGGGGCGGGGGCGTCCCGGCGTCCGAACATCCTGCTGATCGTCTCCGACGACCACGGCTACGCCGACCGCGGGCCCTCGCCCGAGTTCGCCACCCCGGCCCTGGACCGGCTCGCCGCCGAGGGGGTCACCTGCACCGAGGCCTACGTCAGCGCGCCGATCGCGTCGCGCCGGCATGATCACCGGCAGCATCAGGCGCGCTGGGGTGCGCGCTGGTTCGAGTCCTCGACGTTCGCGCCCGACGGCGTCCTGACGCTCGCGGAGCACCTGAAGGCGCGCGACTACGCGACCGGCTACTTCGGCAAGGTGCACTACGGCACCTCGGACGCGCCCGGCAGCCGGTCCTGCCCGCCGCACCACGGCTTCGACGAGTCCTTCTACGGGCTGTCGCACTTCCACAAGGGTCGGCTCAACTACCTGCGCCGGGGTGAGGCGGACGCGGCGGAGTACGGCGAGGCGGCCGGCTTCATGGGCGTCGGCACGCTCTGGGACGGCGACGACGAGGTCGCGCCGCCCGGGTTCCTCACCGATCTGATCGAGGGACGCGCCCAGGACTTCATCGCCGAGCACGCCGACCAGCCGTGGTTCGCGATGGTGGCGTTCAACGCGGTCCACAACTTCTGCTGGCAGCTTCCCGCCGAGGAACTGGCGCGCCGCGGCCTGCCCGCCCACACCGACTGGGACGCCGACGCGCAGCCGTACCTGGAGTGGTACGACGACGTGATCGCGCCCAACCTCGAGCACGGCCGGGAGTACTACCTCGCCCAACTGGAGCTGATGGACGCCGCGATCGGACGGCTGCTGGCCACCCTCGACGCGTCGGGGCTCGCCGAGGACACCGTGGTGGTCTACCTCACCGACAACGGCGGGTCGCCGTGCAACTACGGCGACAACGGCGCCCTGCGCGGCACTAAGTACACGCTGTGGGAGGGCGGGATCCGCGTCCCGTTCGTGGTGCGCTGGCCCGCCGGCGGCGTCCCGGCGGGGGAGACGCGCGAGGGCCTGGTGTCCTCCCTCGACCTCGTGCCGACGCTGGTGGCGGCGTCCGGGACCCCGGTGGCCGGCGACACCGACGGCCTGGACCAGTGGTCGCTGCTCCGCGGCGCCGACGAGTCCGGCCACGACGAATTGCACTGGTCGACGGGCTGGGCGTGGGCCGTCCGGCGCGGCGACTGGAAGCTCTCCTACGTCGAGCCCGGCAACACCGAGGCCGCCGAGATCACCGCCACCGAGCACGCCCCGATGGGCTCGGGGTTGTTCCTGGCCCACCTGGGCGACGACCTGTCGGAGTCGACCGACCTCGCCGCCGCGCGTCCGGATGTCGTCGCCGACCTCACCGCCCGCCACGAAGCCTGGGAGGCCCAGCTCGCCTGACCCCGGGCGGACGCGGAGCGTCCGGCGCGCGGGCGCGTGGCCGGGCGCGGCGCGCCACTGCGCCGGGGAGTCGCCCGCGTTTGCGTCGAGTCGCCCGCGTTTGCGTCGAGTCGCCCGCGTTTGCGACGAGCCGCCCCGCTTGGGTCAGTTGCCCCCGTTCCTGCGTGGGCGACTGGCGCTAAGGGGGGCGACTGCGTTTTCGGGGCCGTGGGTGCTGGGAAGCCGCCCGTGTTTGTGACGAGTCGCCCGCGTTTGCGACGAGCCGCCCGCGCTTGGGTCAGTTGCCCCCGTTCCTGCGTGGGCAACTGGCGCCAAGGGGGCGACTGCGATTCTGGGGGCCGTGGGGTTGGGGAGCCGCACTCGTTGCGATGAGTCGCCGCGATTACGACGAACCGCCCCGCCTACGACGAGACGCCCCCGTTCGCGACGAGACGCCCCCGCTTGCGACGAGCCGCCCCCGTTTGCGACGAGCGACTGCGCCCGGCACCCCGGTGCAGCGATGACCAGCCAGCGCCCAAGCGCCAGGCCCCGAACGCGGGGCGCTCACCCGGACGCGTAACGCTCCGCGTCCGACACCTCCGCGAAGACCGGGTGGTTCTGGCCCCAGCCGGTGACGGGCCGGTGCCAGCCGTCGCGGTCGGGGTCGCAGCGGGCGGCGAACCAGGCGACGAGCTCGTCGTGCAACTCCGCCCGGACGCCGACGTGCGAGGACGCGTCGATCAGGTTGTGCTCCTCGCCGGGGTCCGCGTCCAGGTCGTAGAGCTCGTCGGGGCCTTCGAGCCGCTCGATCAGCTTCAGCCCGCCGCGCCGGATCATGCGCAGCCCGCCGTACTCGTCGCAGACGACCACCGACGGGTCGGGTTCGCCGGCGCGGCCGTCCAGGTGGGACGCGAAGGACGGCTCGATCGCGGGGGAGTCGCCCGGCTCGGACGACGCGTCGGGGACGCCCGCCAGGTCGAGGATCGTCGCGTGCAACGCCAGCGCGCTGGTGGGCGCGGGCTCGACGCGTCCGGCCGCCACGCCGGGGCCGGCGATGATGAAGGGCACCAGCACCGACGGTTCCCACGCGTTGAGCGGGGCGGTGCCGTTGCCCTTGCCCCAGTAGCCATGGTGGCCGCAGGCGAAGCCGTTGTCGGAGTGGAAGATCACGTACGTCTCCCCGCCGCGTCCGGACGCCTCGAGCGCGGCCAGCAGCCGGCCCACGCCCCGATCGGCGCCCGACAGCGCCGCGCAGTAGCCCGACAGCGTGGCGTGCCGGTCGGTGAAGCCGGCCATCAGCTCGGTGTGGGCGGTGTTCATCCAGGGATGCGGCTCGGTCACCGGGACGCTGGGGAAGTCGGTGTCGGCGTACAGCGAGACCAGGTCGGCCGGGTGCTGGCCGGGTCCCCACGGCGAGTGCGGCGCGGTGTAGGTGACCTCCAAGTAGAACGGCTCCTCCTGCGCCGCGAGGTCGGTCAGCATCGCCACCGCGTGGTCGGAGATGGCGTCGGTGACGTAGCCGGGCTCGGTCGCCTCGACGCCGTCCGCGATCATGGGCGCGCCGTAGTAGGGCCCGCCGCCGTCGCGGTGGGCGTACCAGCGCGAGAATCCCGGCGCAGGCGTCCGGGCGTCGCCCAGGTGCCACTTGCCGGCATGGCCGCAGGCGTAGCCCTCCCTGGCGAGCACCGCGGGCGTCGTATCCAGCCCGGCGAGGTAGTGGACGCCGCGGGTGTCGTTGCCCGAGTTGTCGCCGCGCAGCCAGTCGTGGACGCCGTGCGCCGAGGGCGGCGTCCCGGTCAGGATCGAGGCGCGCGCCGGCGAGCACACCGGCGAGGCGCAGTAGAAGGACGTGAACTCGGTCCCGGCCGCCGCCAGAGCGTCGATCGCGGGCGTGACCACCTCGGGCGCGGAGCGCGTCCAGCTGCCCTGGTCGTCGGTCAGGATCACGACGAAGTTGGGGCGGCTCATGCCCGCACCCCGTCCCGGCTCACCGGGAGGACGCCCGCGGACCGCCACGGCTGCCACACGCCCTGGTCGAGCGCGTCGCCCGGCCAGGCGTCGGTCGGCGGCCAGGGCACGACGCGCACCAGATCGCCCCACGTGACGACGACGCCCTCGTCGCCCGCCTGGACCGCCGGCGCCTCCACCGGGGTGCCCGGCGCGTCGCCGAGCCGCACCAACGCCGCGACGACGTCGCCGTCCCCGGTCAGCGGCACGTCCAGGTAGGGCACGGCGGTGTGCGTCCCGAGCGCGGTCTCCACCTCCGCGAGCCCGACCTCCGCGGCGACCGGGCCGGCGCCCAGGTCCAGGTGGGTCAGTTCCGAGACCAGGCCGGGCAGCGCACACGACGCCGTCCCGCCGTGGGTCGCGACGGTCGGGGCGGTGTCACCGGTGACGGCGAAGCCGCTGACCCGCACGGTGCGCTCGCCCGCCCCGCGCACCCGAGCCAGGCGCAGTTCGTGCTCGCCGCGCACCACGCTCAGCAGGTCCAGGTGGACCTCGCGCCCGCCGACGCGGCCCACGCGGTGGGAGCAGGCCCAGTCCGGGCCGGTCAGGCCGCCGCGCAGCCCGCGGTCGGACCACGCCCCGCCGAGCGGGACCACGCTGTTGTCGCGCACCCCGCCGACCTCGACGGGCACGGTCGCGTCCGAGAAGGCCAGCCGGCGATACCAGGGCTCGTCGTGACGCGGATGACCGTCGCTGCCGTGGTTGAGCAGCACGGTCGGTCCGGCGGCGCGGTGCGTCAGGAAGCCCGGGACCGCCAGCGGGGTCAGGTCACGAACCGGCGGCGCGTCGAGCGGATCCGACCACAGCGGGTGGCTGTCGGGCCACAGCAGCCCCAGGAATCCCTTGCTGGCCCAGTGCGGCGACCCGGCCATCGAGTACTGCTGCAGCAGCGAGGCCGACTCGCCCCCGCGCCAGCCCAGGCTGAGCCGGCCGTCGGCGGCCACCCCGGCGTCGAGGAACGCGCGCACCTGGGACGCCGCCAGCGCGCGCGTCCGCCCCGGCGACAGCGGGGAAGCGTCCAGCGCGGCGCCGAGCCAGAACGGCCCCAGGACGCCCCAGCGGTAGGCCAGCGATCGGCCCTGCAGCACCGGGCGCCCGTCGCGCCCCATCAGGGAGGCGTAGCCGCCCAGGAAGGACGCCAACCGCCCCCGCCACACCTGCTGCCGGTCGCGGACGCCGAGCATGTCGTCGATGAACCAGGGGTAGAAGTGGAAGGTGAACGCGTTGTAGTGGTCGAAGCGGCGGCCTTCGCCGTCGGTGTACCAGCCGTCGCCGCGGTACCAGCGCTCGAGCGTCGCCAGCGCGTACTCGGTCTCCGTGCGGTCATGGTCGGCCCCCACCGAGGCCAGGAACGCCTGCACCGTGGCGCCGAGCAGCACGTGGTTGTTGTCGGCGCAGCGGCGTCCCCGGCCGGTGGAGAACCAGGCCACGACCTGCTCCTGGACGCGCGCCGGCAGCCGGTCCCACGTCGCGGCGCGGGAGGCGTGGAGCCCCAGCGCGATGACGGCGGCCTCGACCATGGTCTGGCCGTGGTGTTCGATCGGCGGCCACGCCTCGGGCGAGGCGGGGTCCACTCCGGCGGCGATCCCGGCGAGGAACCAGGCGGCGTGCGCGTCCTGGGCGGTGGCGTCGGCGTCCGGCTGGGCCAGGCGCAGGGCGGCGAGCAGGAACGTGCGCGCGAACCCCTCAAGCTGGTCGACGTCGCTGATGGCCGCCCGGTCGGGGGAGGTCGTCGGGGGCACCACGCGCGCGTGCAGCGGCGAGCCGTCGGCCGCCGCCCGCGTCAGGATCCGGTCGGCGAGCGCGGCCCAGCCCTCGCGGCGGGCCAGCGGATCCTCGGGGGAGATTCCCGGCGGGGTCGTCACGGACACGGTGTGCCTCCTGGCGCAGAAAGTAGCAATAAGTAAGCAATGGGCCGAAGTGCTCTGGACCTGCTTCGCTGAGATTTACTACAGTCTATCGAAAGTCGCCTGGTCGCGGGAACCCACGAAGGCGATGAACCGCACCGTTGCGCACGATCGAAAGGATCAACGATGACCTACACACGACGGAGCTTCCTGTCACTCGCCGCGGCCACCGGCGTCGGCCTCACCCTGGCCGGCTGCTCCAACGGCCCCGCCGCCGCTCCCGGTGGTGGCGGCGCCCCGGGTGCCGCCAACGGCACCTTCACCTACTGGTCCATGTGGAAGGAGGGCGAGCCGCAGCAGAAGGTGATCGCCCGCGCCCTCGAGGCCTACGAGAAGGCGAACAACGTCAAGGTCGAGGTCGAGTGGCAGGGCCGCAACAACCTGCAGAAGCTCGTGCCGGCCCTGAACACCAACACCGTCCCCGACCTGGTCGACGGCCCCTACTCCAAGGCCTACGCCGCCATGGTCGCCACCGACCAGGCGCTCGCCCTGACCGAGGCGTGGAACGCCGACGTCGACGGCAAGCCGCTGAAGTCCTACGTGCCCCAGAAGTACCTCGACGGCGTCCCGATCATGACCGACTCCGGCGCCCCGTGGATGATGCCCTACCAGGTGCAGTCGGACGCCGTGTGGTACAACGCCGCGAAGTTCCCCGAGATCAAGGCCAACCCGCCGCAGACGTGGGACGAGTGGATCGCCATGATGGAGGGCTACAAGGCCAAGGGCCTCATCCCCCTCGCGGCCGACGGCGACGTCGGCGGCTACAACGCCGGCTTCCTGTCGACGCTGATCGTCCGCGGCGGTGGCCACGGCTCGCAGCTCAAGATCTCCGAGGACGTCACCGGCGCCAAGTGGCGCGACCAGATCGCCGTGGACGCCGCCAAGAAGGTCGAGCAGCTCGCCAAGAGCGGCCTGATCATCGACGGCTACACCGCCAGCAAGTGGCCGGCGCAGCAGCAGCGCTGGGCCAACAACGAGGCCGTGTTCATGTTCATGGGCTCGTGGCTGCCCACCGAGTCGGGCACCTACGCCGCCAGCGGCTTCGAGTACGACAGCTTCCCGTTCCCCAAGACCGGGTCGGAGCAGAGCCTGCGCGCCGACTTCTCCGGCTTCATGGTGCCCAAGAAGGCCAAGAACGCCGCCTCGGCGCAGGCCTTCGCCGCCACCCTGATGAAGAAGGAGTTCCAGGACGCCTGGGGCACCGAGGCCAAGGGCATCCCGATGCGCGAGGACGCGTCGACCGCCCCCGAGCTGAAGTCGGTGCAGGACGCGCTGGCCAAGGCCAAGGACTACCACCAGCAGAACGACGGCGTCGCGTTCACCGGCTACAACGAGAAGGTGTTCTGGCCGGCCGACGACGAGCTGTTCGGCGGCAAGATCAGCGCCGACCAGTTCATCGACCGCATGGTCACCGAGCAGGCCGCCTACTGGAAGAGCCAGGGCAAGTGATGACTGCCACCCCCTCCACCCTCGAAACCGCCGCCCCGGCGCCTCGCGCGCCGGGCCGGCGGGTCCGGACGCGGTCGACGCGCAAGCAGGTCGGTTCGCTCGCGGCGGGCCACCGCCGCCTGTTCGCCCCCTTCGTGCTGCCCGCCATCGTCCTCTACACCGTGCTGTTCGTGATCCCGATCGGGGCCGCGTTCTGGATCAGCCTCAACAAGTGGGCCGGTTCGGGTCCGATGACGTTCGTCGGCTTCCAGAACTACATCAGCCTCCTGGGCGACCGGATCTTCATCCAGTCGCTGGTGAACACGCTCATGATGCTGTTCATCGTCGGCGGCGCGATCTTCATCCTGGCGTTCGCCATGTCGCTGGTGCTGCGCGACATGGCCGGCCGGAAGACGGCCCGCGCGGTCATCTTCTTCCCGCACCTGGTGAACGCGCTGGTCTACGGCGTGCTGGCCGGCTTCATCTTCAACCCCGGCGGCCTCGTCAACGCGGCGCTGCGCGCCATCGGCGTCCAGAACCCGCCCGAGTGGCTGGCCCGCGACAACATGTTCGGCCTGATCATGCTCACGATGGTGCTGGTCACCGTCGGCTACTACACCACGATCCTCATGGCCGGCGTGGACCGGATCCCGCCGTACTTCTACGAGGACTGCGCGCTGGCCGGGGCCAACGCCTGGCAGCGGCTGCGCTACGTGATCCTGCCCCTGACCTGGGACGTCTTCGCGGTGTGCGCGGTGCTGTGGACCATCTCCTCGGTCAAGATCTTCGAGATCGTGTGGATCTTCGGCGGAGCCGTGGGCTCCGGCGTGCCCCCGACCCAGACGTGGACGGCGGCGGTCTACACCTACGCGACCGCCTTCTCCGGTGAGTCCGTGCCGGCCTTCGGCGCCGGCGCCGCCAGCGCGATCTTCTCGCTGCTCCTGGTGAGCATCCTCGTCCTGCTGCTGCGCCGCGCCACGCGACGCGAAGTGATCGAATTCTAAGGAGCCCCCATGACCACCAATGTGAAGGGGCGCACGAGGCGCCGTCAGAACCCGCTCGGGGGCGACTCGGTGGGACGCTCCATCGGCGTGGGGGCCGTCTGGCTCTTCGTCGTCGGGATCGTCGCCCTGCTCGTCTGGGTGCTCGTCCAGTCGTTCCGCGACACCCGCGCCATCCTGCAGGAGCCGTGGGGCCTGCCCACCTCGCTCGAGTTCGGCAACTACGTCACCGCCTGGAACGACTCCGGGTTCGCCCAGGCAGCCTGGAACTCCACCTGGACCGCGGTCGTCTCGGCCGTCCTGATCGTGGCGGTCTCGGCGCCGGCCGCGTACTGGCTCAGCCGGTACGAGACCTGGATCACCAACTCGCTCACCATGTACTTCGTGCTGGGCCTGGGCGTGCCGCTGCAGGTCGTGCTGATCCCGCTGTTCGTCATGCTGAACTACGCCGGGCTGACCAACAACCTGGGCGGGCTGGTGCTGGTGTACGTCGGCACCTCGATCCCGTTCACGCTTTTCCTGCTCACCGGCTTCTTCCGCAGCCTGCCCAAGGAACTGGAGGAGGCTGCGGCGATCGACGGGGTCTCGGCGTCCCGGACGTTCTTCACGATCATGCTGCCGCTGGCCAAGGGCGGCATCCTGACCGCCTTCGTCCTGCAGTTGATCGCGCACTGGAACGAGACGCTGCTGGCCATGACGTTGCTGCAGTCGACCCGCAACTACACCCTGCCGGTCGCCCTGATCGCGTTCGTGCAGCAGCAGACCTACTCGGGCGCCGACTGGGGCGGCCTGTTCGCCGGCCTGGTCATCGTGATCTTCCCGATGCTGGTCGTGTACCTGTGGCTGGGCCGCAACCTGTCCGAGGGCCTGACGCTGGGGATGGGCAAGTGACGATGACCCGCCCCAACCTGCTCCTGATCATCGCCGACCAGTGGCGCGCGGACGCGCTCGGCTTCGTCGGCGGGGATCCCGTCCACACCCCGAACCTGGACGCCCTGGCCGCCCGCGGCCGCGTCCTGGTCGAGGCGACCAGCACCTACCCCGTCTGCAGCCCCTGCCGCGCCATGCTGCTCTCGGGCGCCTACCCGTGGGTGAACGGCGTGCCGCTCAACACCAACTCCCACACCGGGCCGATGGGGGTCGCGCTGCGCCGCGACATCCGGTGCTGGTCCGACGTCCTGGCCGACGAGGGCTACCACCTCGGCTGGATCGGCAAGTGGCACCTGGACCCGCCGGACGAGGTCGACATGCTCGTCGGCGAGGGCGTCCGCGAGGACGGCAAGGTGTGGGACGGCTGGACGCCGCCCGAGGGACGCCACGGCTTCGACTTCTGGTACTCCTACGGCGCCTGCGACAAGCATCTGGAGCCCCACTACTGGCTCGCCGACTCGCTGCAGACCGAGCCGGTCCGCGTCCAGGAGTGGTCGCCGCGCCACGAGGCCGGCATCGCCATCGACTTCCTGGACGCCGCCGCGGCGGCCGCCCGGGACGAGGGCACCCCGTTCGGCCTGGTGTGGTCGATCAACCCGCCGCACCAGCCCTTCGACGAGGTGCCGGATGAGTACTTCGCCCACACCCGCGATCTGACCGCCGACGACCTGCTGGTGCGCCCCAACGTCCCGGCCGACCCGGCGCTGCGGGAGGAGGCGGCCAAGGCCGCCCGCGGGTACTTCGCCGCCATCCGCGGCGTGGACGAGCAGGTCGGACGCGTGCTGGACCACCTGGACGCCTCCGGCCTGGCCGAGAACACCATCGTGATCTTCACCTCCGACCACGGCATGCAGCTGGGCAGCCACGGGCTGATGTACAAGAACGTGCCCTACGACGAGTCCATGCGCGTGCCGATGATCATCGCGTGGCCGGGCACGCTGCGTCCGGGGACCGACAGCGTCCTGATGGGGTCGGCCGAGCTCGCGCCGACGCTGCTGGGGCTGCTGGGCGTCGACGACGTGCCCGACCACATGGTCGGCGTCGACCTCACCGCCCACCTGCGCGACGAGCCGGACGCCGTCACCCCCACCGAGAGCCTCTACCTGCGGGTGGACGGCACGGTGCAGCGCGGCGACGTCCGCGGGCTTCGGACGCACACCCGGAAGCTGGCGATCACCGCCGCCGACGGGGAGCGCACCGTCGAGCTGTGGGACCGCGAGGCCGACCCGTACGAGCGGATCGAGGTCGCCGCCGAGCGCCCCGACGAGGTCGACGCGCTCACCGACCGGCTCCGCACGGTGCTGACGCAGCTGAAGGATCCGCTGGTGGGCGATCTGCTGGGGGAGGGCGCCTCCCGGGTGGGCTGACACCGGCGTGGACGCCGCTGCGGCGTCCACCCCACATCACGGGGGCCGTCCCGCGGGCTGACTCAGCCCCGCGGGGCGGCCCCCATGATGTCGGCGGCCGGACGCCCCTGCCGCAGCAGGTCGCCCATCGCGCGCAGCGCCGGCGTGATGTGGGTGTAGAACGCCTCGTACCCGGCGCACAGGTAGTTCAGCCCCGGCTCCCCGGACGCCGTGGTGGCGAACCGGTCCTTCGGGCAGCCGCCGTGGCAGGCCCAGCGCACCGGGCAGGCGAGGCACTGCGCGGGGAGCGCCGTCGCCTTCGAGCGGCCGAACTCCCGCTGGAAGGGCTGGTTCAGCATGTCGGCGAAGGAGTCGGTGGCGACGTTGCCCAGCCGGTGGTCGGGCTCGACGAAGTGGTCGCACGAGTAGACGTCGCCGTTGTGCTCCATCGCCAGGGCGTCGCCGCAGGTGGGCGCGTGGACGCACAGGCTGTACCGGCCGAACAGGGCACCCAGGGCCACGTCGACGTCCTGGATGAACACCGACCCGACGTCGCGGCTCACCCACTCGTCGAAGATCGCGTTGAGGAAGGCGCCGTAGGCGGCGGGATCGACGGTCCGGGAGGTGACGCCGGTGCCGCGCTGCCGGTAGAGCACGTGCCGGCCGGCGTCGTCGCGGTAGCCGGCCTCGGCCACCGCCTCCTGGCCGGGCTCGACGCGCTCCACGATCGGGATGAACTGGATGAACTCGGCGCCCAGGTCGTCGCGGAAGTGCCGGTACACCTCCAGCGGATGCGCGGCGTTGCCAGCGTGGACCGTGCACAGGATGTTGTGCTCGACGCCGTGGGCCTGCAGCACGCGCAGCCCGCGGACGACCTGGGCGTGCGTGCCCCGCCCGGCGCGGTTGACGCGGTACAGGTCGTGCAGGGGAGCGGGGCCGTCGAGGCTCACCCCGACGAGGAAGCGGTGCTCGGCCAGGAACGCGCCCCAGGCGTCGTCGATGAGGGTGGCGTTGGTCTGGATCGCGTGCTGGACCTGCTGGCGGGGTCGCTTGAGTTCCTCGGCCAGCGCGACGGCGTCGCGGAAGAAGTCCAGCCCGCGCAGCGTGGGCTCGCCCCCTGCCAGCCGATGGTCACCGGCCCGTCGGGCTGCGCGTCGAGGTGGTTGGTCAGCCAGGCCCGCAGCGTCCCGGCGTCCATCGCCTGGGCGCGGGCGTCCCACAGCGCCTCCTTGGACAGGAAGAAGCAGTAGCTGCAGTCGAGGTTGCAGGCCGCGCCGGTGGGCTTGACGATCAGCGAGAACGGACGCCGCGCGGCACTGGCAGGCTGCTGCGACATGGGGGCGCACTCCTGGTCTAGGCGATGGCTGGGTGGCTCCAGTCTACGGCGAGCACAGTTCGCCCGTGGTGTGAAGCGAGGCATGCGTGCGACGTGCGGACGGCACTGCGACAGCGAGAAGAACGTTGTTAGGCTGCCGACGGCTGTCCCGATGTCTCTGAACGGAGTTCGCCGATGCGTCCCACCCTCACCCGACTGCGCCACCGAGCGATCGCCGCCGGTCTGGCGGTCGTGCTCGCCGCCGGTCTCGCACTGACCGCCCCCACCGATGCGCACGCGGCCATCACCGGGGCCCCGAACAAGCTCGACCTGCTCGCAGTGCGCGGCGACGGTGACTTGCTCCTCTACCGCAACACCGGTTCGGTATCAGCGCCTTACTCCGGCGGTTCGGTTCAACTGGGGCACGGCTGGGACGGCTTCGGTACCGTCGTGGCCGGCGATTTCGACGGAGACGGTCGTTCCGACGTCTTCGCCGCCCCGCCCGTCGTCGACTCCACCGTGAACCAGGACGCCCGCGTGTACGTCAACACCTGGAGCGGCAGCGGCCCGTTGGCGTCCACCGTCCGTGCCTCCATCCCCGCAGGGACGCGTCTGGTGGCCGCCGGCGACCTCAACGGCGACGGGGTCGACGACCTGCTGCGTGTGTCGGCCGACGGTCGGCTCTTCGTCGAGTTGAGCAGCCTGGCCGAGCCTGGGAATGGCACCTTCGGCGGTTTCGGCGCACCCGTGGGCCATGGATGGGGATCGTTCAAGGAGATCTCCTTGGCGGACATGAACCGTGACGGCTTCGCCGACATCATCGGCCGCCGCGATGACGGTGCACTCTGGCTCTACCTCAATCGGGGCGCCGGGGCGTGGGGAACCATCCCGACCAGCATCGTCGGGCCGGGGAGGCAGATCGGGTGGGGTTGGGATGGTATGCGCACCATCGTAGTGGGGGACACGACGGGGGATGGCTGGCCCGACGTCCTCGCAGTTCGCGACGACGGTGTGCTGCTGAGCTACACCAACAGCCGCAGCGTCACGCACCCGTACAGCGCGAGCCGACAGGTGGGCCACGGCTGGGGTGGATTCAGCAAGCTCATGCTGGCGGACTTCCACACCGCCCGGGCGACATCGCTGAGCATCGGGCCGAGCGACATCGACTCGTACCAGGGGCCCGCGGGTGTGATGACCACCGTGAACGGGGCTCAGGCGCTCAGGTTCTCCAGTAACGGAATCGGCTGGACCTCGCTGGCGGGAGGCACCCCGACAACGCGCTGGCGCAGTTCCTGCGGCAGAACATCGGACGCCGCGTGGAGGCCTGCCTGACCGGTGATGCGATGAATGCGCGTCTGGTCTTCGCCGGCACCAATGTCACGATCGGCACATACGGCAAGAGGACGACCTGCCAGACCGCGACCATCCCACGGGTGGAGGCGTCACGTCTGGCTGTCACAGTGACGCGCACCCAGGCCGTGGGCCTGTTCTACGGGCTGCGGTTGCGGGTCGTCTGAGCGGAGATCTCCTGGGGGCATGTTCGCGACGGAAACCTCGTGCGACAGCGTGAAACAGCGTGCCCGGAGTCGCTAGGGTCGTGGCCGTTCCGATCGACCGGGAGGCGACGATGCTGGGTGTGGTGTGGCGGGATCTGACGGACGCTTCGGCGGTCCGCGACGCG
The DNA here is from genome assembly GCF_011393335.1 of Propioniciclava coleopterorum. Classification (NCBI taxonomy): domain Bacteria; kingdom Bacillati; phylum Actinomycetota; class Actinomycetes; order Propionibacteriales; family Propionibacteriaceae; genus Propioniciclava; species Propioniciclava coleopterorum. The sequence goes on along the minus strand of NZ_CP049865.1, from coordinate 3,642,861 downwards.
GGCGCGGACTTCGTGGAGCCCTACGTCGTGGGCAACTACGTCCGCGTCGAGGACGACGTGGTGACGGCGCTGGACCCCGGCGACGGGCTGCACCCCTCGTTCGTGGTGCTGTTCGCCGGAGCCGTGAAGCTGAGCGTCCCGGACGCCTCGCCCGATCTGTTCGCGTCCTACCTGGACGCGACCGCCGCCGCGCTGGCGCGCGAGGCCGAGCCGGGGGCCTTCGTCGTGCTCGGCAGCGCCGGCGCGCGCAACATCCCCGAGGGGCTGGACCGGGCGGTCGCCGAGCGGACCTTCCTGCAGCGGCTCGCCGTCGCACGGGACGCCTACGCCGCGGTCGGGCTCGAACTGCTGCTCGAGCCGCTGAACCCCGGCGAGTCCAACATCGCCCGCTCGTTCAAGGAGGCGGTCGAACTGCTCGACTCGGCCGGCCTGCAGGACGTCCGGCTGGTGTGGGACACCTACCACGCGGGCCGCAGCGACGAGGACCTGGCCTTCGTGGCCGACCACGTCGACCGCATCGCGCACGTTCACCACAGCGGGCCGGATCGGCTGCCGCCGTCGCGGGCCCCTCGCGAAAGCCTGGACGCGCTCCGCGTCGTCCTCGACCGCGGGTACGCCGGTCACGTGTCGCTGGAGTGCGACTTCGCCGATGTCAGCGAGGTCGCCGACTCCCTGGCCGTGGTCCGCGCCTACTTGGGTCAGGAGCCCGCCAACGCCTGATCGCCGAGGCGGGTCACATGTGGCAGAACTCGAGCCAGCGCCGGGTTGGTGCTGGCCGGGTTCCAACACGCATGCAGCGGGATGAACCGCCGGTCGGCATCGGCCAGTTCGCGGAACGTGACGCCGTCCACGCGCATGGCCGTGCACGAGCGGGGGATCAGTGCACAGCCCAAGCCGTCGCGCACGAGGGCCAGCATCGTCGGCACTTGGCTGGCGATCTGCGTCTGGAGGAATACCGCGACCCCGACGAGGGCCGCGCACACCGTGTGCAGGTAGTGGGATCCCTCGGGGCTGTACCCGATGTAGTCCTCTGACAGATCGGCCAGTGCGAGTGGGCCAGGTGCTTTGGCCAGGTCGTGCCCGCTTGGAACGGCCAGCACGAGGTCCTCGCTGTGCACCTGGACCGACAGTAGGCCGGATGGGACAGGCGGCCGGATCAGGCCGAGGTCGAGTGACCCGTCCAGCAGTTGATCGAACTGTTCCTCGCTCTGCAGTTCGGTCAGCGCAATGTGTACCTGCGGCGCGTGGTCGCGGATCTGTGCCAATGTCGCACCCAGCAGTGCGTACGCGCCGATGGTGGTGAAGCCCAGCCGCAGTGTGCCCGACTCGCCCGCGGCGACGCGCTGCGCGTTCGCGGGCGCAGCGTCGGTCAGCGCGAGGATGCGGCGGGCATCCTGCAGGAAGGCCTCGCCGGCCGCGGTGAGGCTCACCCCGCGCGGCCCGCGCACGAAAAGTTGCACGTCCAGGGCTCTCTCCAGGCCCTGGATCTGCCTGGTCAGCGGTGGTTGTGTCATCGCCAGCCGCTCGGCGGCCCGGCCGAAATGCCGCTCGTCCGCGACCGTGACGAAGCCGCGCAACTGCACGAGAGAGAAGTCCATGCGTGGATGGTATCGCCTGATTCGGAAATCGACTTGGACGGGCATCACTCCTGCCCCGTAGCGTCTCGGCCATCGCTGATGACGACCGAGGAGTGCTCCGCATGTACCGCCTGGCCATGGCTATGACACCCGAACGGGCGACCGATGTGTTCGACCCGGCCACCCGCGCCGCCCTGGAAGCCCAACACGAGGTGATCTGGGCACAGGCGCCGCTGGACGAGGACGAGGTTCGCAGCCTCGCCGCCGGGGCCGACATCCTGGTGACCAGTTGGGGGACGCCGCCGCTGCCGGCGGACGTGTTCGCCGAGGGTGGCCCGCGCGCCGTCGCCCACGCAGCCGGCACCATGAAGAACCTCGTCACGGTCGAGTTGGCCGACGGCGGCCCGGCGCTGTTCTCGGCCGCGTCACGGATCGCCTGGTCGGTAGGGGAGTACTGCCTGGCCACGACCCTGACGATGTTGCGTCGGGTCCGCGAATACGACGCCTCTACCCGGGCCGGCGCGTGGCGCCCCGAGGTGCGTGGCCGTGAGCTTCGCGGCCGCCGTGTCGGCATCGTCGGCGGCTCGTCGACCGCGCGGGCCTTCCTGGCGATGCTGGCCCCGTTCCAGGTGGAGGCGCTGATCTACGACCCCTTCCTCACTACGGACGCCGCGGCAGGCCTGGGCGCGCAGTTGGCGCCGCTGGCCGAGGTGATGGCGGCCGATATCGTCTCGATCCACGTGCCCGACCTGCCCAGCACCCGTGGCATGACCGACGCCGACTTGCTCGCGGCGATGCCCGATGGCGGTCTGCTGATCAACTCGGCTCGCGCGCTGGCGGTCGACCAGGACGCGCTGCTCCGCGAAGTGGGTTCAGGACGCATCCGCGCCGCCCTCGATGTGTTCCCTGCCGAGCCTGCCACCAGCTTCCCGCAGTCGCTCACCGACGACCACGGCTCGCTGCTCACCCCGCACATTGCCGGCGACACCCTCGAGGGGCACCAGGCGCTGGGTGGCTACGTCGTCGGCGACGCCCTGGCCTACCTGGACACAGGCGTCCGCGGTCCCAGCTACGTCGATCCGGCCAACTGGTCGATCTCGGCCTGAGGGGAGCGGATACATGGCGATCAGCCAGGTCGAGGTCTTCTTGGTCGAGGTGCCGTTCGCGAAGTCGTTCGCCCTGGGCTCGGGCGCCGTCGGTGCGTCCGGCGGCACCGGCGACGTGATCTACGTCAAGGTCACCACCGACGAGGGTGCGGTGGGCTGGGGCGAACAGCGCGCGCTGCCCAGTTGGAGCTACGAGACCCGCGACACCATCATCTCGGTGCTCGCCAGGAACCTCGCGCCGCTCGTGTTGGGCACCAGTCCGTTCGCGGTCGAGGCGTACCACCAGGCGGCGAGCCAGGTGCTGAGCCCGTCGGTGTCGAATGGCTTCCCGTTCGCCCGGGCGGCCCTCGATCTGGCGCTGCACGACGCGGCGGGCCAGCTCGCGGGCGTCCCGATCAGCGACCTGCTCGGCGGCGCGGTGACTGACGCCCTCCCGCTGTGCTCGGCGGTCGGTGTCGCCTCGCCGCAGGAGATGGCGACCCGTGTCCTCGAGAGCTCGGCCTTCCACGCCTACAAGCTCAAGGTCGGCGGTGATCCGGCCGCCGACGCTGCCCGCGTCCTGGCCTGCGCCGAGGTCGCCGGGGGCAAGCCCATCTGGCTGGACGCCAACCAGTCCTACCGCCCCAGCGACGTCGGCGGTCTGCTGCGCCGAATCGGCGACGTGCCCGGACTGGCCTGCTTGGAGCAGCCGGTGCCCAGCACCAACTGGGGCGCGATGGCGCGGCTGCGCGAGCGGCTTGACGTGCCGTTGGCCATCGATGAGGGCAGCTTCACCGCGTCCGACCTGGCCCGCACCATCACTCTCGGCGCCGCCGACATGGTCGTGGTGAAGGTGTGCAAGTCCGGCGGGCTGCGGCAGGCGCTCAAGACGGCTGCGGTCGCCCAGGCGCACGGTGTCGAGGTGCTCTCCAGTGGTCTGACCGATACCGGCATCGGATTCGTGGCCGCGCTGCACCTGTTCAGCCAGCTCGACCTGGCCCTGCCGGCGGAGTTGAACGGCCCGGAATTGCTCGCTGAGTTGTACGTCGAGGGACTCCAGATCACCGACGGCGTGGCGCAGGTGCCCACCGGGCCCGGGCTGGGCGTGACCGTCGACGAGGACCGCATTCGCGGTCTGGCCACCGAAATCACCGTCGTGCGCGCCCGCGCCTGACCGAGTAAGGAGAGAGCAGATGTCACCACCGTCGTTGAGTCGCCGCAGCCTTCTGAAGGCTGGGGCCGCCACCGGCACCCTCGCCCTCGCAGGCCTGGCCGGATGCAGCGCCAAACCGCCCTCGAGCGACCTGTCCTGGTCGATGTGGTCTTCCAGCGCGGCCGAGGATGCAGTCTGGGCCGACTTCAGCGCCTACGTCGAGAAGACGCTGGGTCGCCGATCGATCGCCAACCTGACCCCGTCGTCGGGATACCCCACCAAGATGGACCTGCAACTGGTCAGCGGCACCCAGAGCATGGTGCACGCCGTCAACGGGTTCCTGGTGCCCACCTACGCCGCGCGGGGGCACTGCGTCCGATCGATGACCTGATCGCGGGCATGGACCTGACCGATTTCTTCCCCGACATCCATGCGATGAGCGGCTTCGGCGGCCACCAGTACGGCCTTGGCTTCGACGTGGCACCCATGGTGCTCTACGTGAACAAGACGCTGTTCGCGGCCAACGGCATCCCGCTGCCGCCTACCGATCGGCCGATGACGTGGGATGAGTTTCGCGAGGTCGGGGCCGCGTTCGCCCAGAAGCCTGGCCAGTACGGCTTCACGCACGCGCCCGCCATCGACGACCTGATCTCGTGGCTGTACTCCGCGGGCGCGGACGTGATGAACGAGGAGCAGTCGGTCAGCACGTTGCACCTGCCCGAGGCCGAGTACGCGCTGCGGTTCGTGGTGGATCTGTTCACCAAGGACGGCATCGCCCCGCCCATCACGAACCTGGTCACCGTGAACGCCACCGGCAACTTCCTCGACGGAAACGTCGCCATGATGCAGAACGGGCCCTGGCAGGTGCTCAACGTCCGCAAGGCGAAGTTCGAGTGGGACGTCGTGCCGTTCCCTGCGGGGCCGGCCGGCAGCCTGCCGCGCGTGTCCGGCTCGGCGTTCACCATCCCGGCCGGCACCTCCGACGTGGACGCCGCCTGGCAGTTGCTCACCACGCTGACCAGCACGCCCGCGCTCGACATCTATGCCCGCGCCGGCCGCAACAACCCGGCCCGACGCTCGGCCAGCAGCGCGTTCGAGCCGCCGCCGGCCAACCTCGGCATCGTGCAGAAGATCCTCGCCGGCGAACTGCCCGGCGCGGGCGGGCACCGGTACGTGACGACCACGAACTGGAACGAGGTGCGCCAGATCACCGCCCAGGAGTTGCCGCGTTCCTACCTGGGGCAGCGCGACATCGCCGAGACCGTCAGGGTGCTGCGGCCCCGCCTGGACGCGCTGATGGTCCAGAACACCGACAACATCCGCCAGATGAACGCGCGCCGACGATGAGCGAAAGGACCGACACCGTGAGTGTGACCTCACCCGATACGTCCCGCCGATCCCGTTGGCGCGAACGTGAGCACCCGGCCCTGGCGGCCTGGCTGTTCCTGCTGCCGAGTTTTGCCGGCTTCGCCATCTTCACCGCCGTCCCGGTGGTCGCGGCGGCCGTCATCTCCTTCCTGGACTGGAATCTGTTCAGCCCGCCGACGTGCGCCGGCCTGAGCAACTTCATCGAACTCGGCTCCGACCCCACCTTCTGGGCGGCGTTGGTCAACACGGCAGTGTTCACCTTCACCAGCGTGCCGCTGACCATCCTGGTCAGCTTCGTGCTGGCGCTGATGGTGAACCAGGGCTTCAAGCGGATCGCCGTGGTGCGCTCGCTGCTGCTGCTGCCGTACGCCACCATCACAGTGGCGGTCGCCTTCGTGTGGATCTGGCTCTATATCCCCACTGGGGGCCTCATCAACCGGGTCATCGGCTTGTTCGGCCTCGACGGGCCGGCCTGGCTGGTCTCCGACGTGTGGGCGATGCCCGCCCTGGTGCTGATGAGCGTGTGGAAAAGCTTCGGCTTCGGCATGGTCATCTTCCTCGCCGGCCTCCAGGCCATCCCGCAACACCTCTACGACGCCGCCAAGGTGGACGGCGCCTCGGGGGCCCGGCAGTTGTGGCACGTCACGGTGCCGATGTTGTCGCCGTCGATCTTCTTCGTGGTCGTGACCTCGATCATCGGGTCGTTCCAGGTGTTCGACCAGGCCCTGATCATGACCAACGGGGGGCCGGGCACTAGCACCACCACGCTGGTGATGTACATCTACCGGACCGCCTTCGAGAACTACAACCAGGGCTACGCCTCGGCTCAGTCCCTGGTGCTGTTCGCGTTCATCCTGGTGATCACCGCCATCCAATTCCTCGCCCAGCGGAGGCTCGTCCACTATGACCAGTGACCTGATCGAAGCGCGCGCAGCCGCGCCCGCGCCCACCGCGTCCAGCCGGAGGGCTGACGGCCGTCCCGCCAAGGCGGAGGTGACCGCGAAGCTGCTTGTGTTCGCCACCTTCGTGGTGACCGCGTTCACCCTCATCCCCATCGTGATGATGGTGCTGGTGGCGTTCCAGTCCGACGCCGACGCGATGCGCGCGACGCCGTACATGATTCCGCCCACCTGGCACCCGGAGAACTTCGCCCGTGTGTTGACGATGGTGCCGCTGGGGCAGCACCTGCTCAACACCGTCATCTTCGCCGGCGGCACCGCGATCCTGGAGACCGTCACCGCGGCGCTGGCCGCCTACGCGTTCGCCCGGATCAAGTTCCGCGGCCGGGAGGCGTTGTTCGGTGTCTACCTGGCCACGCTGATGATCCCGACCCAGGTGACGCTGATCCCGCAGTTCATCATGATCGCGCGGCTGCAGTGGGTGGATACCTGGTGGGGCATGATTCTGCCCTACGCGTTCACCGCGCTGGGCGTGTTCCTGCTGCGGCAGTTCTTCCTCGGCATCCCGATGGAGTACGAGGAGGCCGCCCGGATCGACGGCGCGAGCCGGTGGCAGATATTCACCGGCATCATCCTGCCGATGGCCGTCCCCGCGGTCGCGACCCTGGCGGTGTTCAAGTTCATCGCCCAGTGGAACAACCTGCTCTGGCCGTTGGTGGTCTCCAACACCAACGCCACCCGGACCGTCACCGTCGGCCTGCAGGTGTTCCAGGACACCCAGGGCACGCAGTGGAACCTGTTGCTCGCCGCGGCCACGATCACCACGGTGCCGCTGATCATTCTCTTCTTCCTGACGCAGCGGTGGTTCGTCCGCGGCATCACCATGAGTGGGCTGGGCGGCCGATGAGCGAGCCGATGTGGGTGCTGTTCACCAAACGATGGGCGCCGCTGCCGCCCGAGCCGTTGGGCGAGGTCGTCGCGGGTTTGGGGTTCGACGGCATCGAGCTGCCTGTGCGGCCCGGCTCGTGGGTGAGCCCCGAGGACGCGGCCGAGCGGCTGCCCGCGATGGTCGAGGGGTTGCGCCGGGCCGGCGTGGCGGTGGCCTCGATCGCCGCCGAGCCGACCCCGGCGGTGCTCGCCGCCTGCGGGGACGCCGGGGTCGACCTGATCCGCGTGATGGTCGCCGTCGACCCGGCTGATCCGCTCGGCTCGGTCGCTCGGCAGCGGGACGCCTGGGTGGCGCTGGAGTCGGATTGCGAGCGGTTCGGCGTCCGGATTGGCGTGCAGCAGCACCGCGGTGCCTACGTCGCGACCACGCTGGGTGTGATGGGCCTGCTCGCCGAGGCGCCCAAGCACCTGGTGATGGTGTGGGATGCCTGCCACGACGCCCTCACCGGCGCCGACCCGGCGGTGAGCCTCGACCTGGCCGCGCCACGGCTCGCGATGGCCAACCTCAAGAACGCCGCCTTCCGCGACGTCTCTGCCACGGCGGGGGCGCGGCCGCAGGAAATCTGGTACGCGCCCGGACGCCACGGCGTCACCGACTGGGCCCGCGTGCTGGGTCTGCTCGCCGAGCGTGGGTGGGATGGGCCGATCTGTCTGACCGCTGAGCTCAGCGATGCCGCCACCCCCGACGAGGTCGCCGACGTGATGCGCGGCGACCTCGCCTGGGCCAAGGAGTTGTGGAGCGCCGCGCGCTGACCCGATCCGAGATCCCTCATTGCCACGGTTTGGGAATGAGGGATCTCGTCGCGTCCGCCCGCATTACCCCGGAGTCCCAGAATGCGGACCCGAGTTTGGTGGATCCGACAACCTTGTGCAGAATGGTGCCCATGAGTCAGACCGCCACGCGCCGCTACCATGTCGACTTCGGTCGCATGGCCCGGATGCGTTGTCGCTGTCTGATGTCGCGCGCTCAGTACTGACGCCCTTGTCCTGAGCGGTCGGCGGCCCTGGTCGGCCCCGTCCAAGCGACCCCTCCCGCGAACCCGAGCCACGGCTGTGGCGGGCGCCCGCGTGCGCCCGGTCGGGAATCGCCCACCATTTCCACCATTCTTCGCGGCGCCGCCGCGCGCATTCTCCCGATCCCCCTGTATTCATCATGCCGTTTTCCGGCTGCCCGAAAGGCGCTCACCCATGCCTCGCTTCTCCTGGAAGAATCCGCTCCTCGCCCTGACCGTCGCCGGCGCCCTAGCCCTCACCGGCTGCGGCCAGGGTGCGGGGTCGGCCCCGACGGCGAGCGCCTCGGACCCGGTGACGGGCGGCGTCCTCACCTACCTGGACGCCCAGCCGCACACCAGCCTGTTCCCGCCCTCGGGCGGCTTCTACCCCAACGGCGGCCTGGTCAACCAGATCACCGACCGGCTGGTCTACCAGGACCCCGCCACGCTGGAGTTCCAGCCCTGGATCGCCACCTCGTGGGAGGTGAACGCCGACGCCACGCGGTACACGTTCACCCTGCGCGACGACGTGACGTTCTCCGACGGCACCAAGCTGGACGCCGCCGCGGTCGCCAAGAACTTCGACCTGTACGGCAGGGGAGACGCCGCCCGCGCGCTGCCGGTGTCGGAGGCCGTCAACAACTACGACCGCTCCGAGGTGATCGACCCGACCACGGTCGTGTTCCACTTCAAGGCGCCGGCGCCGGGCTTCCTGCAGGCCACCTCCACCATCAACTCCGGGCTGCTCTCGCCGGCCACCCTGGACGGCGACTTCACGTTCTACGGCGCCGGCAACGGCACCAAGGTGATCGGCAGCGGCCCCTTCGTGGTCGCGTCGGAGAAGATCGGTGCCGAGGTGGTGCTGAAGGCCCGCCCCGACTACCACTGGGCGCCCAAGGCCTCGGCGAACCAGGGCCGCGCGTACCTCGACGAGATCCGCTACGTCGTCACGCCGGAGGCCGGCGTCCGGGTCGGCGCGCTGACCAGCGGCCAGGCCGACATCGCCCGCCAGATCGCCGCCCCCGACGAGGCCGTGGTCACGGCGTCCGGCGCGCACCTGGTCGCCGCGCAGACCCGCGGTGTGAACAACGCGTTCTCCCTGCGCTTCCGCAACGCGACCCTGTCCGACATCCGCGTCCGGCAGGCCCTGACCCTGGGCACCGATCGGCAGGAGATCGTCGACACCCTGTTCACCGACAACTACCCGCTCGCCACCGGCGTGCTCGGCAAGACCGCGCTCGGGTACGAGGATCTCTCGGCCAAGCTGACCCACGACCCGGCCAGGGCCCGCGCCCTGCTGGACGAGGCCGGCTGGACCCCCGGGCCCGACGGCATCCGCGTCAAGGACGGCCAGCCGCTGAAGCTGGTGGTCAACGAGGCCGCGCCGCAGCCGCGCTCCTTCGACGTCACCACCCTGGTCAGCCAGCAGTGGAAGCGGGACCTCGGCGTCGACCTGCAGATCCTGCGCGCGGACGCCGGCACCTACACCAAGGCCGTGAACGACGCCGACCAGGTGCAGGTCAACCACACGATGGTGGGCCGCGCGGACCTGGACGTCATCAAGAGCAACTACGCCGCCAAGAACCGCAACACGCTGCTCAACCGCAACCTGACCGACAACACCATCGGGGATCAGAAGCTCGAGGACCTGCTCGCGGCCGTCGCCGGCACCCCCGACCCGGCCGCCCGGATCCAGGCCAGCCAGGCGGTGCAGGAGTACCTGATCGACCAGTCCTACGTCATCCCGCTGTTCGAGGAGCCGCAGGTCTTCGCCACCACCGACGCCGTGCACGGCTTCGGCACCGAGCCCATCGGCCGCCCGTCGTTCTACAACACCTGGGTGCAGCGATGACCGCCCGCGCCCTCGGCTCCCGCGTCGGCCAGGCCGTCCTGGTCCTCGCGCTGGCCTTCACGCTGGCGTTCATCCTGCTGCAGGCGCTGCCCGGCGACGCCGTCCTGATCAAGTTCGAGAACCCCGAGCTGGGGCTCTCGCCCGAGGAGATCGCGGCGATCCGCACCAGCTACGGCGCCGACGTCCCCTGGTGGCAGGCCTACCTGCACACGCTGGCGGGCTTTCTGCGCGGCGACTTCGGGTTCTCGATCCAGAACGGCGCCGGCGTCGCGGGGCTGCTGGCCGAAGTGCTGCCGCAGACCGTCACCCTGTCGGTGCTCGCCTTCGCGGCCGCCGTCGTGCTGGCCGTGACCGTGGCCCTCCTCGCCACGTGGGCGCGCTGGACGTGGCTGCGGAACGCGCTGGCGTCCCTGCCGTCAGTGTTCGTGTCGGTGCCCACGTTCTGGCTGGCGATGGTCCTGATCCAGATCTTCAGCTTCCGGCTGGGGCTGGTGAAGGTCATCGGCGCCGGCCCCGTGGAGGCGCTCATCCTGCCCGTGCTCACCATCGCCGTGCCGATCAGCGCCCCTCTGGCGCAGATCCTGGTCCGTTCCATCGAGGACGTGCAGCGCCAGCCGTTCGTCAGCGTGGTCCGCGCCCGCGGCGCCTCCCGCTGGTGGGTGCTGACCCGCAACGTCGCCCGCAACGCGCTTCTACCCACCCTCACCATCGCCGGCGTGCTGTTCGGCGAACTGGTGGCCGGCGCGGTCGTCACCGAGACGGTGTTCGGCCGCGCCGGCATCGGCCGGCTCACCGAGCAGGCCGTGGCCAACCAGGACGTGGCGGTGCTGCAGGCGATCGTCGTGCTGTCCGCGGCCGCGTTCGTGACCGTCAACCTCCTGATCGACCTGCTCGGGCCCCTCGTGGACCCCCGACTGACCAAGGAAGTGGGGCTGGCCGCATGAGCACCAACGTCCTCACCCGTCAGCCGCTCGCCGCCGCCGGTGGGCGTCCCCCCACCGCGACCTCTCCGGCCCGCGCCCGCCGGCTGCCGCGGTTCCGCCCGTCGGTCGTCCTGGCCGTGGCCGTGCTCCTGGTCGCGGTGGGCTTCGCCGTGGCCCCGGGGCTGTTCACCAGCGCCGACCCGCTCGTCGGCACCGCCCGGGAGTCGCTCCGCCCGCCCAGCGCCGCGCACTGGTTCGGCACCGACGCGACGGGCCGGGACGTGTTCACCCGCGTCGTGTACGGCGCGGTGCACTCCCTGGGCGGCGCCCTGGTCGCCGTGTCGGTCGGCCTGCTCGCCGGGACGCTGCTGGGCCTGCTCGCCGGCTCGATCGGCGGCTGGGTGGACGCGGTGCTGATGCGCGTGGTGGACGTGCTGCTCGCCATCCCCGGCCTGCTGCTGGCGCTGAGCATCATCATCCTGCTCGGCTTCGGCACCACCAACGCCGCCATCGCCGTCGGGGTCACCTCCGTGGCGACCTTCGCCCGGCTCGCCCGCTCCGAGGTGATCCGGGTGCGCCGCACCGACTACGTCGAGGCCGCCTTCGGCTCCGGCGGCACGTTCGGGGCGGTGCTGTGGCGCCACGTCCTGCCCAACTCGCTCACCCCGGTCATCGCGCTGGCGGCCCTGCAGTTCGGCTCGGCGATCATCGCGATCTCCACCCTCGGCTTCCTGGGCTACGGCGCTCCGCCGCCCACCCCGGAATGGGGCCTGCTCATCTCCGAGGGCCGCACCTACGTCGGCACCGCCTGGTGGCTCACCACGCTGCCCGGCCTGGTCGTCCTGCTCGTCGTCCTGTCCACCAACCGCCTCAGCCACGCCCTCGCGAAGGGAGCCGCACGATGACCGCCACGCTCGCCACCCAGCCCCGCATCCAGCAGCCGACGCCGCCCCCGGCGCGCACCCCCGTGCTCGCCGTGGAGGACCTCGTGGTCTCCTACGAGTCCGGACGCCGCCGCACCCAGGTCGTCCACGGCGTCAGCTTCGCCGTCGGCGCCGGCGAGGTCGTGGCGCTGGTGGGGGAGTCGGGTTCCGGCAAGACCACCACCGCCCAGGCCGTGATCGGTCTGCTGGCCGAGAACGGCCGCGTCGAGGGGGGCCGCGTGCTGCTCGGCGCCGACGACCTCAGCGGGCTGAACGACAAGGCGCTGCGGGGCATCCGCGGCCGCAGGATCGGCCTGGTGCCCCAGGACCCGAACAACTCGCTGAACCCCCTCAAGCGCATCGGGGACAGCCTGTCCGAGGCGCTCCGCATCCACGGCTGGGGCAGCCGGCAGGCCATCGACGCCCGCGTCCTGGAACTGCTCGAGCGCGTCGGCATCGACGATCCGGCGCGCCGGGCGACGCAGTACCCCCACGAACTGTCGGGCGGCATGAAGCAGCGCGTCCTGATCGCGGCCGCGATCGCGCTGGAGCCCGAGCTGATCATCGCCGACGAGCCGACCTCGGCCCTCGACGTCACGGTGCAGCGCCGGGTCCTGGACCTGATCGACGACCTGCGCCGCGAAACCGGCGCCTCGGTGCTGCTGGTCACCCACGACCTGGGCGTCGCCCGCGAGCGGGCGGACCGGATCGTCGTCATGCGCGACGGCCGGCTCGTCGAGCAGGGACGCACCGCCGACGTCACCGCCCAGCCGCGCGATGGGTACACGCGCACCCTGATCGCGGAGGCCGCCGTGTTCTCCGGCGGCGCGCCCCGGCGCACGGACCCCGCCCGGCTGGCGTCCGCCCCAGCCATCGAGGTGTCCGGGCTGGTGCAGGAGTTCGGCGGCGGCCGCGGCCGGACGCCCTTCCGCGCCGTCGACGGCGTCAGCCTGAGCGTCGCGGCGGGCACCACCCACGCGATCGTGGGGGAGTCGGGCTCCGGCAAGACCACGACCGCCCGCGCGGTGCTGGGCTTCCACCGCGCGACGGCCGGCAGCATCGAGGTCGCGGGCGTGGACGTCGCGGCGCTGCGCACCGGCCGCGCGATCCGCGACTTCCGCGGCCGGGCCCAGCTCGTGCTGCAGAACCCCTACTCCTCGCTGGATCCGCGCCAGCGGGTCTCGGACATCATCGCCGAGCCGCTGCGCAACCGCGGCGTCGCCGACCGCGCGACCCGCGCAGCCAGGGTCGCGGAGTATCTCGACCGGGTGGCGCTTCCGGCCACCCTGGCCGACCGGCTGCCCCGCGAGCTCAGCGGCGGCCAGCGGCAGCGCGTCGCGATCGCCCGCGCCCTGATCCTCGAGCCCGAGGTGGTCGTCCTGGACGAGCCCGTCTCGGCGCTCGACGTCACCGTGCAGGCCCAGATCCTGCGGCTGCTCGCCGAGTTGCAGGAGCAGCTGTCGCTGACCTACCTGTTCATCTCCCACGACCTGGGCGTCGTGGCGCACCTGTCCGACACCGTGTCGGTCATGCGGCGCGGTCGCGTCGTCGAGCAGGGCCTCACCCACGACGTCTTCACCGATCCCCAGTCCGCCTACACCGCAGAACTCCTGGCCGCCATCCCCGGCCGCTGACGAAAGGAAACCCCATGACCGCCCTCGGCTTCTTCACACGCCTGCTGGACGACGCGCCCGCCGGCCAGCGCTACCGCAACGCCGGCGAGCAGATCCGGCACGCCGAACAGCTCGGCTTCGCCACCGCCTGGGTCGCCCAGCACCACTTCCACGGCCCCGAGGGGGGCCTGCCCTCGCCGCTGGTCTTCCTCAGCCACGTCGGGGCGCTCACCTCGACGATCCGGCTCGGCACCGGCGTCATCACCATCCCCATGGAGGATGCCGTCCGCACCGCCGAGGACGCGGTGGTGCTCGACGAGCTCACCGGCGGACGCCTCGAGGTCGGCATCGCGACCGGCGGCAACCCGACCTCGTTCGGGGCGTTCGGCCTCGACTTCGCCGACCGGCACCAGATCAGCAACGACAAGCTGGCCACGCTGCGCGCCGCCTGGCGCGGCGAGCCGATCAACGGCACCGCCAACGTGCTCTACCCGGCGGCGTCCGGGCTGGAGGACCGCGTCTGGCAGGGCACCTTCTCCGCGTTCGGCGGCGACCGGGCCGGCCAGGAGGGCGACGGGCTGATGCTCTCGCGCACCCAGCCGCGTCCCGACGACGCCCCCGACGCCACCCTCGCCGACCTCCAGCTCCCGATCGTGGACGCCTACCGGGCGGCCCTGCCCGCCGGGCGCGCTGAGCGCATCCTGGCGTCCCGGACGATCTTCGTCGCCGACACCACCGCCGAGGCCCACCGCTGGGCGGAAGCCGGGCTGCGTGCCGCCGTCGCGAAGTCGCCGCGCACCTTCGGCGCCCGCGCCGCCGCCGACGCCCCGATCGAGGACCTGATCGCCGCCACCGACTCGTTCGTGGGCAGCCCCCAGCAGGTCGCCGAGGCGCTCGCCGCCGACGCCACGCTGTCCCAGGTGACGGAGGTGTCCGCCCAGGTGCACTCGGTGGACGCGCCGCACGCGCAGGTGCTCCGCTCGCTGGAGCTGCTCGCCACCCACGTCGCGCCCGCCCTGGGCTGGAACGGCGCCGACGCGGAGCGGAGCGCGGCATGAGCAGCGACCTGATCGACCGCGTCGCCGGCATCGCGCCCGGCTCCCCCCTGGACGCCGCCCGCGCCGCTCGCCCCATCGCCCGGGCGGAGGTGCAGGCCGCCGAGGAGGCCCTGTTCGGCGCCAGCACCGAGCGGGTGTCCCTGCGGGACCGCGACCTGGTCGCCGCCTTCGCCACCGGCCTGATCGACCCGGACGGCGCCCTGGCCGAGCACCGGCTGGCCCGCCTCGAGGCGTCCGACCGCGACCTGGTGACCGAACTGATCGCCGACGCGGCGCAGGAGGGCCCGTGGGGGACCTACCGCGAGCCGGGGCTGGTGCTGGAGAGCAGCCCGGGTGAGTCCTGGGCGGCCGACGCGGCGGCGCGCGCGCTGCTGGGCCACCCCCTGACCGCGGTGCTGGAGCACGCGCACCTGCTGCTGCTGCACCCCGGGACGCCCGCTCCGCCGCGCTCGCCCGGCTCGTCGAGGCGGGCTGGGAGCGTCCCGACATCGTCACCTGGAGCCAGCTGGTGTCCTTCATCGCGTTCCAGGCCCGGCTCGCCGCCGGGCTGGGCGTCCTCGCCGAGCAGGAGAACTGACCATGATCACGACCGCCACCCACCTCAACCACGAGCCGGAGATCGTCCGGCCCTGGGCGTTCACGGCCAAGCAACTCGAGTGGGTGCCGTGGCTCGAGCCGAGCGCCGCCGAGGACCTGACCCCGGAGCAGATCGACGCGCTCGTGCAGCCGCAGCGGGCCGGCAGCCCGTACTTCCGGCTGCTCGCCGACGACCCCGACATCCTGCAGGCGCGGACGCGGGCCGACCTGGAGATCTTCCAGGCGCCGGGCGGCCTGCCCCGGGCCGAGCGCGAGCTCGCCGCGGCGGCCGTGTCCCGGGTCAACGGGTGCGTCTTCTGCGCGTCGGTGCACGCCCGGTTCGCCGCGCACTTCTCCAAGCGGCCCGACGACGTCGACGCGCTGCTGCGCGAGGGCACGGGTGCCGACCTGGGGGAGCGCTGGGACGCGATCGTCGAGGCGTCCGCCGCCCTGACGGCGACGCCGGTCGCGTTCGACGCCTCCCACGTGGCCCGGCTGCGCGAGGTGGGCCTCGACACTCAGGAGATCAGCGACGTGCTGCACGCCGCCGCGTTCTTCAACTGGGCCAACCGGCTGATGCTGAGCCTCGGCGAGCCGGAAGTGCCGCGGGGCTGACGTGGCGCGCATCCTCTCCGTGCTGAGCGCGCCCGGGCCCGGGTCGCGGACGGACGCCGTGGGCGTCCGCGCGGCCCGGCGCCTGGCCGGGCTCGGCCACGACGTCACCGACCTCGCGATCCGCGACCTGCCCGCCGACGCGCTGCTGTGGCGCGACGTCGGGCACCCCGCGGTGGCCGCAGCGCTGGACCGGGTCGAGCACGCGGACGCCCTGATCGTCACCTCGGCGGTGTACCAGTCCTCGTTCACCGCCCCGGTGAAGGCGTTCCTGGACCTGTTCCCGATGAACGGACTGCGCGACAAGTTCGTGCTGCCGTTCATGGTGGGCGGCTCGGCCGGACACGTCCTCGCCCTGGACTACGCGCTCCGCCCGGTCCTGCAGAGCCTGGCACCCACCCACGTGGCGGCGGGCCGCTACATCCTCGCCGCGGGGGTGCTGCTGGACGCCGAGGGCCGCGTCGGGTTCGAGGAGTCCGCAGCCGCCGACATCGACCGGGCCACCGCCGACTTCGCCGCCCAACTGGGCGGCCCCGACCGGGAGCTGCGCTGGGCGTCCTGATCCTGGCAGGCCACCCGCACCCCGGATGCGCACGCGTCCTCGGGCGGCGACCGCCCGCCCACACGCGCGGTGGGGCGCCCGCTGCGAACGAGTCGCCCGCGTTGGGAACGAGCCGCCCGCGCTGGGAACGAGCCGCCCCCCTCCGGTGCAGATGCCCCCGTTGCAACGGGGGCGTCTGGGCTGAAAGGGGGCGGCTTCGGCGGGCAACCCGCCCGCCCGCGACTCAGGCCGGATTCCAGAACCGATCCTCGGCGGCCTGGTCCTCGCTGATCAGCCAGACCTCCTGGATCCGGTCGTCGACCACGCGGTACACGTCCGCGCCGCGCTGATCCAGGGGGTCGCGTCCGGGACGCTCGGCCCGGAACGTCACGGTGGTCACCACCAGGTCGCCCGCGGGGAGCGCCTCATCGGTCGCGAGGGCGAACGTGCCGCCGCTCAACTCCATGAACCGGCCCAGGTGGGCCAGGATCGCGTCGGGGCCCACGTGGTCGCCCGACAGCACGTTGGATCCGGGCTGGTGCCACACCGCGTCGGGGGCCAGCACCGCACGCACCCCGTCCAGATCGCCCGTCGCCATGGCCGCCCCGTACCGCTGCACCGTGTCCATCGCCGTCATCGTCGTTCCTCTCCTCGTGAAGTTGTCTGCGACGCTAACGACCGGCAGGGTGGTTACCTCAACGTGCCTGCCACCAGGGAGGGAGCATGCCGAGCTTCACCGTGTTCTCCGCGAGTTGCCCGTCGCGGGTGTCGCTGGCGCGGATCGCCAACAAGTGGACGGCCATGATCGTCGTGCTGCTCCACGAGCGGCCGCGGCGCTTCGGCGACCTGCACCGCAGCATCGAGGGCATCAGCCGCAAGGTGCTCACCGACACCCTGCGGGCGCTGGAGCGAGACGGCATGGTGCGGCGCGCGCCGACCGCGGACGGCGTCGAGTACTCCCTCACCGACCTCGGCCGGACGCTGCAGGCGCCCCTGCAGGCGCTGCGGGAGTGGGCCGAGTCCCACGTCGAGGACGTCCGGGCGGCGCAGGATCGCTACGACCTGGCCGCCGAGGAGGCCCTGCTCGGGCCCTGACCCGCCACGGCGCGTGGCCCGGCGTCTCCGGTGGGCGGGGGAGTCACCAGGTGGGCAGCGCCGCCCGCCCGCGGACGACGCGGTTGCGCAGCGTCCCCACGCCGGTGATCGCGACCTCGACCACGTCGCCGTCGGCGAGCAGGCGGGGCGGGTCGGAGAACATGCCGACGCCGCCGGGCGTCCCGGTCACCACCACGTCGCCCGGACGCAGCGGCATCACCGTGGTGATGTGGGCCAGCAGTTCGCCGATGCCGAACACGAGGTCGGTGAGCGGGGCGTCCTGGCGGACCTCGCCGTTCACCCGGGTGGTCAGCCGGACGTCCTCCAGCGGGCCGACCTCGTCGAGGGTGACCATGGCCGGGCCGAACGCACCGGTCGCGACGAAGTTCTTGCCGGCCGTCCACTGCGGGGTGGCGCGCTGCCAGTCGCGTACCGAGAAGTCGTTGTAGGGCGCTACCCCGGCCACGTGGGACAGCGCGTCCGCGGCCTCCACCTGGTAGGCGAGTCGACCGATCACCAGGGCGAGCTCACCCTCGTAGTCGAACCACTGCGCCACGGAGGGGAAGATCGCCTCCCCGCCGTGCCCGAGCTGGGAGTCGGCGACCCGGAGGAAGAGCGTGGGGGCGTCGGGCTGCTGCCGGCCGGTCTCGGTCGTGTGGTCGGCGTAGTTGACGCCCACGCAGACGATCTTGCCCGGGTCGGGGACGACCGGGGCGAAGGTCACGGCGTCCACGGGGAGCCGGGTGGCGTCGCTGGGGACCTCGGTGGGCAGGACGCCGGCGGCGATCGCGGCGCGCAACGAGTCGGCGACCCCGGAACCCAGGGCGGTGGGGCCGAGCAGGGCGATCTCGTGGGCGAGCAGGGCGCCCCACTCGAGTTCCCCGGACGGCAGGCGGACGGTGCTGAACTGCATGGCGCTCCTCACGTCGTTATCGAAACGTCACCGTGCTCCCCCTTGCGGAGGAGATGTGATGTTTGATCATATATCACTCAGCGGGGAGGCGCCCCGCAGCAACGTGCCAACGGAGGTACCGCCATGGCTTTCAACCCCGAGGGTCCCATCGACAAGGAGATCTTCACCGCGACCGACGACCTGGAATGGGAGGAGAAGTCGCTGAAGGGGTGCTACGAGAAGCGCCTGTTCAGCCACCCCGAGACGGGGGCGACGATCTCGCTGATCAAGTTCGACAAGGGCGCGGGCATCCCGATCGAGCACGAGCACGCGTCCAACCAGTTCATGTTCCTGCTCTCGGGGCTGTACGCCTACCCGAACTCGAACATCACCATGAAGCCGGGCGACTTCTACGGCAACCAGCTCGGGCACCTCCACGGCCCGACGATCGCGCTGGAGGAGAGCGTGATGCTCGAGATCTACGACGGCCCGCACTATCCGAGCCGCCCCGAGTTCTACGACAACGACGACGACGCGCGCTGACCGCGCCCGCCACACGACAAGGAGAAACGTAACGATGGACGTCCAGGAGATCATCTCGGACAAGCTCGCCGCCCCGCTGGGGATCTACTCCCAGGGGATCAAGGTGACCGCGCCGGGCAGCATGGTGTTCCTGTCCGGCTTCACCTCCCGGGACGCCGCGGGTAACGTCGTCGGCGTCGGCGACATCGAGGCGCAGACCCGCAACGTGCTCGAGAGCATGCAGCACGCGCTGGCCGAGGCCGGCGCGACCCTCGCGGACGTGGTCAAGATGACGCTCTACATCCGCGACATGAACGAGTTCAGCAAGATCCACGCGGTCCGCGCGGAGTTCTTCACCCAGCCCTACCCGGCCTGCGCCATGCTCGAGGTCTCGCGCATGGTGAGCCCGGAGTCCCTCATCGAGATCGATGCCATCGCAGTCCTCGCCGACTGACGGTTCACCAAGGATGACCATGACCACTTCCACGGACGCTCGCGCGACCAAGCGCGGCCCGATCCTGCGGATCGCCGACGCGACCAACTCCTTCGTCCACCGCTTCCTGCCCGACCCCTACGTGATCGGCGCCCTGCTGATCGCGGTCATCTTCCTGTGGGGGATCGTCGCGACGCCCACCACGCCGGCCCAGATGATGAAGTACTTCGGCGACGGCGCCTGGAGCCTCGTCGGGTTCGCGATGCAGCTCAGCGTCGTCATCGTGACGTCGCAGGCGCTGGCCAACACCCCGCCGGTCGCCCGCGTGCTGGCCCGGGTGGCCACCGTCCCGAAGACGCCGGCCCAGGCCGCCCTGTTCGTCGCGCTGTTCACCGCGGCCATCTCGGTGCTCAACTGGGGCGTCGGCTTCGTCGCCGGCGTCATCCTGGCCCGCGAGATCAGCCGCCGGATGACCGGCGCGCACTTCCCGCTGCTCGCCGCTGCCGCCTACGCCGGCTACACGGTGTGGTCGGGCGGACTGTCGTCCTCGATCCCGCTGACGCTCAACACCAAGGGCCACCCGCTGGAGAAGATGACCGGCCAGGTGCCGCTCACCGAGACGATCTTCTCGCCGACCAACATCGCGGTGGTGGTCGCCATGGCGATCGCCTACGCCCTGGTGGCGCGGTTCATGACGCCCTCGAAGGCCGAGGCGGTCGGGCTGCCGCCCGAGTCGCCCGAGGCGGTGGCCTCCGACGAGCCGGAGAAGAAGGAGGGCACCTTCGCCTCGATGCTGGAGCACAGCCGCGTCCTCTCGATCGGGCTGGGCGTCCTGGGTCTGGTGTGGTTCGTGATGTCGGTCGCCACCGGGGGCCTGAACGCGCTCAACCTCAACCTGGTGAACCTGCTGATCCTGTCGCTGGGTCTCATGCTGTACAAGGGCGTCGTGCCGTACCTGCGCGCCGCCGAGGACGCCGGACGCGCGATCATCCCCATCGTGATCATCTACCCGCTGTACGCGGCGATCTCCTCGATGATCACCAATTCCGGGCTGGGCGAGATCATGACCCAGTTCTTCGCCGGGATCGCCAACGCGCAGACGTTGCCCGTCATCACCTTCCTGACCGCGGGCCTGATCAACGTCTTCGTGCCCGCCGACGGCGGCCACCTGGTGCTGCAGGGCCCGATCTTCCTCGAGCTCGCCCAGCAGTTCGGGGCCGACCGGGGCATGGTCGTCACCGCGATGGCCATGGGCGCCAACTGGACCAACCTGCTGCAGCCCTTCTGGGCGCTGCCGCTGCTGGCCATCGCCCGGCTCGGGATCCGCGACATCATGGGCTACTGCTTCGTGATGCTCGTGGCCGGCGGCCTCGTGGCCTGTCTGGTCTTCGGGATCGCGCCGCTGATCCTGTGAGTCGACCCCCGCACGGCAAGGGGCCGGATCGTCCGATGCGACGATCCGGCCCCCGCTATGCTCGCGACGTCCGCCCCACCGAGCTGTCGCCCGAAAGGACGCCCATGCTGCCGCGAACTCTCGCCGACCACGTCGCGGCCGAAATGCACGCCGCGATCCTCAGCGGGGAGTTCCCCGCCGGGAGCGCGCTGCGCATCAACGAGCTGGCGGCGCGGTTCGGCACCAGCCCGATGCCGGTCCGCGACGCGCTGCGCCAACTCGAGGGCCGCGGCATCGTCGAGATCGCCCCGCACCGGGGCGCGCGCGTCCTGGACCTCAGCGCGGACGACCTCGCCGACACCTTCGCCACCCGCGCCGAGATCGAGTCGCTCGCGGTGCGGCTCGCCACCCCGAAGCTGACCCCCGACGACCTCGCGGACGCCGCCGCCGCGCTCGCCCGCCACGTGGACGCGCTGGAGCGCGGCCAGGTCGAGGAGGCGCGCGAGGCGCACCACGGGTTCCACTTCGCGCTGTACCGCGGCGCGCAGTCCGAGTGGCTGCTGCGAGCGATCGAACCGGCCTGGCGCAACAGCGAGCGCTACCTGTTCGCGGCGCCGGAGGGCGACGTGGACCACGCGGCGACGCAGGCCGAACACGAGGGGATCCTCGCCGCGTGCGCGCGGGGGACGCCGCCGCCGCGGCCGAGGCCACCCGGCGCCACATCGAGGGCGCGGGCCGCCGGATCCGGACGCTGCTGGCGCACCGCGTCCGCCCGGAGGAGTCGGCCTGAGCCCGCGGCGTCCGGGTCAGGCCGGCGCGACCGGCGTCCCCGGCTCGCGCGCAGCCCGCCCGGCTCGCAGGTTCCCCAGCGCCCGCACGCCGAGGGCGGCCGTCGCGATGACCACGGCCACCAGCGCGCACGAGAGCGCGACGGCGCCATAGCCGCCCGGCCCGCGCGGGTCCAGGAACGGATAGGGGTACCAGTCCACCAGCGGCCCGCGCAGCAACGTGTAGGCGAGGTAGGCCACCGGGAAGGCGAGCCAGGCGGGCACGACGCGCCAACCCAGCCGCGCGGTCGGCGGGAAGGCCAGCCAGTCCACGACCGCGAGAACAGGCATCAGGATGTGGAGCGCCAGGTTGCCGTAGGCGGGTGTCTGGACGTCGACGTCGCGCAGCAGCAGCGCGTAGACGACGCCGGTGGTGACGAGGTACGTGGTCGCGGCGCCGCGCACCGCGTCCGGGACGCGCCCGAGGAGGCAGGCCCCGTACACCGCCGCGCCGAACACGTTCGACAGCACCGTGAAGAAGGAGAAGTGGTTCGCGGGCGCGAACGCCGGCCCGACTGTTCCGATGATGTAGCCCTCGGCCGAGACGACGAGGACGACGGCCAGAAGGCGTAGCCAGCGGGCGGATCGCCCGGGTTGTGCGAGGTGCCCGGGGTCGGTCATGCGGCATTCAACCACGCGCGCCCCGACCCCGGGAAGACGTCTCGCGTCACCGCGTCGCGGCGGCGATCTCCTCGTCCTCGATGCCCGCGATGATCTGGAAGCGTTCGGCGAAGATGCCGCCCTTGAACTCGGCGCCGAGGAAGGCGTCCGCGATCGCGCAGCCCATCTCCGGACCGACGACGAACGCGCCGAAGGCGATGATCTGGCTGCCGTTGTGCTCGCGGGTGTGCTTGGCCGTGAACGGCTCGGAGCACACCGCGGCCCGGATGCCGCGGACCTTGTTGGCCGAGATCGAGATGCCGATGCCCGTCCCGCAGATCAGGACGCCGCGCTCGACCTCGCCGTCGCGGATGAGGTGGGCCACCTTGCGGGCGTAGTGGGCCGAGTACTCGGCCTCGCCGCTGCCGTCCCAGCCGACGTCGGTGACCTCGTGGCCCGCGTCCCGCAGATGCTGCGCGACGATGTTCTTCAGATCGATGCCGGAGCTGTCCGAGCCGATGGCGACCAACATGTGCTTCCCCTTGTGTGTGTCCGGCGAGCCTACCGGCCCCCGTCCTGGCCCGCGTCCGGACGCCGCCCGCCGCGGAGGCGCGGCCCCGGCCCGGGGCACACGACGGTCAGCGCGCGGCGGTCCACCCGGATCCGGAGGCGGTCGGCCAGTTCGCCCAGCTCACCGTCGCGGGCGACCCGCACCGGACCGTCCAGCAGTTCGACGTCCATCTCCGCGGCGGTGGTCACCTCGTAGTAGGGGCTGCGCCACAGTTGGCCGTTCACTAGGGACCAGATGACGCTCCAGCGCGACAGTCCGGTGGTCATGTCGAGGGTCCGCAGGTCGGCGACCCCGTCGTCGAGCTGGGCGCGCAGCCGCGGGGCGAACCCCTGCGGGAGGTACTGCCCGTTGCCGACGAACAGCAAGCTGACGTCCATCTCGACGTCGTCGGCGCGCAGCCGCAGGGAGCGGCTGCGGCGCAGCGTCCGGAGCGCGGCCAGCGCGGCCGCGGCGGGCTTCCCGATCCGCTTCTCGTACTTCTCGCGGATCCGCACGAAGTCGGTGTAGGCGCCGACGCTGGCGGTGTTGAGGAACAGCCCGTCGTTGACGTAGCCCGCGTCGACCTTCACCGCGGTGCCGGCCCGGATCGCCCCGAGCGCCCGGCCGAGGGGGTGGTTGCCGACGTCCTTGGCGAAGTGGTTGAACGTTCCGGCGGGCAGCACCGCCAGCGGCAGCCCGAGGTCCAGCGCGGCCGCGGCGACCGTGCGGACGGTGCCGTCGCCGCCCGCGACGGCGAGCACCTCGGCGTCGGCGCCCCGCTCGCGGATGACGGCGTCCCAGTCCTCGCCCGGGCGGAGTTCCACGACGACCACCTCGGGGAGGGCGGCGCGGACCGCGCGGATGACGCGGGTGCCCGTTCCCGAGCGCGACCCGGGGTTGACGAACAGCGTGACGCCCGCGCCGTCGGGACGGGCGCCGATGTCGAGGGTGGCCAGCCCGGTGCTGCCCGAAACGGGCTGATCGGGGATCGGCACCACCTTGCGTCCCCACACACCCACTCCCATGCCCAGCAGGTAGCCCGCGGCGACGTCGGAGGGGTAGTGCGCGCCGGTGGCGACCCGCGAGAACCCGACTGCCCCGGCGAGCGCCCCCAGCGGGACCGTCAGGGCCGGCCACTCCGCCGAGGCACCGTAGGCGAACGCGGCGGCCGACGCGGCGTGCCCGCTGGGGAACGACGAGGAGGTGGGACGCCGTCGGCCGTTGCGCCCGAACGGCAGCAGTCCCCGGTCCGGTCGCGGCCGGACGATGACCCGCTTGAGCCCCTGGTTCGCGATCAGGCTCGTGGCCGCCAGCGTCGCGACCCCGCGCAGCGCCGCCCGTCGCCCGCGGGCGCCGCCGAGGACGGACAGGCCCGCCGCGATGCCGAACCAGAGCTTCGAGCGGTCGGCCACGTTGGTCAGCGCCGGGGCGGCGCGGTCGAGCAGGGGCGCATGGGTGGACGCGACGGCCTCGAAGACCGACTGATCCACCGCGCGGAGTTCGGTGAGCACCTCCGACGCGCCGGCGCTGAGCCGCGCGAGGCGCCCGCGTCCGCGCCGTGGGTCCAGGGTGGTGCCGAAGCCGCGCATGCCGTCCTCCGTGGGGGTCGTGGTGAAGCCTGCTGCGGCTCAGGCTAACCCGTGCGGGCGCTCAGGCCTCCGGGAGCCGGTCGAACAGCAGCATCCACAGCACGAGCGGCCAGTCCTGGTCGTTGGCCAGCGGATCCTCCCGGTGGGCGGGCATCTGGTCGACGGCGGAGGGGAAGACGAAGGCGCAGGTGGCGCTCCCGTCGGCGTGCACGTTGGCGAGGTTGGCGCGCAGGATCCCCAGCGCGACGGCGTCCGGGTCGGTGCCGGCCGGACGAAGGTCCCGCGGCAGCCGGGCCAGCGCGTTGGCGGTGAGGGCCGACCAGTGGTGGGGGAACACGTCTCCCCACTGGCGGTGCAGCCCGAACCAGTAGCCGTCCCAGTGTCGGATGCCGACGTCGCGCAGCCGGGCGTGCGGCTGGGGTCCGCCGAAGGAGAGCAGCCACGGCAGCGTCTGGTCCACCGCGGCGGCGTACCGGGGCTCGCCGGTGAGCTCGTACGCGGTGATGAAGAGGTTCACCAGCGGCGCGGCGATGGACTGCTCGTAGTTCACCTCGTGCGCGGGCAGCGCGGTGCCCGCGCGCTCGAAGTGGTCGGCCGAGGCCAGGATCGACGCCCGCAGCGCCGCGGCGCGGTCCGGGTCGCCGAGGTCGTCCCAGCGGGCGGCGAGGTCCTGGCAGACCTCCGCCAGGCCGATCGCGAGGAACTTCTCCACGCCGAGGGCGAACGCCCGCTCGATGATCGCGGTGGCGACCCGGAGGTGCTCGGTCTCGCCGGTGGCGCGGTGCCGCTCGAGGAAGAAGCGGGCCAGCCACGGGCTGTCGTACAGGCGCGGCTCGCCCCGGTGGTTGCTGCCGCGGCGGGCGGTGAACGCCTCGTCCAGCAGGTGCGCCCGGGCGAACGCCGTCCAGGCGTCCAGGGCGGGCTCGACGGACGCGTCCAGCCAGCCCAGCCGGCGTCCGACCTGCAGCAGCAGCGCCATGCAGGTGCGCTCGGACCCGTCCGACCAGTCCGACCAGTTGTCGTCGTCGGGGTGCAGGCCCGTGCGGGTGTCCACCGGCACGAGCGCGCCCGCCAGCAGCCCGCCGCGCTCCACGGGCCGTTGGTGCGCCAGCATGTAGCGCGCCCGCGCCGCCACGGCCTCGGGCAGCGTCGGGCAGAACTGCACCGCCGTCCGGCCGCCCCCGCCCAGCCGGATGGGGTGGACGCCCGGCTCGCACGCCGTGAGCCGCCGGCCGCCGGGGATCGGCTCGACCCGCAGGGTCGGCGCGTCCACCTCCTGCTCGGTGAGCAGCGTCAGGGCGGAGCCGAGCGGCGCGCGGACGTCGCTCAACGCGCCGGGCGCCGCGGTCGCGGCGAGGAAGGCCTCGCGGTCGTCGTACCAGGCGCTCTCCCACACCAGCCGGTACGCGGCGCCGGCGTCGAGGTCGAGCGCGGGCTGCCCGCCGAACGCGTCCGGGTTCCGCGCCCGGTCGGTCACCTGCAGCACCAGGTGCCCCCGGGCGTTGGAGAACGTGTTCTGGTTCCGGGACTCGACTGAGTAGGCGTGCAGCGCGCCCTCCCGGACGATCAGCCCGAGCCGGCGTCCGCTGCCCGCCATCGGCTCGGCCAGCGCCCACGCCCAGGTGCCGCCGGTGAACAGGTGGGCGTGCACCGCCGAGGCGAGGCTGGTGGCGGCGTCGGCGTAGGCGTCGTGGAAGGGGGTCTGGATCCCGAGTCCCTCGATGGTCAGCGGGCGCCCCGAGACGTTGGTGAAGGTGTGGGTCTCGACGAAGGCGTCCCCGACCACCTCGCGCTCGACGTCGAGCCGGACGCCGGCGACCGGGGCGAACGCCACGCGCACTCCTGCGGGCGTCGGGGTCACGGACGCGGGGGTGTGCCAGCGGCCGCCGCCCAGCGTGGTGACGAGGTGCCCGCTGCCCCAGCGGTGCGGCGCGGTGTGCCAGTCCTGGGCGTCCGACAGCAGGAACCGGCGCTGCGGGGCGTCCGGGTCCAGGAACTGCAGCGGGGCCCCGCTGACGGCGTCCAGGCTCACCGCCCCGGGGCCGAAGCCGAGCTGGCGCGGAGCGGGCGTGCGGGCGGTGGTCATGGCGGACGTTCTCCTCGACGGACGGGCTGCGGCGGTCTCAACCTAGCGAGTCCGCGGGGCGCTGGTGGCTAGGCTGGCGGGGTGATCGCGATGACGGACGACGAGTTCGAGGGCCACGTCAACGACGCCCTGGACTCGATCCCGGCGGAGCTGCTCGACCTGCTCGACAACTGCGTGATCGTGATCGAGGACGAGGCCCCCGAGCACGACCCCGACCTCCTGGGCGAGTACGACGGCACGCCCCTGACCGAGCGCGGCTTCCAGTACGGCGGGGTGCTGCCGGACCGGATCATCATCTACAAGAACCCGACGCTGCGGTACTGCCGCAGCCACGCCGAGGTGGTCGAGGAGGTCGGCATCACGGTCGTGCACGAGATCGCGCACTTCTTCGGCATCGACGACGACCGGCTGCACGAACTGGGCTACGCCTGACGCCGACCGGGCGCGGGTGCTCAGCCCAGCAGGCGGCGGACGGTCGCCCCCACGCCGCCCTCGGCGTTGGTCGGCGCCTGCGGGAAGCGGCCCTGCAGGGACGCGTGCGCGTTGCCCATGGCGTAGCCGTGCCCCGCGAACGTCAGCATCTCCAGGTCGTTGGGCATGTCCCCGAACGCGGCCACGGACGCCGCGGGGACGCCGAGCTCGTCGCAGAAGGCGGCCAGCGTCGTGGCCTTGCAGACCCCGGGCGCGCTCATCTCGAGCAGGCCGCGGTGGCCGGGCGGGGTGGAGTGCGTGACGGTGACGCGGTCCCCGACGAGCGCCGAGGCCTGCGCGAGGAAGGCGTCGATCCCCAGGTCGTGCGCCATGGCCAGCATCTTGACCACCGGCTCGTCGTGGGCGGTCAACTGCTCCCACGGGGCGTGCACGGTGTCGAGGGTCTCGTCGATCACCTGGCCGGCCGGGTCGGATTCGCGCACCGGCCACGCGGGCTCGCAGCCGAACAGGTAGCCGTGCTCGATGGCGAACAGGACGCCGGGGAACGCGGCCCGCATCGCGGTGGCGACCGCGTGGAGGTCGGGCACGCCGATCGCCCGGACGCGCTCCATGGCGCCGGTGGCCAGGTCGACGACGGCGGCGCCGTTGCTGACGATGACGTGCGGGTCGGCGTCCCGGATCGGGTCGAGGCAGCCGAGCCAGCGGGCGGGCCGCCCGGTCGCCACCACGATCCGGACGCCGCGGGCGTGCGCCTCGAGCAGCGCGTCGGCGTCGGAGTCGGACACGCGGCCGTCGGGGCCGAGCAGCGTCCCGTCCAGGTCGGTCGCGATGAGGCGCAGGTCGGTCATAGCTTGCTGTTGGGCGTGGGGGAGTTGGCCGTCTGGCTGGCGGATCCCGACGGCTGCGGCGAGCCCGACTGCGGGCTCGGGGAGCCGGACTGCGGGCTGGGCGAGCCGGACTGCGGCGACGGCGAACCGGAGCCGCCCGAGGCGCTGGCCGAGTTGGGGACCGGGTCCGGCGCGGACTGGGGCGGGGTGGCCTGGAAGAGCAGGATCGCGATCAGGATCGCCAGGGCCATCAGCAGCATCATGATGAGCCACGAGATGAGGATGCTGGCCCAGCCGGCGCGCTGCGGCCTGCCCGGCCACGGCAGCGGCCACTGCCGGGCGGCGCCCGGCGCCACCTTGTCGATCCAGTGCAGGGCGTACCCCGGGCCCTTCTGCGCGCCCAGGTTGGGCAGCCAGGACAGGTCGACCTCGGCGAGGATCCGCTCGGCCTCGGCGACCGCCGCGGGCGAGCCGTCGTAGTCCAGGGCCACCCACGGCGCGGTGGGGCTCGCGTCCGGGGGCTCGGGGGTGCCCTCGGGGGCGACGTACTTGCCGGCGAGCCGGCCGCCGTCCTGCCCGCGTCCGCCGCGGGCGATGACGGTGTCGATGTGCATCTTGTCGACGGTGCCGGCGAACCGGTCCACGGCGGCGGCGTCCTCGGTGGCGCCCTCGCTCAGCATCACGACCATGGCGGGCCGGTCGCCTTCGGTGTGCGCGGCGTACGCCACCCCCGACGGCGAGCCCGCGACCCGGGCGTCGAGCCAGTAGCCGCCGACCCGGGGCGGGTCGACCGGCAGCAGGGGATACAGCAGGGCGCCCCCGGCGTCGGGGGCGGGCTGGTCTGCGCTGGGCGGCTCGGTCATCGTCCCCATTGTGCCGCATCGCCCCGAACCGGGGTCGGGTGCGGCCGCCCGGCGAGGCGACCCCACCTCGGATGCACAGGAACGAGCAGGTAAGGTCGATCCCGTTCTTGCCAAGCCCAGCCCGCACCAAGGAGAACACGCGCGTGACAGCATCGAGTCAACCCGCC
Source organism: Propioniciclava coleopterorum (assembly GCF_011393335.1). Classification (NCBI taxonomy): domain Bacteria; kingdom Bacillati; phylum Actinomycetota; class Actinomycetes; order Propionibacteriales; family Propionibacteriaceae; genus Propioniciclava; species Propioniciclava coleopterorum. Next base: position 3,614,465 of record NZ_CP049865.1, on the reverse strand, counting down.
TTCACCACGGCGGAGGCGGCCACCCTGTTGGGCGAGGCCATCGCCGAGATCCAGCGCGTGATCGTCGGGCAGGAGCACATGGTCGAACAGCTCATGGTGGGCCTGCTCGCCAAGGGTCACGTGCTGCTGGAGGGCGTGCCGGGCACCGCCAAGACGCTGGCCGTCCGCACCTTCGCCACCGTCGTGGGCGGCGACTTCGCCCGCATCCAGTTCACCCCCGACCTCGTGCCCTCCGACATCGTGGGCACCCGCATCTACTCCGCCAGCCAGGAGAAGTTCGACACCGTGCTCGGCCCGGTGTTCGTCAACTTCGTCCTCGCCGACGAGATCAACCGCGCGCCCGCCAAGGTGCAGTCGGCGATGCTGGAGCTGATGGCGGAACGGCAGGTCTCCCTCGGCGGCAAGACCTACCCGCTGCCCAAGCCGTTCAGCGTCATCGCGACGCAGAACCCGATCGAGTCCGAGGGCGTCTACCCGCTGCCCGAGGCGCAGCGCGACCGCTTCCTGCTCAAGATCGACGTGCCCTACCCGCGCGGCAACGAGGAGTTCGAGATCCTGCGCCGCATGAGCGTCCGGCCGCCGGAGGCGCGCAACCTGCTCAACACCGACCAGGTGCTGACGCTGCAGGACCTGGCGAGCAACGTGTTCGTGCACAACCTCGTCGCCGAGTACATCGTCCGGCTCGTGATGGCGACCCGTAACCCCACCGAGTTCGGCATGCCCGACCTCGAGCCGGTCATCCAGGTCGGGGCGTCCTCGCGCGCCACGCTGGGCCTGGTCGCGGCGGCCCGCGCCCTCGCCCTGATCCACGGCCGCGACTACGTGCTGCCCACCGACGTCCAGGCGGTCGCCCAGGACGTGATGGCGCACCGCATGGTGCTGGGCTTCGACGCCATCGCCGACAACATCTCCCCGGTGCAGGTCGTCGAGCGGATCATCGCGATGGTGCCCGCCCCCACCCCGGTGTGGAACGACCAGCAGCGGCAGCAGGCGCGGACCGAGCACCACTACGAGCCCGGTCGCGTCCACCCGTAAGGGAGCCCCGTGACGAACCAGCCCCGCCCGGACTTCGCGCCCACCGACGACCTCGGTGTGGTGGCGTCGGTCCTGCGCGAGCCCACGGGCGCCACCATCCCGCTGTCGAAGCTGGCGCCCGAGCAGGCGCTGAAGCGGCTCGAGTTGGCGGTCGTGCGACGCATGGAGGGCTACCTGCACGGCGACCACCGCGGCCTGCTGCCGGGTTCGGGCTCGGAGACCAACGACGCGCGGCTGTACGTGCCGGGTCAGGACGACGTCCGCAAGATGGACTGGGCGGTCACCGCCCGGACCCAGACCCCGCACGTCCGCGACACGATCGCCGACCGCGAGCTGGAGGTGTGGGCGCTGCTGGACGCCACCCCGTCGATGAACTGGGGCACCGAGGGCGTCACCAAACGGGACCTGGGGATCGCCGCGATCGCGACGATCGGCTTCCTCAGCCAGAAGATGGGCGACCGGTTCGGCGCGCTCATCATGCGTCCCGACGCCATGGTGCGGATCCCCGCGCGGTCCGGGCGCATGGCGCTGTACTCGCTGCTGCGCCGGCTCCTGACCGAGCCGATCGTGCCCGACCACGCCACGGGCGACTACACGCTGGCGCGCGGCATCGACCAGTTGGCGCGCACCCAGCGCCGCCGCGGGCTGCGCGTCGTGGTGTCGGACTTCCTCAGCCCGGGCGAGACCGAGCTCGACCCCGACATCCCGCCGGAGTGGGAGCGGCCGCTGCGCCGCCTGGCGGTGAAGAACCAGGTGATCTGCGTCGAGGTGCTGGACCGCCGCGAGGTGGAGTTCCCCGACGTCGGCGACATCCTGATCCGCGACCCCGAAAGCGACTTCGCCCGCTACATCAACACCTCGGACGCCGCCGCGCGCGACCGCTTCAACGCCGCCTCCCAGGCGCAGCGGGAGCGGACGCGGATCGCCTTCCGGCGCGCCGGCGTCGCCCATATCCAGCTGCGGACCGACCGGGACTGGGTCGAGGACATCGCCCGCTTCGTGCTGTCGTACCGGCGCGTCGCCGGCCAGCTGCACCAGCCGCCGCAGGGGGTCGCGAAGTGAACCTGTCGGAGATGTTCCTGCAGCCGGGGCGACTGTGGATGCTGCTCGTGGTGCCGGTGCTGGTGCTGGCCTACATCATCGTGACGCGCCGCAAGAAGCGCACGGGGATGCGGTTCACCAACACCGCGGTGCTGGGGCGGGTGGTCCGCAAGCAGTCGCAGTGGCGCCGGCACCTCGCCGTCGCGCTGTCGCTGCTGAGCCTCGTGACGCTCGTGCTGGCCTGGTCGCGCCCCAACGGGGTGGACCGGGTGCCGCGGGAGCGCGCCACCATCGTCCTGGTCATCGACGTGTCGCAGTCCATGGCGGCCACCGACGTCGCGCCGTCGCGGCTCGAGGCGGCCAAGCAGACGTCGATCGATTTCGTGAAGACCCTGCCCGAGCAGTACAACGTCGCGGTCGTGTCGATGTCGGGCAACCCCGCCACCCGCCTGGGCCCCACCACCGACCGCACCATGGCGACCCGGGCGATCCAGGGGCTCGCCCTGCAGGACTCCACCGCGATCGGGGACGCGATCTACGTGGCGCTCAGCGCGATCCAGATGGCGCCCAAGGGCGACGACGGCTCGATCGCGCCCGGGGCCATCGTGCTGCTGTCGGACGGCCAGAACACCGCCGGGCGCTCGCCGCAGCAGGGCGCGGCGCAGGCGCGCGAGGACGAGGTGCCGATCCACACCATCGCCTACGGCACGGAGAACGGCTCGGTCGATCTGGACGGCAAGCGGGAGCGCGTACCGCCCGACCCCGCGCTGATGCGGACCATCGCCGAGATCTCGGGCGGCACCTACGCCGCGGCGGAGTCGGCCGGCGACCTCAGCAGGATCTACCAGTCGATCCGCTCCGAGATCGGCTACGACGAGGTCAAGAAGGAGACCACCGCGACGTGGGCCGGGTACGGCCTGGCGTTCGCCGTCGTGGCCGCCCTCGCGGCCGTGTCCCTGGGGGCCCGCTGGCCATGATGACGCCACTGATCTCGTTCTTCCACCCGGAGCGGCTGTGGCTGCTGCTGCTGATCCCGGTGCTGCTGGTCGTCTACTACGCCCTGGTCCGGCGCAGCGCCCAGCGCAGCCGCCGCTTCGGCATCGACAACCTCGACCGCGTGCTGCCCAAGCAGGCCTCCTGGAAGCGGCACATCGCCGTCTTCGCCGCGATCGGAAGCCTGGCGTCGCTCACCGTCGCGTTCTCCCAGCCCAAGGACTCGGTGAACGTTCCGCGCGAGCGGGCCACCATCGTGGTGGCGATCGACGTCTCGCGCTCGATGGAGGCCACCGACATCGACCCGAACCGCCTCGTGGCCGCGAAGGCGGCGGCGCAGAACTTCCTCGGGATGCTGCCGCGCGGCTTCAACGTCTCGCTGGTCGCCTTCGCCGGCTCCTCCTCGATCATCGTGCCCCCGACGCCCGACCGCGGGCTGGTCGGCCGCGCGATCGAGAACCTGGCACTCGCGCCGTCCACCGCCATCGGCGAGGGCATCTACAGCTCGCTGGACGCCATGGCGCTGGTGCCGCCCGACCCGAACCGCCCCGACGAGCCGACGCCCGGGGCGATCGTGCTGCTGTCCGACGGGTTCACCAACATCGGGCGGTCCTCCGCGGCCGCCGCGCGGGATTCGAAGGCCGCCGGCTACCCGATCTACACGATCGCCTACGGCACCCCCAACGGCTACGTGGTGAGCAACGGACGCCGCGAGCCGGTGCCGGTCAACACCGCGGAGCTCGCCACGGTGGCCCGGGAGTCCGGCGGCGAGGCGTTCAAGGCCGGGTCGGCCAACGAGCTGCAGAAGGTGTACGCGAGCATCGCCAGCTCGGTGGGGTACGAGAAGGTCGACCAGGAGGTCACCGAGCTCTACGCCGGCATCGCGCTGGGCTTCGCGATCCTCGCGAGCCTCGCCGTGGCGTCGTTGGCCGCCCGCTGGCCCTGACGGGCGTCCAACCCGTAGTCGCACAACGTTTCAAGTGGCGCGGGCCGTCCCGACTGATCTAGGGTCGAGGCACCGGCGTCCGCCGGTCCCCGCAATCGCATCACAGCGCCCGGCGTCCTTCTTCACGCCCTGGGCGACCCGATGGTTCCTCGGTCGAAGGACCGGGGAGGAACCTGCCTTGTTCTCATTCACCCAGACGCCGGTGATGTTCACCGGCCTTCTCGTCATGTTCGCGTGGTGCACGATCTGGAGCCTCGTCGAACTCGTCGGCTCGCGCACGGCCCAGGACCGCATCATGAACGCTCTGCACCTGTTCATGTCGGTGGTCATGCTCCTGATGGTGCCCCGCCCGACCTGGTCCGCGCTGGCGGGCCTGATCCCCACGCCCGTCCTGTCGGCGATCTTCGTGGCGTGCGCCGCGTGGTTCGTCTGGGCGGCGTTCCGCTCCCGCCGCCACGCCGGCCACGCCGGTCACGAGGGCCACGCCGGCCACGGCCGGCACCTCGCGGGCCACGCGGTGATGTTCGCCGCCATGGCCTGGCACCTGGCCGGCATGGCCGTCGCCATGGCGTCCATGAAGATGCGCGGCGACCACGGCTCGCACGGCGGCATGTCCGGCGACGCGCTGATGACGCCGCCCGGGATGCTCGTCATCGCCTGGATGGGCCTGTTCTTCATGACCGCTCTGCTGGTCATGGGGGTCTCCGACCTCCTCGGATGCCTGCGCCCGGGCGCCGCGCCGGCGCGGCGCGCGCACCTGGCGATGGGTGCGGCCATGAATCTGGGCATGTTCTGGATGAGCGTGGGGCTGATCGCCCCGCTCATGCCGTTCATGAAGGTGCTGCAGCTCTAGACCACGCAGCACGACGAAGGGGCGGGTGGCCGATCGGCCACCCGCCCCTCTGTCGTCGTGGACGTCCTCGCGTCACTGCGGGAGGAAGGCCTCCTGGGTGAGGGCGACGAGGGTCTCCCGGTCCGAAGCGCCGAGGAGCGCGTCGAGGAACGCGTCGTCCTGGATCGCCTTGATCACCCGCTTGAGCACCCCGAGCTGGTTGCCTCCCGACAACGCCAGCATCACGACGACCCGGACGTCCACGTGGGCGTCCTCGTGGCCCGCCATCTCCCCGAACCGGACCGGCCGGCCGAGCGTCGCCACCGAGATGGTGTCGGCGACGACGTGCACCGCGTCGGTGTGGGGGATCGCGACCCCGCAGCCCACCGGCAGCCCGGTCGGGAAGGTGCGCTCCCGCTGGGAGATGGCCTCCCGGAAGGTCGGGCGCACCCGGCCGCCGGCCACCAGGGCGTCGGCCATCGCGTCGAAGAGGACCGCCTGGTCCGGCGCCCAGAGGTTGACGTGGGTGAACTCGGTGCTGATCAGCACGCTCATGTCCTTCGCCTCTCGTGACGGTCGGGGATCAGAAGATCCGGTTGAGGGTGCTGATGACGACGTTGGCCAGGTTGAACCCGAAGAAGCCGTCGGTGACGACCCCGTCGACCTGGACGCCGGTGGCGCGCATCATCTCGGTCGCCTCGGGGGCGAACAGATTGGCGGCGAACTGCACGAACAGCAGGAACAGCGCGCTGCCCACGATGGTGCGGAACAGGTTGCCGCGGCAGCCCAGCGAGATCATCGGGACCATGTAGACGATCACGGTCAGCAGCCCGACCGGGAAGTACGTCATGCCCGGGATGATGAACGCGTACAGGATGGCGAGCGGGATCATCAGGACGGTCGTGGTGATGGCGGTCGGATCGCCCAGCGCCAGCGCCACGTCCATGCCGATGGTCAGCTCGCGGTCCTTGCCCACGCGTCGCTTCATGAACTCGTGCGCCCCGGTGCCGACGGCGCTGAGGCCCTCCATCATCACCGAGACCATGCGCGGCAGCAGCACCAGCGTGGCGGCGATGCCCATGCCCATGGTCAGGACGCCCTGCCAGGGCTGACCCGTGAGGACGCCCAGGAAGGCGCCCACCAGCAGGCCGATGATGGCGGTGTCGCCGAAGAACCCGAGCCGGTCGCCGACCTTGTCCATGGACAGGTCGATCTTCTTCAGCCCCGGGATGGAGCCGATGACCTTGTCGACGAGCACGCCGACGGGCCAGGCGAGGGTGATGAAGGAGAACGTGGTGCAGGTGGTGCCCTCCAGGCCGTAGTACTTCTGCCAGTACGGGGCGATGATCCTGCCCACGACGAGCGAGACCACCGACAGCACGACGGTGACGATCAGCCCGACCCAGAAGCTGCCGGTGAGGGCGTAGGCGAGGGTGCCGGGGATGAGGAAGTGGATGTAGTTCCAGATGTCCACGTTGAGGACGTTGGTCCACTTCAGCGCGATCATCAGCAGGTTCACCAGGACGATCAGCAGGATCGCCAGGGCGGCGAACGGCACCGACCACACCGACGCCCCCATGGCGGCCCAGCCCACGTCCACCGTGGTGAAGCCCGCGGTGTCGAGGCCCTTGTAGTACGTGATGGCGGGCTCGACGCTGGTCATCAGCAACCCGATGACCAACTGCAGGCCGGCGAAGCCGATGCCGATCATCAGGCCCGCCTTGACCGCCTTGCCGACCTTCATGCGGAAGACCAGGCCGAGGATCGTCATCACGAGCGGGAGCATGACGACAGCCCCCAGATCCATGATGGACTGGATCACCTCAAGCATCGGGCGAGCCCTCCAGGACCGCGCGGCAGGTGGCGACGATCTCGGCCGCGACCTTGTCCTCGTTGACGCCCGAGATCAGCCCGAACACCTGGACGACGGGCTTGTCGAGCGGCTTGGGGTAACGGGTGGTCACCATGACGACGTCGACGCCGTCCACGAGCGCCGGGACCTGCCCGACGGTGCCCTTGGTGATCGAGGCCGGGATCCCGGCCTCCTTCAGGATCTCCTTGACCTTCTCCTGAGCGACGGTGGACGTGGCGATGCCACTCCCACAGGCGATCAGGATCTTGACCTGTGCGGTCATCATTCCTCCTCGGAGTTGGGCAGAAGCACCACTTTGAGCGCTTCGCCGGTGCGGGTGAGTTCGATGGCCCGGTTGATCTCGCGCAGCGGCAGCACGTGCGTGACGATCCTCGAGGCCGGGAAACTGGGGTCGATCGCGAGCTCGAAGGCCCGCTGGACCTGCATGCTGTTCGCGCCGTAGTGGCCGTAGATCCACAGGCCGCTGTAGTGCACCAGGTTGCTGTCGATCTCGGTGAGCGCCCCCTTGGGGACGCCCCCGAAGAACACGACGGTGCCGGTCTTCTTCGCCATCGCGAGCCCCTGCTGCTGGGCGACGGTGGACGGGTTGGCGGAGATGACCTTGTCCACGCCGAGCCCGTCGGTGAGCCGGCGGACCTCCTCGACGGCGTCCACGGCCGAGGAGTCGACGCGGTGGTCGATCGCGAACCCGCTGGACTTGGCCAGCCGGTCGGCGTTGACGTCGACCAGGATGATGGTCTTCGCCCCGCGCATCCGGCACAGGATCGAGAGGAAGACCCCGATGGGTCCCGCGCCGAGCACGGCCACGGTGTCGCCCAGCCGGACGTCGATGTTGTCGACGCAGGCGTACGTCGAGGACAGCGGCTCCGCCAGGGAGGCCGCCACCGGGTCCACGCCCTTCGGCACCGGGAACGTGGCGCCGCGCTCGACGCGCTTGTCGGTGTAGGCGATGTACTGCGCGAACCCGCCAGGACGGTCGGCGTAGTTCTCGACGTTGGGGCACTGCTCGCTGTGGCCGCCCCGGCAGAACTCGCACCGCAGGCAGTGCGCGACGGGGTAGACGTAGATCCGGTCGCCGACGCTGTACTGCGTGACGCCCGGGGCGACCTCGTCGACGATCCCCACGACCTCGTGGCCGTAGATGTGCGGGTAGGCCCCCTTGCGGGAGTCCGTGGTGAGGTTGCGGATGTCCGAACCGCACAGGCCGATCGCCTCGACCTTCACCACGAAACCCCCCTCGGGGCACGTGGGGCGGGGGACCTTCTCGAAGCGGACGTCCCCGGGGCCGTGCATGACGGCGGCGTCCATCAGTTGTGTCACGGTGCGTCTCCTTCAGCGCTGATTCCTGCGCTGTAGTTTCGCCGCGGCCGCGCCCGGAACACCATGGAACGTTTTGCCTCCCCGGCGGCAGCCGGGCGCACCGCGACCTGCCGGGGGGCAGGCAACGGATTCCCTTGTCGCACTGGTTTTGGTGCGGTGAAATTCTCCCGGGGCCGGCGAGCGACCCCGACGATCCGAGCGATGCGTGTGGGGGTGGATGTGGCCTGGTTGAGCGAGCGGCAGGCGTTGCTTCTGCACCTGCTGAGCGAGGTCGGGCACCCGGTGACGGGGCAGGGTCTAACGACGCTGCTGGGCGTCAGCCCGCGCACGCTGCGTTACGACATCGCCCGCGTCAACCGCACGGCCGGCGTCGACCTCGTGCAGGGCACGTCGCAGGGCTACCGGCTCGACCTGGCGGCCCACCAGTCGCTCACGCAGGCCGGCGTCCACCTGACGCCCGAGCTGGGCAACGAGGACCGCGTCCTGCTGTACCTGCTGGACCACCCGCGCACCGACGTCCACGACATCGTCGTGGACTGCTACCTGGGCGAATCGGTCGTCCGGTCGGCGCTGCGCAAGCTCAAGGCGCAGCTGGGCAACGGGCCCACGACGCTGAGCACGCGCGGCAGCGCCGTCTCCCTGGACGCCGACGAACTCGAGCTGCGCCGCCTGCTCGGCCAACTCGTGCACCGCGCCATGGACGTCGCCGGCGGCCGCAACTCGCGCATCGGTCGCTACCTGCCCGACGTGGACGTCCCGCGCCTCGGGGTGCTCGTCGACGCCGTCCTGGCCGAGCACGGGGTCTCGATGGACGACCTGCGGCGCGAAAGCCTCGTCATCACGCTGGCCATCTGCCTGCAGCGCTCCCGGCGGCGCTCGCCGCAGCCCGGCGGCAGGGACCTGGGGGAGGACGCGGCGAGCCGCATCGTCGCCGCCCTGACGACGCAGGCGGCCCGCCTGTACCCCGAGCGGCCGCTCGGGCTGGCCGACCAGGCGCACCTGGCCGGGCTCGTCGCGTCCGCCCTGGACGCCGACGACGAACGGCCGTCACCGGCCGGCCGCCCCGACGCCGCCACCGTGCGCTGCGTGGTGCACGACGCGCTGGAGGAGACCGTCGCGCGCTTCAACCTCACGATCCAGCGCGACAAGCTGCTCAGCAGCCTGGAGGGGCACATCGGCAGGATGCTGCGCCGCGTCGACACCATGCTGTACTTCCGCAACAGCCTGCAGGACTCGCTGCACGCCCGTTCGCCGTTCCTGTACGACGTCGCCGTGTTCCTCGCCGACCGGATCGCCCGCCGCCTGGACGTGCGGTTCACCGACGACGAGATCGGGCTGCTGGCGATCTACTTCGGGCTCTACTCGACCGAGCCGACCACCGACGAGCAGGCCGTCACCGCGGTGCTCGTGTGCCCGCGCTACCAGACGCTGCAGGACTGGCTGATCGCCGGCCTCGTCGAGCGGTACCTGGAGACCCTGCGGATCGTCGACATCGTGTCGACGCCCGCCGAGGCCGACGCGCTCGAAGCCGATCTCGTGATCACCACGTTCGAGGACTCCGGCAACGGACGTCCGACCGTGCAGATCAGCGCCGTGCTCTCCCACCTGGACGTCCAGGCGATCGACGCGGCCCTGTCGCGGGTCCGGGAGTCCCGGTCGCGCGGCCGGATGGCGCGCACGATGGCCCGCTTCCTGGATCCCGCCCTGTTCTTCACCGGGCAGCGCTTCGACGACGCCACCGAGGCGATCGTCTTCCTGTCCCGGGCCATGGCCGAGCGCGGCGTCGTCCCGCCGGAGTACCTCGACAGCGTGCTGCTGCGGGAGACCTACTCCTCGACGGCGTTCGCACGCCGGTTCGCGATCCCGCACGCGATGGACCTGATCGCGCACGAGACGAAGGTCGCGGTGCTGATCCCCGAGGCCCCGATCAGCTGGGAGGGAGCCGACGTGACGCTGGTGCTGATGCTGGCGATCAACGGCGACGACTACGACGACTTCATCGACTTCTACCAGCCGCTGGTGCGGCTGCTGTACGACCCCCAGCTGTTCTCCCAGGTGCGCAAGGCGTCCGGCTTCGCCGAGTTCCGCGACCTCCTGGGCGAGCAACTCTCGGCCGAATGACCCACAACGAAGGAGAACCCCGATGATCCACGAAGAAGCCCGCACGGCCGTCGTCCGCGCCTGCCAGCGCCTGCAGCGCCTCGGGCTGGTGGTGCGCACGGCCGGCAACGTGTCCGTGCGGATCGGGGACGAGGTGCTCATCTCCCCGTCCGGCATCGAGTACGCCGACCTGACGCCCGGGCTCGTCGGCGTCCACGACCTCGACGGGGGCGAGATCGACGCCCCGCTGAAGCCCTCCAGCGAACTGCCGCTGCACCTGGCGGTGTACCGCGGCACGGACGCCGGCGCGATCACGCACAACCACGCGCCCGCCTCCACGGCCATGGGCCTGGTGTGCGACGTCGTCCCGACCTCGCACTACTACTCGGCGATGTTCGGCGGCCCCGTGCGCGTGGCGCCGTACGCCCCGTTCGGTACCGACGCGCTCGCCCGCGGCGTCGTGGAGGCCCTGGACGGCCGCACCGGGGCGCTCATGGCGAACCACGGCGCGGTCACCATCGGTGCCACGCTCGACAAGGCGCTGTCGCTGCTGCCCTACCTGGAGTACATCTGCGAGATCCAGCTGCGCGCCATGGCCACCGGCGGCCCGGTGAAGCTGCTCGACGCCGCGCAGACCGACGCCATGGTGATCGCGATGCAGGGATACGGCCAGCCCCAGGAGGACTGAGCGCCGCGGGGTCCGCCGTGTGGTAGTTCTGGGGCCATGGTGGACGTGGTGGGGAACCTGTCGGCGGCGCGCGCCCGGATCGAGGCGGCCTGCGCCCGGGTGGGACGCGACCCCGGCGGCGTGGAGTTGCTGCCCATCAGCAAGACCCACCCGGCCGCGCTGATCCGGGACGCGCTGGCCGCGGGCCACCGCCGCTTCGGGGAGAGCCGCCCCCAGGAACTCGCGCGGCGTGCCGAGGAGTTCGCCGGAGACGATGTCTCCTGGGTCGCGGTCGGCCGCGTCCAGACCAACAAGGCCCGGCTGATCGCCGAGCACGCCGCCGAACTGCAGTCGCTGGACTCCCTCGGGCTGGCCGACGCGCTCGAGCGGCGGCTGGCCGGCCTCGGGCGTCGGCTGCCGGTGCTGCTCCAGGTCAACACCTCCGGCGAGGCCGCGAAGGCCGGGTTCGCGCCCGCCGACGTCGCCGCCGCCGTGGACGCGCTGGCCGGCCACGACCACCTGCGGATCGACGGCCTGATGACCATGGCGGCCCGCACCGACGACGAGGCCGCCGTGCGGGGCGCGTTCGCGGCGCTGCGCGCGGTGCGCGACCGGCTCCGGGACGCCCACGGCGGCGGCTTCGACACCCTGTCGATGGGCATGTCGGGGGACTTCGAGACCGCCGTGGAGGAGGGCTCGACGTGCGTCCGGCTCGGCACGACGATCTTCGGCTCCCGTCCGCCGGTCGGCTAGCGCGTCGACAGCGTCTTCAGCGTCTGCGGCCGCGTCGCGCCGAGTTCGGCGACCTGGGCCTGATACAGCTCAGCGCAGGCCAGCGCGTCCACCAGGGCGTCGTGCGCCGGGTAGCGGGGGAGCCGGTACCGCGCCCGGGCGTTCCACAGCCGCAGTTCGTCGGCGTGCGCCTCGTCGTCGAACCCCCGGTTCACGAGCTTGTCGTGCAGGACCAGCGTGCACACCGCCGGCACGATCAGCGGGGCGCCGTAGAGCCGCTCGCACAGCCGGGACAGGAACCGCCGTTCGATGTAGGCGAAGTGCGCCAGCAGCGCCCGCCCCGCCAGCGCCTGCAGGACGCCGGCCATCACCGAGGACAGGTCCTCGCCGGCGGCCAGCGCGTCGTCGGTGATGCCGTGGAACACCGCCGACTGCCCGACGGCCACGCCCGCGTCCAGGATCCGGTGGGTCGCGCCGCCCAGCACGATGTTCGGGCCGTCGACGCGCAGGTACCCCAGGCTCAGGATCGCGTCGCTGCCCGGGTCCAGGCCGGTGGTCTCGGCGTCGATCGCCAACAGTCCCAGCTCGGACGCCGGCGTGCCGGGCGCCGGAGCCGGGACGGCGTAGAAGTCGCGCAGCGGGCCGGCGGCGCGGCGGGCGGCCCGGCTGCGGCGCAGCGCGAAGGTGGGGGCGAGCGGCATGGCTAGGTGACGTCGGTGCGGTAGCGGTACGCGACGGCCTTCTGCAGCGCGCGGATGATCGAGAACGCCTCCTTGAGGTGGCGGCGCTCGAACGGGCTCAGCGTCGCCGGGCGGATGTAGTTGTCCACCGGCGCGGCCTCGGCGAGCTGGCGGACCTGGTGCTGCAGCCGCACGTAGTTGATGAACTCGAAGGCGTCGGCGAGGTTCGCCGCGTTCTCCGGCGTCAGCGCGCCGGTCTCCCCGGCCACCCGCAGCCGGTCGCCCGTGGCGAGGGCGCGGGAGCCCGCCGCCAGGGAGAACAGCCGGGCCAGCTGCACGATCGGGGTGACCCCGCCGGCCTTCAGGTCCAGGGCGTCGGTGTGCTCGCCCGGGCCCTCCAGGACGAAGTCGCGGAAGAAGCCCAGCGGCGGCTCGAAGCGCTGCGCCTGCTTGGCCAGGTGGGCCTGGAAGCGCTGCGACCCCGGCACGAGCGCGACGGCCTGGTCGTGCACCCGCTCGGCCAGCTCGCGGTCGCCCTGCACGGGGCGCATGTCGAGGAACGTCTGGGCGTGCAGCATCGCGTCCGGCTCGGGCTCGTTGAGCCAGCGGGCGAAGCAGCCCTCCCAGCCGCGCACCGACAGCCGCCACGCGGGGTTGGTGGCCATCATGTCGCCCGGGCACCGGGGGAAGCCGCACCGTTCGAGGCCGTCGACCACGAACTCGGCGAAGGTCGCGAACCACGCGGCCTCGTCGGGGTGGGGTCGTGGGCGAGCACCAGCGCGTTGTCCTGGTCGGACCCGACGCCCGCCTCGAGGCGTCCCTGCGACCCCAGGGCCACCCAGCAGTAGTCGGCGGGCGCCGGGCCGAGTTCGGCCTCGGCCAGCGCGATCAGCTTGCGGGTCAGGGCGTCGATCGTGGCCGTGACCACCCGGGCGACGTCCGCGGCGGTCGCGTCCTGCGCGGCGGCCGCCGACACGATCTCGGGGATCCGCCGGGCCGTCTCGGCCAGCCCGCCCACGTCGGCCTGCCGCTCGATCAACCCCACGAGGTAGCTGGGGTTGGCCTGCTCCAGCCGCATCAGGTCGCCCGAGGTCACCATGCCGAGCAGGCGGCCCTCGTCCATCACCGGCAGGTGGTGGAAGCCGCGCTGCGTCATCACGACGAGCACCTCGAAGGCCAGCGTGTCGGGGGAGACCGCCAGCGGGTCGGGCGTCATGACCGCCGAGATGGGCTCGCTCGGGGGCGGGCCTCCGCGACCACCTTGGCGCGCAGGTCGCGGTCGGTGACGATCCCGACGAGCGCGTCGGCGTCGGTGACCAGCAGCGCCGAGACGCGCCGCTGCGTCATCAGCCGGGCCGCGGCCGTCACGTCGGCGTCCGGGGAGATGGTGATGGGGGCCGAGCGCAGGATGTCGCGCACCCGCGTCCGCAGGATCGCCGAGCCCGCGTCCGCGGCGCGCACCGATTCGATCGCCGCTCGGATCCGGCCCGCCTGCTGGCCCAGGAAGTGCCGGTTGAACGGCGGGGAGGTGGCCATCAGTTCGGCGAAGGCGTCCGCGGGTAGCAGCAGGCACAGCGAGTCGGTGTGGGCCTTGAGCCGGTAGTTGCTGGGTCCGCCCGTCATCACCGACGAGACGCCGAACGACTCGCCCACCTCCGCGCGCTCCACCAGGCCGCCCTGGGAGTCGAGGATGTCGACCGAGCCGGAGCGCAGCACGAACAGGAACGCGTTGGACGCGCCGTGCTCGACCAGGACGCTGCCGCGCCGGTAGTAGCGCGCCACCAGGCGGGCGGGCAGCGCGTTCAGGACGGCCTCGGGCAGGTCGCTGAAGGGCTCGTGCTCGGCCAGGAAGTCCCGCACCGTCGCGAGTTCGACATCCATGCCGCCCAGCCAACCACGCCCCGGTGGCGGGCGGCGGGATTTCGTAACACGGGCGCAACCTGCGACGCCGTATGCTGAAGGTCCGTGGGAGACGCGCATCAGACCAAACACATCTTCGTGACCGGAGGCGTCGCCTCCTCGCTCGGCAAGGGGCTCACGGCCTCGAGCCTCGGATCGCTCTTGGTGGCGCGCGGCATGCGCGTCACGATGCAGAAGCTCGATCCCTACCTCAACGTGGACCCGGGCACGATGAACCCGTTCCAGCACGGCGAGGTCTTCGTGACCGAGGACGGCGCCGAGACCGACCTGGACATCGGCCACTACGAACGGTTCCTGGACGCGAACCTGAGCGGCGAGGCCAACGTCACGACCGGCAAGGTCTACTCGACCGTCATCGCCAAGGAGCGCCGAGGCGACTACCTGGGCGACACCGTGCAGGTGATCCCGCACATCACCAACCAGATCCGCGATGACATGCTCGCCATGGCCCGCCGCGGCACCGACGTCGTGATCCACGAGATCGGCGGCACCGTCGGCGACATCGAGTCGCTGCCGTTCCTGGAGGCGGCCCGGCAGGTCCGCCGCGAGGTGGGCCGCGACAACGTCTTCTTCCTGCACGTCTCGCTGGTGCCCTACATCGGCCCGTCGGGCGAGCTGAAGACCAAGCCCACCCAGCACTCGGTGGCGGCCCTGCGCCAGGTCGGCATCACGCCGGACGCCGTGGTGGCCCGCTGCGTCCGCGACGTTCCGGCCTCCATCAAGCGCAAGATCGCCCTGATGTGCGACGTGGACGAGGAGGCGGTCATCTCCTGCCCGGACGCGGGTTCGATCTACGAGATCCCCCGCGTCCTGTTCGACGAGGGCCTGGACGCCTACGTGGTCCGGCGGCTGGGCGTCAGCTTCCGCGACGTGAACTGGACGCGCTGGGACGACCTGCTCGACCGCGTCCGGCACCCGAAGGAGGAGGTGAGCGTCGCCCTGGTCGGCAAATACGTCGACCTGCCGGACGCCTACCTGTCGGTCACCGAGGCCCTGCGGGCCGGCGGGTTCGCGAACCGGGCCAAGGTGAACGTGGTGTGGGTGCCCTCCGACGAGTGCGCGACCCCCGAGGGGGCGGCCCGGCACCTCGCGGCGGTGGACGCGGTGCTGATCCCGGGCGGGTTCGGCATCCGCGGCGTCGAGGGCAAGCTCGGCGCGCTGACGTTCGCCCGCGAGAACCGGATCCCCACCCTGGGGCTGTGCCTGGGGCTGCAGTGCATGGTGATGGAGGCCGCCCGCAACCTCGCCGGCCTGGAGGGGGCGGCGTCCACCGAGTTCGACCCCGACACCGCCCACCCGGTGATCTCGACCATGGCCGAGCAGGTCTCGTTCGTCGAGGGCGCCGGAGATCTCGGGGGCACGATGCGGCTGGGTTCCTATCCCGCGACTTTGGTCGCGGGCTCGGTCGTGGCCGCCGCGTACGGCACCACGCACGTCGCCGAGCGGCACCGGCACCGCTACGAGGTCAACAACGCCTACCGGGAGCGGATCGAGGCCGCCGGCCTGCGGATCTCGGGCACCTCCCCGGACGGCTCGCTGGTCGAGTTCGTGGAGCTGGACGCCGACGCGCACCCCTTCTACGTGGCCACCCAGGCCCACCCGGAGTTCCGGTCGCGCCCCACCGACCCCCACCCGTTGTTCGCGGCGCTGATCGCGGCCGCCGTCGCCCGCCGCCGCAGCCAGCGGCTCTTCACCGAGGAGGACCCCGATGCGTGACCTGCCCGTCCTGACCGGCGACGCCGTCGCCGATGCCGCCACCGACTGGCCGATCGCCGAGCACCGGGTGCTGGGCCGCGGCCGGCTGAACACCTTCGTCAGCGACACGGTCGTCACGCCCGACGGCGCCACCATGGTGCGCGACTACCTGACCCACACGGGCGCGGTCGGCGTCATCGCCCTGGACGAGCAGGAGCGGGTGGTGGTGGTGCGGCAGTACCGGCACCCCGTCGGCTTCAAGCTCATCGAGCCGCCCGCCGGCCTCCTGGACGCCGACGGCGAGTCCTGGCTGACCGCCGCCCAGCGCGAGCTGGCCGAGGAGGCCCGGCTGCGGGCCGACGACTGGCGCACGCTGGTCGACTACATGACCTCACCGGGGTGCCTGCAGGAGTCCATCCGCGTGTTCCTGGCGCGTGGGCTGGCCGACGCGCCGCGTCCCGAGGGCTTCGTGCTGGAGGGCGAGGAGGCGGACATGGAGGTGTGCCTCGTCCCGCTGGACGACCTGGTCGCCGCGGTGTTCGCCGGCCGCGTCCAGAACCCGACGCTCGTGGTCGGGGTGCTGGCGGCGCACGCGGCGCTGCGGTCGGGGCGCGAGGCCGACCTGCGGGCTCCCGACGCCCCCTGGGACGCCCGCGGCGCCAAGGCGGCCCGCGACCAGGAGTTGGGCGAGCTCGAGGCGCCGTGAGCAGCACGCTGACGCGGGTGGTCGCGGCGTACCTGGACCACCTCGAGGCCGAGGTCGGCGCGTCCCGTCACACGGTGGCGGGTTACCGCCGCGACCTGGACCGGTACCTGGGCTGGCTCGAGCGCCGGGGCATCACCGCGATCGACGCGGTGACGGCCGACGACATCGCGGGCTTCGCCCAGTCGCTGGCCGCCGGCGAGGGGGAGCGACCGGGACTGGCCGCGTCCTCGGTGGCCCGCGCGGTGGCCGCGGTGCGGTCGCTGCACCGGTTCGCGGTCCGGGACGGGGTCGCGGTCGGCGACCCGGCCGCCGACGTGGCCCCGCCGCGGCAGGCCAGGCGGCTGCCGAAGGCGCTCGCCCTTGACCAGGTGCAGGCGCTGCTCGACCTCCCCGACCGCGACACCCCGATCGGCCTGCGCGACGCGGCGCTCCTGGAACTGCTCTACGGCACCGGCGCGCGGGTCTCGGAGGTGCTCGCCCTGGACGTCGACGACGTGACCGGCGCGCTGGAGGACCCCGACGCCGGGCTGCGCCTCTTCGGCAAGGGCCGCAAGGAGCGCGTGGTGCCGCTGGGGTCCTACGCCCGCGACGCCGTGGGCGCGTGGCTCGTGCGGGGGCGTCCCGGGCTGATCGCCGGCGCGGCCCGCCCGGGGCCGGCGCTGCTGCTCAACGCCCGCGGCGGGCGGCTCAGCCGGCAGTCCGCCTACAACGTCCTGGCGGCCGCGGGGGAGGCCGCCGAACTGGGGGTGCCCGTCAGCCCCCACACGCTGCGGCACTCGTTCGCCACGCACCTGCTGGACGGCGGCGCCGACGTCCGGGTCGTGCAGGAACTGCTGGGCCACGCCTCGGTGACGACGACGCAGCTGTACACGCTCGTGACCGCCGAGCACCTGCGCGAGGTGTTCCTCACCGCGCACCCGCGGGCCCGCTGACGCCTCGCGGAGCCTGCCCGCCGACCGGGTTGGCAGTGCGCCTCAGTCGAGGCAGAACTCGTTGCCCTCGGGGTCGTGCATGACGATGAACCCCTTGTTCAGCGCGTCGGGCGGCACCAGCCGGACGCGGGTCGCGCCGCGGCCGACGAGTTCACCCGCGCGCGCCTCCAGGGCGTGCATCCGGTCGTCGCCCTCCAGGCCGGGGGCGGCGCGCAGGTCCAGGTGCACCCGGTTCTTGGCGACCTTGGGCTCGGGGACGCGCTGGAAGAACAGCCGCGGCCCCACCCCGTCGGGGTCGTGCACCGCGAAGGCGTTGTTGCGCTCATCCTGCGGGACCCCGAAGTGGTCCAGGGCGTCCTCCCACGTCGGGAAGCCGGCCGGGGGAGCGTCCTTGTCGTAGCCGAGCGCGAACGCCCAGAACTCGCCCAGGGCGGCGGGGTCGTGGGCGTCGAACGTGACCTGGATCGTGACGGACATGGGTTCAGCCTGACCGGTCACGCCCGACCTGACAAGGGAGGGGATCAACGCCCCGTCATGCGGCCGTCCGGGTCGATGCGGCCCAGGATGGCCTCGCAGATAGCGTCGAGCTGGTCGAGTTGCTCGGGGGTGAGCGCGTCGACGAACGAACGCCGCACCTGCGCGACGTGGCCCGGGGCGGCGTCCTGCAGCCGGGCGCGCCCGGCGTCGCTGAGCACCACGTTGGTGGCGCGGCCGTCCAGTTCGCAGGCCTGCCGCGCCACGATGCCGCGCTCGCTGAGCCGGGTCACGACGTGCGACATCCGGGTGAGCGAGGAGTTGGTGCGCGAGGCCAGGACCGACATCCGCAGCGAGCCGCCCGGCGCCTCCGACAGCATCGCCAGCACCTGGTACTCCATGTGCGTGAGCTGGGCGTCGCGGCGCAACTGGCTGTCCAGGATGCTCGGATAGAGTTCGACGACGGCCCGGAACTTCAGCCAGGTCCTGATCTCGTCCTCATCCAGCCACAGCACATCGGTCATGACCACCATGGTACCAAAATAAGTTGATCAATCAACTAAACCAGGCAAGGTGTCGTGACGGATCTTCGGTGGCGCATCCGGGGCGGCGCGGGACCTCCGGACGTCAGCTCTGGGCCATCACCGTGTAGAAGAAGGCGACCCCCTCGCCGGGGCCGTTGTC
This sequence comes from Propioniciclava coleopterorum, assembly GCF_011393335.1. NCBI lineage: Bacteria > Bacillati > Actinomycetota > Actinomycetes > Propionibacteriales > Propionibacteriaceae > Propioniciclava > Propioniciclava coleopterorum. The sequence goes on along the minus strand of NZ_CP049865.1, from coordinate 3,595,835 downwards.
GACGCGCTTGAAGGCCTTGCCGATCGGGTTGGCGACCTTCTGATCGGCGTCGCGCGCGACCACCATGGGCCAGCCGCCGTACAGGTCGCGCTCCTCGGCGGTCGTGTCGCGCCAGCGGTAGCCGGCGTTCCGGACGAGGACCTCGCCGATGTAGGCGCCGAAGGCGACGGTGGCGGACGCGGTGGCCCGCGACCCGATCTCGTGGAACTCGTCGAGGATGGCGTCCACCTGGGCCAGCGACGCCTCGCTGAAGTCGAGTTCCACGCCGTTGAGCTGGCGGGCGGCGTCGACCACCGAGTCGGCCAGCGCCGCGGCTGTCTCGACGGTGAGCGGGACGGGCAGCGAGATGTCGCCGCCCTCGAAGGCGGGGCCGGGGACGCGGTCGTGGGGGGTGTTCGTCATGCCCCGAGCCTAGGGGGTACACCCGGGGGACACGGCGGCACCGGTGTCACTTTGTCGCCTTTTGGGGGCGTAGGCTGTCGCCAGACCACCGAGGAAGGACCCGTCGTGAGCCAGAACCCTGCCCTGTTCGAGAACGACACGGACGCCGCAGCCGACGACCTGGGTCCCACCGGTCGCCCCTGGCCGGACCTTCCCGAGCCGCGCGCGCCGAAGGCGGGCCCCAAGAACGCCAGGATCATCGCGATGACCAACCAGAAGGGCGGCGTGGGGAAGACCACCACGACGATCAACCTCGGTGCCGCGCTGGCCGAGACCGGCCGCAAGGTGCTGCTGGTCGACTTCGATCCGCAGGGGTCCGCGTCGGTGGGGCTGGGCGTCAACCCGCACACCCTCGACACGTCGATCTACAACCTGCTGCTGGGCCGCGACGTGGACATCGACGACGTGATCCTGCAGACCAACGTCGACAACCTCGACCTGCTGCCGGCCAACATCGATCTGTCCGCCGCCGAGGTGCAGCTGGTCTCCGAGGTGGCGCGCGAGCAGACGCTGCGGCGCGTGCTGCGCCCCGCCAAGAGCGAGTACGACGTCATCATCATCGACTGTGCGCCGAGCCTGGGCCTGCTCACCGTCAACGCCCTCACCGCGTCCGACTACGCCCTCATCCCGCTCGAATGCGAGTTCTTCGCGCTGCGCGGCGTGGCGCTGCTCACCGACACCATCACGAAGGTCACCGAGCGGCTGAACCCCGACCTGCAGATCCTGGGCATCGTCGGCACCATGTACGACGGCCGGACGCTGCACAGCCGCGAGGTGCTCGAGCGGGTCGTCGAGGCCTTCGGCGACAAGGTGTTCCACACCGTCATCAAGCGCACCGTCAAGTTCCCCGAGACCACGGTGGCCGGCGAGCCCATCACCACCTACGCGAGCTCGAGCCCCGGCGCGGAGGCCTACCGCACCCTGGCCAAGGAGGTGCTCGTCCGATGCCCCGACGCGTAGGCCTGCCCGGCGCGTCCGAGCTGTTCCGCTCCACCGCGGCGGAGCTGAACGAGGCCGCCGACGCCCACCGCGCGTCCCGCCGCCCCGGCGACCACCGCACGGCCGCGCCGCGCCGCACCCGGGACGCCGGCCCCGCGGCCCACGACGAACTGCGCGCGCCCGACCCCGCCCCCGAGCCGGCGACCGCCGAGCAGGAGGCGCCGCGCCGCCGCCTGGCCGCGGCGTCCGGGCCCGTCGAGCACACCGGGCGGGTCCGCCACGACGAGAAGATCACCGTCTACGTGAGCAGCGAGGAACTGCTGGCCCTGGAGCGGCTCCGGCTGGAGCTGCGCGCCGAACACGGCCTGGCCGTCGACCGCGGCCGGATCGTGCGCGCCGCCATCGCGTCGGCGCTGGCCGCCATCGAGGCCGAGGGCGCCGGCTCCGACGTGCTGCGCCGGCTGGCCGCCCCGTCGTGACCGAAGCCCACGGGGGATTCACCGTCAAGCTGACCAACTTCGAGGGCCCCTTCGACCTGCTGCTGCAGCTCATCACCCGGCACAAGCTGGACGTCACCGAGGTCGCCCTCTCGACGGTCACCGACGAGTTCATCGCCCACCTGCGCGCCATGGGCCCCGCGTGGGACCTCGACCAGACCAGCTCGTTCGTCGTCGTCGCGGCCACCCTGCTGGACCTGAAGGCCGCACGGCTGCTGCCCGCGGGCGAGGTGGAGGACCCCGAGGACCTGGCCATGCTCGAGGCCCGCGACCTGCTGTTCGCCCGGCTGCTGCAGTACCGGGCCTTCAAGGTCGTGTCCGGCCTCATGCAGACCCGGCTCCAGGAGGAGGGGCGGCGGCACGCGCGCCCCGGCGGGCTGGAGGAGGCGTTCGCCCGGCTGCTGCCCGAGGTCGTCATCGGCGTCGACGGCGACCAGCTCGCCTGGCTGGCCGCCCGGGCGCTGCAGCCGAAGCCCGAGGAGTCGATCTCGCTGGCGCACCTGCACGCCCCGGCGGTCAGCGTCCGGGAGCAGGCGGACCTGCTCATCGACCGGCTGCGCGGCCAGGGCACGGCGACGTTCCGCGCCCTGATCGCGGACGCCGGGGAGCGCATCGTGGTCGTGGCGCGGTTCCTGGCTCTGCTCGAACTGGCGCGCCAGCGCGCGGTCGCCTTCGACCAGCTCACCCCGCTGGGCGAGCTGACGGTGCGCTGGACCGGCACCATGGACGAGGGCGCCGACCTCGCCGGAGGCATCGACGAGTTCACCGGCGTCCCGCAACAAGGAGACACAGATGGCTGAGCGGGTGGACACCGCCCTCACCGCGCCCCTGGAGGCGCTGCTGCTGATGGCGACCGAGCCCGTCGGCACCGCCGAGCTCGCCCAGGCGCTCGACGTCGCCACGCCCGCGGTGTGGGAGGCGCTGGAGGAACTGGCGCTGTTCTACGACGAGACGGGCCGGGGGTTCGAGCTGCGGCAGGTCGGAGAGGGCTGGCGGCTCTACACGCGCGCCGAGCACGCCGACCTGATCGCCGCCTGGATCCTGGAGGGACAGCAGGCCAAGCTGTCGCAGGCCGCGCTGGAGACGCTCGCCGTCGTGGCGTACCTGCAGCCCATCTCGCGCTCGCGGGTCTCGGGGATCCGCGGCGTCAACGTCGACGGCGTGATGCGGACGCTCGTGACGCGGGGCCTGGTCGAGGAGGCGGGGGCATCCGCCGAGACGGGCGCGATGCTGTTCCGCACCAGCGCGCTGTTCCTGGAGAAGATGGGCTACACCAGCCTGGACGACCTCCCGCCGATCGCGCCCCACCTGCCCGAGGCGTCCCTGCTGGAGGCCGAGCTGGCGGGTTTGGCCGAGACGCTGACCGCCGAGGCGCTCGACCCGGACGCGGAGGAGCCCGCGCCGGACGCCCCGGCGACGACCCCAGCCCACCACGACCCCGGGGCGGCCGAGCCGGCCGCCGACGACCACGAGGAGGACGCATGAGCGAGCCCGAGGGCATCCGGCTGCAGAAGGTGCTGGCGCAGGCCGGCGTCGCCTCGCGGCGGGCGGCCGAGCAACTCGTCGACCAGGGCCGCATCGAGATCAACGGCGAGATCGTCTCCGAACAGGGCCGCCGCGTCGACCCGCACCGCGACGTGATCCGCGTCGACGGCCGCCGCATCCCGCCGCCCCGCGAGCACCAGTACCTCGTGTTCAACAAGCCGCGCGGCGTGGTGTCCACCATGAGCGACCCGCAGGGCCGCCCGACCCTGAGCGACTACCTGGGCGAGCACGCGGGCGAGGGCCTGTTCCACGTCGGACGCCTCGACACCGACACCGACGGCATGATCCTGCTGACCAACGACGGCGACTTCGCCCAGCGGATGGCCCACCCCAGCTACGAGCTCACCAAAACCTACGTGGCCGAGGTGGAGGGCGACCTCACCGAGGCCACGCGCCGCAGGCTGGCGTCCGGGATCACGCTGGAGGACGGCCCCGTCAAACCCGACCTGGTCAAGCTCGGCGCGGGGACCGGCCGGCGCACCATGGTCACCGTGGTGCTGCACGAGGGCCGCAACCGGATCGTCCGGCGCATGTTCGCGGAGGTCGGCCACCCCGTCACCGCGCTCTCGCGCACCCAGATCGGGCCGGTGCGGATGGGCCGGCTGCGTCCGGGCGAACTGCGCGAGGTCACCCGCGACGAACTCGGCGCCCTCCTGGACGCCGTCAAGCTCTAGGACGGGCCATGCGCCGCATCGTCGGGATCGAGACCGAGTACGGGCTGCTGGCGACCGCCGACGGCAAGCGGCTGGCCTCCGACGAGGCCGCGGCGCGGCTCTTCACGCCCCTGGCGGCGCGGTTCGCCTCGACCAACGCGTTCCTGGGCAACGGCGGCCGGCTCTACCTCGACATCGGGTCGCACCCGGAGTACGCCACGCCTGAGTGCACGTCGGCGGCCGACCTGGTGATCGCGCAGCGGGCCGGCGACGCGCTCCTGGTCGACCTGGCGGCGCAGGCGCGGGCCGCCGAGGCCGACGAGGGCCACGACGTGACGTTCCGGCTGTTCCGCAACAACACCGACTCCTACGGCAACACCTGGGGTAGCCACGAGAACTACCTCGTCGCCCGCGACACCGACCCGCGGGTGCTGGCGGACTGGCTGATCGGCTTCCTGGTGAGCCGCCAACTCATCGGCGGCGCCGGGCACTGGCGGCGCGGCCGGTTCACGCTGTCGCAGCGCGGCGACCTCCTCGGCGACGTGGTGTCCAACCAGACCACCCGCAGCCGCCCCCTGATCAACACCCGCGACGAGCCGCACGCCGACCCGGCGCGCTACCGCCGGCTGCACGTCATCTCCGGCGACACCACCAGCCTGGACGCCGTGATGTGGCTGACGGTCGCCGCCACCGAGCTCGTGCTGCGGCGCGCCGAGGCGGGCGGCGCGCCCCCGCCGGGCCCCGCGGACCCGCTCGCCGCGCTGCGGGCCTGGACCGTCGACCCGGACGCCGCCGTCCCGGCCGCCGGCGGGGGAGCCACGACCGCCCGGGCGCTGCAGCGCGCCCACCTCGACGCCACCCGCGCCCTGGCCGAGTCCGGAGACGCCGAGGGCGCGGCGGCCCACGCCGCCTGGACGCGGCTCCTGGACGACCTGGACGCCGGCCGCACCGAGGGCACCGAGTGGGGCGCCAAGCGCCGCCTGATCCGGGGGTGGGCCGAGCGGCACCGGATCGCCCCCGACGACCCGCGGCTCGACGCCCTCGACCTGCGCTGGCACGAGCTCGGCGCCGACGCCTCCGGACGCCCCCGCGGGCTGGCTGCGCTGCTGCAGTCCGGCGCGGAGCCGATCGCCGATCCGGCCGCCGTCGCGGCGGCCCTGACGCGGGCCCCGTCGGCGTCCCGGGCGCGCGCCCGCGGCCTCGTGCTGGATGCCGCCCGGTCCCGCGAGCGGGACATCGCCGTGGACTGGGCGAGCTTCGCGGTGCACGACCTGCCGGGGCCGACGCCCGCGGCGCCGCAGACCGTCAAGATGGCGTGGGACGACCCCTTCGACCCCGAGCCGCCCGGCCTGCACGCCCTGGTGGACCGCCTGCGGGACGAGCCACGGATCCGCGCGCTCGGCGGCTTCACCCCGCCCGGACCCGGCGTCCCCGCGTCCGGGGCCTGACAAGCCCCGGTGCCCCGGCGGCGCCGACCTGACGGTCGTGGGTCGGGGCCCTTCCTCCGCCCTCCGCTGTCCGACCCCGTGGTGCTTGCGTTCCGGCGAACGCCGCGCCGTCCGGCGCCGGGGGACCGGCGTGGCCGGGTGCGGCCGCGTGGTACCTTCAGGGCGTCCAGCGCCCTCGATCCGTCGAGGGGTGGGAATCCGGTGAGAGTCCGGAACTGTCGCGCAGCGGTGAGGATGATGCCTCCGGCAAGACACCACTGGGAGTGATCCCGGGAAGGTGCCGGAGGCGTGTGATTCCGAGTCCGAAGACCGGCTGGACGCGTCCGTGTTCATTCCGGTCCCGCGTCAGGACCGTTCGCGAAGGAGTCGCCCATGCGTCCCTCATCACCCATCACCCGTCTCGTCGCCCTCGGCCTGGCCGCCGGGCTGGCCCTCACCGGCTGCGCCGGCGCGCCGGACGCCACCCCGGGCTCGTCGCCGTCGGAGTCGCAGGCCCCGTTCCACGTCTCGCTCACCAACTGCGGCGTGCCGCTGACCCTGGACGCGCCGCCCGCCCGCGCCGTCGCGCTCAACCAGGGGGTCATCGAGGAGGTGCTCTCGGTGGGGGCCGCCGGCCAGTTGGCGGGCACGGCCTACCTCGACGACGCGATCGCCGAGCACCTCGAGGCCGCCTACGCCACGGTGCCGGTGCTCGCCGAGCAGTACCCCACGCGCGAGGCGTTCCTCCAGGCCACCCCGGACTTCGCGCTGGCGTCCTACAACAGCGCCTTCGGCGAGAAGGGGGTCGGGTCACGCGAGGAACTCGCGGCGTCCGGCATCGGCACCTACATCGACCCGTTCGGGTGCCCGAACGTGGCCGACCGCCCCGCGGCGACCTTCGAGAACGTCTGGACCGGCATCGGCGAGGTCGGGGCCATCTTCGGCCGCGACGCCGAGGCCACCGCCCTGATCGAGGCCCAGCGCACCCGGCTCGCGTCCCTGCGCGCCGACCGCGCCGGCGACGGTCTGCGCGTCGTGTGGTGGGACGGCGGCGACACCGCGCCGTCGGTGGGCGGCGCCGGGGGCGGCCCCGCGCTCGTCCTGGACGCCGTGGGCGCCACCAACGTGTTCGCCGACCAGCCGAAGGCGTGGGCGAGCGTCTCGTGGGAGCAGGTCGTCGCCGCCGACCCGGACGTGATCGTCACGGTCGACGCCTCGTGGGACCCCGCCGAGCAGAAGCGGGCCCACCTGCAGGCGGACCCGGTGCTGCAGAACCTCCGCGCGGTCCGCGAGGGCCGGATCGTCACGGTGGCCTTCTCGCAGTCCACGCCCGGCGTCGGGCTGATCGACGGGGCGCGGAGCCTCGCGGAGCAGCTCGAGCGGTTGCCCGCCTGAGATGGTGGCCGACGCGCGGGTCCGACCGCTCGCCCGTCACCGCCCCCGGCCGGCGCCCCCGGCCGGGCGGCCGCCCGTCGCGCCGGTCGCGCTCGGGCTGGCGGTGCTGCTGCTGATCTCCATGGTGATCGCGCTGGGCATCGGCTCGGTGCAGGTCCCGTGGACCGACGTCGTCGCGGTCATCGCCCGCCGGCTGCGCCTGATCGAGGGCGCGGGCGTCACGGCGCTGCAGGACGACATCGTGTGGCGGCTGCGGGCGCCGCGCGTGCTGGGGGCCGCCTGCGTCGGCGCCGTGCTGGCGGTGTGCGGGGCGGTGCTGCAGTCCCTGACCGGGAACGAGCTCGCCGACCCCTACCTGCTCGGCGTGTCCAGCGGCGCCTCGGTGGGGGCGGTGTTCGTGCTGGTCTTCGGCGTCGGGGTCCTCGCCCCGCAGTCGCTGCTGATGATGGCGGCCTCGTTCGCCGGGGCCCTGGCCGCCCTGGCGATCGTCCTGGCCCTGGCGCGGGGCCGCTCCGGCGACCTGCCCGCCAGCCGGACCATCCTCGCCGGCGTCGCCGTGGGGCAGCTGTGCGGGGCGCTCACCTCGCTGATGATCATGGTCTTCGGCCACAACACTGCCGCCCGCTCGGCGATGGAGTGGATGCTCGGGACCATGGCCGGGCTGCGCTGGCCCACGACGTCGATCACGCTCGTCCTGGCCGCCGCCGTCCTCGCCCTCACGCTCGGCCACGCCCGCACGCTGGACGCCTTCAGCTTCGGCGAGTCCGCGGCGGCGTCGCTCGGCGTCGCGGTGAACCGGGCCCGGTGGACGCTGATGCTCGGCACGGCGCTGGCCGCCGCCGGCACGGTCGCGTTCGTCGGCCCGATCGGCTTCGTGGGGCTGACGGTGCCCCACATCGTCCGGTTCCTCGTCGGGGCGCGGCACGCCGTCCTGCTGCCGCTGTCCGCCGCGGCCGGGGCCATCCTGCTGATCTGGTCCGACACGGCGGCCCGCTCGCTGACGTCCAGCGAGATCCCCATCGGGATCGTCACCGCCGTCGTCGGCACCCCGGTCCTGATCCACCTCCTCCGCCGACGGGCACGCGCGTGAGGTGGCCGAAGGCCGGCCTGCCGCCGATCACCGCCACCCTGGGCTGTGCCGACCTGGCCTGGGGCGTGGACGGCCGCCCGATCCTGCACGACGTCACCGCGGAGCTGGCGCCCGGACGCGTCACCGCCCTGGTCGGGGTCAACGGGTCGGGCAAGACGAGCCTGCTGCACCTGCTCGCCGGCCTGCGGCGTCCGACCGCCGGCACCGTCCGGCTCGGCGAGCACGATCTGGCCGCGCTGCCGCGGCGCACAGTCGCCAGGGCCGTCGCCGTCATGGAGCAGAACGCGAACGCATCGGTCGAGCTGACGGTGCGCGACGTCGTGGCCCTGGGCCGGATCCCGCACGCCGGCGGCTGGCGCTCCCTGGCCGACGACCCCGCCGTGCTCGACGCGATGCGCCACACCGGGGTCGACGGGCTCGCCGGGCAGGCCTGGTCGACGCTCTCGGGCGGGGAGCGGCAGCGGGTGCAGTTGGCGCGCGCGCTCGCGCAGCAGCCGCGGATCCTGCTGCTCGACGAGCCCACCAACCACCTCGACCTGGCGCACCAGATCGGGCTGCTCGGCCTGGTGCGCGCCACCGGGCTCACGACCGCCGTCGTGCTGCACGATCTGGACCTGGCCCTGGCGCACGCCGACGACGTCTGGGTGATGGACGCCGGCCGCATCGTCGCGCAGGGGCCGGCCGGCCAGGTTCTGGACGCGACCCTGATCGCGCGGCACTTCGGCGTCCTCGGGCGGGTGCTGGCCGACGTGCGTCCGGGCTTCCGGTGGGAGGGGCTCGCCGATGACGCGGCGTCCTGACGGCCCCCTGCCCGCCGGGGCCGCCGTGGTGTGCGTCGCCCTCACCCAGGACGCCGCGGCGGCGACCCGCGCGCTGGCCGGCGCCGGAGCGTGGGCGGCGCTGGAGGGCGACGGGCCAGGGCTGGCGTCCGTGCTGAGCGGGTTCGACGGCCCGGTCGGCCTGGTCGGCGTCGCCGCGGGCGAGGGCCCGGCGCCGCTGTCGTGGCTGCGCCGCGTCGCCGGGGACTGGCTGCGCGGGTCGCCGGGCGCCCCGGCCGTCCTGGTCTGGCCGGCCGCGGTGCGGCCGAGGGACGGACGCCCCGGCGCCGACGCGCGCGGCTGGCGTCCGGTCACCGGGCGGGAGGCGCCGCTGCGCAGCGAGGCGTGGGAAGGGTTGCCGGGCTTCCGGCACCACCTGCTGCTGTGCGCGGGCGTGCGCTGCAAGGCCCAGGGCTCCGACGCCGTCGCGGCCGCCGTCGCCGACGAACTGACGGCGCGCGGCGCCCACGACCACGACGTGCTCGTGACGCGAACCCTGTGCCAGTTCCCGTGCAACAACGCCCCGGTGGTCAGCATCTACCCCGACAACGTGTGGCTGCGCCGCGTGAGCCCCGGCGACGCGCGGGCGCTGATCGCGCGCCTGCTGGAGGAGCCGGACCCGCCGGGGCAACCGGAACGGCTGCCGCGTGGGGCGACTCGGTAGCATGACGGGGTGCACAAATCTCCCAAGACGGCCCTCGCCGCCGTGGCCGGGCTCGCCCTCGCGCTGACGCTCGCCGCGTGCGGCGGACCCGCCGCCTCGCCTTCCCCGACCCCGTCCGACCCCGCGACCGCGACGCCGACCGAGACGGCGACGCCGACCCCGACGGCCACGCCGACGCCGATCACCCCCTCGACGTCGCTCGACGGCATCACGGTGACCGGCGACGCCGGCGCGGCGCCCACCGTCACGGTGCCCTCCCCGTGGGCGATCGACCAGACGCGTCGCTCGGTGCTCGTCGAGGGCAACGGGCCGGCTGCCGAGGGCGACTCGATCGTCGAGGTCAACTACGTGGGCACCAACGGCCGCACGGGCGAGGTCTTCGACTCCTCCTGGCAGCGCGGGACGCACGGGCTGTTCTCGCTCGACCAGGTCGTCCCCGGCTTCACCAAGGGGCTGACCGGCGCGAAGCCGGGCGAGCGCGTCCTGATCGGCATGCCCGGCGCCGACGGGTACGACGCCTCGGGCGGCTCCCCGGACGCCGGGATCGAGGTGGGGGACTCGCTGGTCTTCCTGGTCGACGTGATCGCGGTCTCGACCAAGACCGCCGTCGGGACGCCCGCGAGCCCGAGCCTCCCGGTCACGGTGGGCGAGGACGGCGGCAAGCCGACCGTCAGCATCCCCGCGGGCGCGACGCCCCCGGCGAACCTGGTGGCCGAGAGCGTCATCGTCGGCGCGCAGCGTCCGGTCGCGGCCACCGACTACGTGATGGTGCGCTACCGCACCTGGTCGTGGAAGACCGGCCAGATGATCGAGGACGTGTACGAGGCGCCGGAGGCCGGCCAGCTCGCGCGGCTGATCCCCGGCTGGCAGAAGGGCCTGGTCGGCAAGCCGATCGGCTCCCGCGTCGTCATCGTCGCGCCGCCCGCCGACGCCTACCCCCAGGGCAACGCGACGCCGGCGATCGAGGCCGGCGACACGCTGGTCTACACCGTCGACATCCTGTTCTCCAGCTCGGTCACCGGCTGAGCCCGCCTCCGACGCCGCCCGCAGCACCGCTTCGGGCGGCGTCGGCGCGTCCGCTCATCGCAGGATGCCGCTGAGCAGGCCTCGCAGGTCCCGCTCCAGCCGGGCGGGGGAGTCGTCCCGGGTGAAGGTGGCCATGCCGCCGATCCGCAGGGTCGCGAGCCCGTGCGCCAGCGCCCAGGCGTCGCGCAGCGCCACCTCGGGCGGCACCGCCAGATCCTGGCTGTCGATCAGGGCGGCGAGCCCCTCCAGCACGGCGTGCGCGGCCGGGTGAGGGTCGCGCAGGTCGCGGTCGAACATCAGCGCGAACAGGTCCGGGTGCGCGATCGCGAAGCCGACGTAGGCCACACCCGCCGCGACGAGCCGGTCGGCGGGGCTGCCTGCCCGCCCCGCAGCCGCCGCCATCTCAGAACCGAGCGCCGCGTAGCCGTCGGCCGCGACGGCGCCCAGCAGGGCGGCCTTGTTGGCGAAGTGCCGGTAGGGGGCGGCGACGCTCACGTCGCACGCCCGCGCGACACGCGCGATGGTGACCGCGTGGGTGCCCTCGGCCTCGACGAGCGCGCGGGTGGCCGCGAGCAGGTCCGCGCGCAACTCAGGGCGATGGTAGGAACTCGACATCGGTGCTCTCGTCGGCGTGCGCGGCCCTCCGCCGGGGCCGCACCGCCACGATAGTGGTCAGGATGAGGCCGGACAGTACCGCGAGCCCGGTCGCGGCCAGCTTGGCCCGGGCGGCCAGCCCGTGAGCGCCCGCCCACCAGGCCGGGAAGTCGCCGGGCTGGGTGAGCATGGCCAGGGAGAAGGCGTTCTCGACGACGTCGCACAGCGACGGGAGCGCCCACAGGGCGGCCCAGCGGACCATCCATCGGGCCGGGCGCGGCCGCCGGTGCCACCCCGCGGCGCCCACGAAGCGCGGCAGCGCCGTCGTCGCCAGCGCCAGAGCCGCCGCCCAACCCAGATCGATCACCTCGACCCTGATGAGGAGCCCCAGCCTGCCGCCCTCCTGCAGCGAGGCGTACAGCGACCGGAGCGTCCCGGGGTCGTCGAGGAGACCGTAGGTCAGCAGGGGCAGGGGCGCATCGACGCGCGCATAGGCGGCCTGGAGTGCGACCTGCGCCCCGGCCGCGAGGGCGAGGGACACCGCCAGCGCGATGCCGGCGCGGCGGACGTCGGGGCGACCCGTCACGCGGCATCCGCTCGCTCGGGTGCGACGCGCCGGGCGAGTCGGCGCAGCCGGGCCTGCTGCCACAGCGCCAGGCCGGTGAGCACGACGAGCGGGACGACCGCGATGCCGAGCGCCGGGCGCAGCGGGGACACCCAGGCGAGCGGTAGGTACAGGGACGCGGCCACGCAGGCACCGAGTGCGAGATGCAGGAAGCGGAGGAGGGTTCGGACGGTTCGGGGGGTGAACATGGTGCGATGTTAGTGCCGATAACATTCGGGTGGCAAGGCCCCTCGTGCTGCAACCGGCGCGACCCGCCGTGGGGGCGCGGCGTACGGGGCCCGTCCCGCTAGGGTGTCGGCATGAACCTGGAGAAGGTGGTCTTCGGCTTCTTCGTGCTGCTGGCCGCCACCCTGAACTTCGGCTACGTGACCGGTGAGATCGGCAACCCGATGCACCACAACGTCATCGAGCTCTACGCCGCCATCGTGGTGAACATCATCGCGACCATCCTCAAGTTCGGCGACCGGACCCAGATCGGCGCGATCCACCTCGCGACGAGCCTCGTGGCGACCATCCAGCTGATCATCGCCGGCGTCGTGTGGATCTGGTACACCCAGATCGCCCCGCAGCCGCTGACCGAGTCCGCGATGTCGAGCGTCGTGTCGATGGCGTTGGGCGCCCTGCTGGCCAACGTGGTGTCGGTGGTGCTGATGGTGATCGAGACCGCCAACTTCCGTCGCCACTGACCACCTCCCATGCCCCTGAAGCGTCCAGCCCCCGAGGCGCCGCGCCGCAGCGGCCACAACCTGCTGCGCCGCAAGGACGTGCCCGTGCCGCAGCCCGCGCCCTCCACGGACGCGCTGTTCATGGCGCTGCGCCGGATGCGGGCGCCCCTGATCGTCGTGGTGGTGGTGTTCTCGATCTCGGTCACCGGGCTCACGCTCATCCCCGGCACCGACCCCGACGGCAACCCGTGGAAGATGTCCGTCTTCGACGCGCTCTACCTCATGAGCTACACCGCCACCACGATCGGCTTCGGCGAGATCCCCTACGCGCTGTCCTACCCCCAGCGGGCGTGGGTGATCGTGTGCATCTTCGCCTCGGTGATCGGGTGGGCGTATTTCATCGGCGTCACGCTGTCGCTGATCCAGGACCGCGCGTTCCGGCTCGCGCTGGCGCGGCAGTCGTTCGTGCGCAAGGTGCGGACGCTGCGGCGTCCGTTCCTCATCGTCGCCGGGTACGGGCAGATGGGGCGGATGGTCGCCGAGACCCTGGACACCCTCGGCCGCTCGTGCGTCGTGCTGGACGCCGACCCCGAGTCCCTGGACGCGCTGGCCAACGCGCAACTCGCCAGCGACATCCCCGCGCTGATCGCCGACGCCCGCGACCCCGCGCCCTCGGCCTCGCCGGGCTGGGGAGCCCCTACTGCACCGGCGTGCTGGCGCTGACGCACTCCGACGACGTCAACCTGGCCATCGTGATGGCGGTCGCGCTGCTGCGCGACGACGTGCCCGTCATCGCGTGCGCCAACGACCGGATGACCGGCAACGCCATGCACGACTTCGGCGCCGAAGCGGTGGTCAACCCCTACGAGCGCTACGGCAACTACCTGGTGATGCGGCTGCGGCGTCCCGACACCTACCGCCTCGTCACGTGGCTGACGGCCAAGCCCGGGGAGCCGCTGCCGCCCGAGACCGAGGAGCACGAGGACGGGCACTGGGTCATCACCTCCGACGACCGCTTCGGCCACGAGATCGCCCAGGACCTGGAGGACGCCGGGCTGAACTGGACGCTCACGGAGGCGGCGGACGGTCCGCCCGACGTCACCGACGCCGTCGGGTTCATCGCCGGCAGCACCAACGACGCCCTCAACCTGGCGCTCGCGGGCCACGCCCGCCTGGAGAACCCCGACATCTTCGTGAGCATCCGGCAGCGGTCGCCGCGGTCCAAGCCGCTGCTGGCGGCGATGGACCCCGACTCGGTGTTCATCCCGGCCCAGCTCACCGTGGCCGAAGCGCTCGCCCGCGTCGTGACCCCCGACTTCTGGGACTTCGTGCGGCACCTGTGGACGCTGGACGACGAGGCGTCCGACGCCCTGCTGCGCCGGATCGTCGCGCGGGTGGGGCGGGGATCGCCCGACACCGACCGGCTGGTGCTGGACGCCGCCCAGGCGCCCGCGGTGACGCGCTGGCTGCGCCAGGGCCGGACGCTGCGGCTGGGCGATCTGTTCCGGCACCCCGACGACCGCGAGATCAAGGTGCAGGCGCTGCCGGTCACGGTGATCCGCAACGGCGTCGACGCGTTCGTGCCCGACCTGGACCTGGAGCTGTGCGTGGGCGACACCATCGTGGCGGTGGGGCGTCCGAACGCCTTCGACATCATGTCGCAGGCGCTGTACTACGAGCAGACCGTGGAGTACCTCGCCACCGGCGTCCAGGTGCCCGACACGTGGGTGGGTCGGGTCCTGACGCGCCGGCGGCGGGCGGGCGACTCAGCCCAGGACTGAGTCGACGACCTCCTTGGCCTGCCGCTGCACCTCGGCGAGGTGGTCGGCGCCCTTGAACGACTCGGCGTAGATCTTGTAGACGTCCTCGGTGCCCGACGGCCGGGCGGCGAACCATGCGTTCTCGGTGACGACCTTCAGCCCGCCGATCGCCGCGCCGTTGCCGGGAGCCTTGGTGAGCTTCGCAGTGATGGGCTCGCCCGCGAGCTCGGTCGCGGTGACGTCCTCGGGGGAGAGGTTGCCCAGCTTGGCCTTCTGCTCCCGGTTCGCGGGGGCGTCGATGCGGGCGTAGGCGGTCGCCCCGAACTCCTCGGCGAGCTTGTCGTAGTGCCGGCTCGGGGTCTCGCCGGTGACGGCGAGGATCTCCGAGGCCAGCAGGTCGAGCAGGATGCCGTCCTTGTCGGTGGTCCAGGTCCGGCCGTCGAGCGTCAGGAACGAGGCGCCCGCGGACTCCTCGCCGCCGAAGCCGACCGAGCCGTCGGACAGGCCGGGCACGAACCACTTGAAGCCGACCGGGACCTCGACCAGCGTGCGGTTCAGCTTGCCCGCCACCCGGTCGATCATCGAGCTGGACACCAGCGTCTTGCCGATGCCCGCCGCCGGGTTCCAGCCCGGACGGTTGCCGCCGTACAGGTACTGGATCGCGACCGCGAGGTAGTGGTTGGGGTTCATCAGGCCCGCGTCGGGGGTGACGATGCCGTGCCGGTCGGAGTCGGCGTCGTTGCCGGTCGACAGGTCGTAGGAGTTCGCGTTGTGGATCAGGGACGCCATCGCGTACGGGCTGGAGCAGTCCATCCGGATCTTGCCGTCCCAGTCGAGCGTCATGAACGGCCACGCCGGGTCGACGGTGCGGTTGACGACGGTGATCCCGAGGTCGAAGTGGTCGGCCAGGTACTCCCAGTACTGCACCGACGCGCCGCCCATCGGGTCGGCGCCGATGTTGAGCCCCGCGTCGCGGATGGCGTCCAGGTTGATGACGTTGGACAGGTCCTCGACGTAGGGCGTCCGGTAGTCGTGACGGGTGATCTCGGAGGCCGCGCGCTCGTACGGCGTGCGGGGGATCGAGCGGAAGTCGCCCAGCAGTTCGTTGGCGCGGGCGGCGATCACCTTGGTGGCGTCGGAGTCCGCCGGGCCGCCGTGCGGCGGGTTGTACTTGAAGCCGCCGTCGGTGGGCGGGTTGTGCGACGGGGTCACGACGATGCCGTCGGCGCGCGGGCCGCTGTGGTCGCGGTTGTACACGATGATGGCGCGCGACACCGCAGGGGTGGGCGTGTACTCGTCCTCGCGCTCGGCGCGCACGTCGACGCCCGCGGCGTGCAGCACCTCGAGCGCGGTCTTCCAGGCGGGCAGCGACAGCGCGTGGGTGTCCTTGCCGATGAACAGCGGCCCGGTGATCCCCTGCGCGGCCCGGTACTCGATGATCGCCTGCGTCGTCGCCGCGATGTGGGCCTCGTTGAAGGCCGTCCTCAGGCTGGCGCCCCGGTGGCCCGACGTGCCGAAGACGACCTGCTGGTCGGGGTTGTTCGGGTCGGGGATCAGGTCGTAGTAGGCGGCCACGACCTCGTCGACGTCGATGAGATCCTCGGGCTGGGCGGGCTGTCCTGCGCGTGCGTGAACCATGGGCCCATCATGCCGCTCACACCGTCGGGACGCAGCCCCGCCATGACATCGTCTCGTCAGGCACCGCTTTCAAAAGGGGTGGAACAATGAGGGCATGACTTCTATGCCGCTCCGTGGCGGAGCTATGGATCTCTCCGCCCTCAAGCCGACCCCGCCCCCGCCGCCCGGCGCCTCGTGGGTGGTCGAGGCCGATGATCAGTCCTTCGAGCAGGTCCTCGGCCTGTCGATGCAGCACCCCCTGGTGCTGGAGTTCTGGTCCTCGCGCGCGCCGGACCCGCAGTTCGCCGGCGTCCTGACCGACCTGGCCAACGAGGCCGCGGGCGCCTACCTCCTCGTCCGCGTGGACGTCGACCGGGCGCCCACCATCGCGCAGGCGCTGCAGATCCAGAGCGTGCCGCTCGTCGTCGGCGTCATCGCCGGCCAGCTCGCGCCGCTGTTCCAGGGCACCACCGACAAGGCGACCGCCAAGACGGCCATCGACCAGCTGCTGCAGGTCGCGGCGTCCAACGGGCTGTCGGGGCGCGCCCAGCCGGTCGTCGACCCCACCGCGGACGCCGGCGGCCCCGACCCACGCTTCGACGCCGCCGACGCCGCGCTCCAGCAGGGCGACTTCGCCCAGGCCGTGGTGGAGTTCGACAAGCTGCTGGCGGCCAATCCCGCGGACGCCGAGGCGGCCGCCGGGAAGGCGCAGGCGTCGCTGATGGTCCGCATCGCGGATCTGGACGCCGCCGAGACCAAGGCCAAGGCGGACGCCGACGCCGCCGACGTGGACGCCCAACTGGCGATGGCCGACCTGGAGATCGCCACGGGCCGCGTCGTGCCGGCCTTCGATCGGATCATCGAGGCGATCCGGCTGACCTCGGGCAAGGAGCGCGACAGGGCCCGCAAGCGCCTGCTGGAGCTGTTCGAGACCGTGGGCGCCAACGAACCCGCGGTGCTGAAGGCCCGCCGCGACCTGACGACCGCCCTGTTCTGAGCGGCCTCACGCGGGACCGAGCGGGCGCCCGTGAGGGCGTCGAGGGCCGGGCGGAGGGAGCCGGCGGTTGCGGCGGTGGGCTGCTCGCGTAGGCTTGCCCCTTCAGCGGACGATGTTTGAAGGGGCGCACAGAAGGGTAGGGCAGTGACATGAGCGCACACGAGGAACAGAGCCAGGTCGACCTGACCGCCGAGGACAAGGCCACGCGCGACGGGGGCTTCCCGGAGCAGGAACAGCAACCGCCGGGTCTCACGACCGACATGACCCCCGTCCCCGATCACGGCGAGGAAAGCTGGACCGGGCGGGACCGCCTCCCGGGGATGCGGGCCCTGATCACCGGCGGGGACTCGGGGATCGGCCGCGCCGTCGCGCTGGCCTTCGCGAGGGAGGGCTGCGACGTCGCGCTGAGTTACCTGCCCGAGGAGCAGTCCGACGCCGACGACGTCGCCTCCTGGGTGGAGAAGGCCGGACGGCGCTGCATCCTGCTGCCGGGCGACCTGCGCGACGAGGAGACCGCCCGCCGCGTCGTGGACGACGCCGCGTCGCAGCTGGGTGGCCTCGACATCCTCGTCAACAACGCGGGCTTCCAATGGGCGCGACGTGAGGCCGGGATCGAGTCGGTGACCACCGAGATGATGGACCGCGTCTTCACGACCAACCTGTACGGGCTGTTCTGGGTGACCCAGCAGGCGCTGAAGCACCTCGGCCGGGGCGCGAGCATCATCAACGTCAGCTCGATCCAGGCCTACGACCCGTCGGCCTCGCTGATCGACTACGCCTCCACGAAGGCGGCGATCAACAACCTGACCGTGAACCTCGCGGCCGAGCTCGGCCCCCGCGGCATCCGCGTGAACTGCGTGGCGCCCGGCCCCATCTGGACGCCGTTGCAGCCCGCGACGCGGAACCCGGACACCATTCCGGGCTTCGGGGAGGACACGCCGCTGGGGCGTCCGGGGCAGCCGGCCGAACTGGCGGGCGCGTTCGTGTTCCTCGCCTCCCCGCAGGAGGCGTCCTACGTCTCCGGGACCGTGCTCGGCGTCACGGGCGGCCGCGCCGTGTTCTAGGGGGGTCTCCCCGGTGAGGGCGGCCGCCGGCCGGGACGCGCGAAGGTGGGGTCCGCGTCGGGGGCCGGCCCCCCGCGTCCGGCCCTGCGCCCGGGCTTGTCAGCGGCCGCGAGCAGTGACACGGTGAGGAAGGTCCAGCGACCGGCACGGCGACTCGGTCGCTCCCGGGAGGGGGTGTCATGGCCCGAATCCGCGAACCAGCGCTCACGCGGCGCGAGGCGTGCCCGTCCCGGACCGCGTCCAGACCCCGGCGGCCGGCGCAGGGTGGTTCCCAGGCTGCCGCGGTGCACCCGGGCGGGAGCCGGCGGCTCACCCGGGGATCGGCCGGCGTGAGGGTCGGGCCCCTGGGCTCGATGGCGATCGGCGCGCTGATGCTGGCGGGGTGCACCAATCCCTCGACGGCCGCCGTGAGATCCGCGGCGGAGGAGTTCCAGCGCGCCCCGGCCGAGCGTGCCTGCGCCCTGCTGGCCCCGGCGACGTTCCACGAGGTGGAAGAGCTGGGGGCCTGTCCGGACGTGCTGGCGGGTCTGCCGCGCGGGACCCGGGCCGGCGACGTGACGCACGTCGAGATCGCGGGTCAGGGCGCCCAGGTTCGCTTCACCGGGGACGTGGTCTTCCTCGCATCGTTCCCCGGGGGCTGGCGGATCACCGCGGCCGGATGCCGCCGCGTCAGCGAGGATCCCGCGATCCCGTACGTCTGCGAGGTGGAGCCGTGAGGACGACGCGCGCGCTGTTCGTGATCCTGCTGGTCGGGATCGGTCTGGCGCTGGCCGCGATGATCGCCGTCGGGGTGATGGGGCGGTGAGGAGGCTGCGCGACAATGCGCTGACGCTCACGTTCCTGGTGCTGCTCCTGGGCGCCCTCGTCGGACAGTCGCTGGTCGGGCTGGCCGACTACAACGACGCCGCCCGCACCGCGCACCTGGCCGAGATCGACTGGGCGACCTACGTCACCTCGTCGGCCTTCGGGGTCGACGTCGCGGAGAACTGGCAGTCCGAGTACCTCCAGTTCACCCTGTACATCTTCCTGACGGTGTGGCTGGTGCAGCGGGGGTCGGCGGAATCCAAACCGCCGGGACAGGAGGGACTCGGAACCGACGAGCAGCAGCGTGTCGGCCCGTTCGCCCAGGCGGACTCACCCCGCGCAGCAAGGGCCGGCGGCATCGGGACGCGCGTCTTCGGGTTCTCCCTGACGCTCGTGATGGCGGTCATCTTCCTCCTGTCCTGGGCGACGCAGGCCGTCGCGGGACGCGTCGCGCTGAACGAGGAGCGGATCCGCGACCAACTCGATCCGCTCACCCTGGGGCAGTACCTCGGGGACACCGACTTCTGGGGGCGAACCCTTCAGAACTGGCAGTCGGAGTTCCTGGCGGTGGCGTCCATGGCGATCTTCACGGTGTACCTGCGCCAACGGGGCTCCCCGGAGTCGAAGCAGGTCGGAGCGCCGCACGCGGAGACTCCGGGGCCCTGAGGCGTCGGCTCGGCGCCGAGACGGGCGGGCCCTCGTCGACTGGTCAGCCTCGGGACGCGAGGGTCTGCTCGCGCAGGATCTCGCCGTGCCCGACGTGCTGGGCGGTCTCGCGGATGCAGTGCAGCAGGATCCACCGCAGGCTCATCGGGCCGAGTCGGTGACCGGCGACGATCTCGTCGAGATCGTGACCGACCAGCGCGGCGCGGGAGCGGTCGCAGGCCTGCGCGTACCCGCGTGCGATCGATGCGACCGTGTCGTCGGGTGCGAGCTCGAAGCTCGCGGCTGGAGTGGCGGGCAGCCCCAGGTCGGCGCGGGTGGTGCCGGTGAGCAGTTCGGCGAACCAGATCGTCTCGACGAGCGTGAGGTGCTTCACCAGCCCGAGCACCGTCGTGGCCGAGGGCACCAGGGAGAGGGCCGCCTCCTCCTCGCTGAGCCCGTCGAGCAGCCCCGCTGCCGCCGCGCGGTGCTCGTCGAGGAACGTGGTGAGCATCGTCCTCTCGGCGGCCTCACGGACGCCGAACGAGGCCTGATGCGCATGCCCGGGATGGCGCGGTTCGTCCATGCGGGAAGGCTAGACCCGAACTGCTCGCAGTGTCGTGCGTTCGGCACCCCGGCAGCACGACCGGCGTCAGTCCGTCTCGGTGCCGCGGACGTGCGCCCGGAGGACGGCGTGCGCACCCTCGGCGAGGGGCCGGGCCCGGTAGCGCCCCACGGCGGCGGGGACGACGAACGTTTCGGCGTAGTGCACGGCGAACGGAGCGAAGGCGCCCGTGGGGCTCTCCAGGAGGATCGGGCCCCCCTCCACGAGGTTGAGCACATGCACGGTCCCATGGGTGTCGTCCTCGATCGGGCCGGTGAACCAGGTCCGGGTGGTCTCGATGAACTCCAACTCGTGCAGTCCCGTCACCTCGCGGCGCCAGCCCTCGCCCTCTTCCGTGATGACGACCCGGTCGACGAGTTCGCGCTCGACCCAGGCGGTGCGGCGCGACCAGTCGATGTTCGCGAACGCATGATCGAGGTGAACCGGCCGTGGCCGGCCGTCAAGGCCGAGCCGATCCCAGTCCCACATCTTGAAGGTGAAGATGAAGGGGGTCGCCGAGATCTCCAGGACCATCGCGTCCCCTCCTGAGCAGTGCACCGTGCCGGCGGGGATCAGGAAGTGGTCGTGCTTGGCGGCCGGGAAGCTGTTGACGAACGCGTCGGCCTCGAACGGCGCTCCCGCCTCCGCGCGGCGGAGCGCGTCGCGCAGCGCCTCGGGGTCGGCGTCCTCGCGCAGCCCGAGGTAGACCTGTGCGCCCGGGGCGGCGTCCAGCAGGTAGTAGGACTCGTCCTGGGTGTAGTGCATGCCGAAGGTGCGCTGGATGTAGTCGGTGCTGGGGTGCACCTGAAGGGACAGGTTCTGCCCGCCCATGGTGTCCAGGAAGTCGAACCGGATCGGGAACTCGGCGCCGAACCGGGCGTGCGTGCGGCGTCCGAGCAGGGCGTCGGGCTGGGACAGCACCAGGTCGATGGCCGGCAGTTCGACGTCGCCGCCGGTCAGCCGCAGCACGATGCTGTTCTCCTCGGGGACGCAGTCGAAGCACCATGCGTAGTTGGTCGCGGCCGGCAGCCCGAACCTCTCCTGCATCCAGTGGCCACCCCACACGCCCTGGTCGAAGTACGGCACCAGGCGGAACGGACGCCGAGCGGCAGACGCCATGCCCGCCCGGAAGTCGGCCCCGGACAGCCCGACCGGCTCGGACGCGTTGCCGTCCAGCACCCAGTCGAGCCGGTCGAACAGGCCGCGCTTGTGGGCGTCCGCGACGCGCCACTCCACGAAGAAGCCGCGCTTGTAGGCCCGCAGCACGTCGTCCTCGGGACGCGGGCAGCGCCAGTTCGGCGTCCCGCCCCGGTAACGCTGCTGGATCTCCCAGCGGGCCAGGTCGACCAGGGCGAGCACCGCGCGGGCCGGCGCGGCGAGGGCGGCGCCCCAGCCGTGGACCAGCAGCGGTCCTGGCGCCGCGGCCACGGACGTGGTGAGCGCGTCCAGTGCGTCGGGATCGTAGAACTCGGCGAGCCGATGCGGGGCCAGGACGCCGAACACGCGGTCGTCGGTGAGGTGGCGTCCGATCAGGGCGTCGATCGCGGAGATGGGCAGGGCGGCCTCCTCGACGTCGAGCGCGGTGTAGCCCGGCAGGTGGGCCAGGGCCTGCGCGACGAGGCCGGGGGTGTCGGTGGCGGGGTAGGTGTCCAGCACGATGACGGGCCGCTCGCCGCCGCGGGCGCGTGCGTCGGTGTTGAGGGCGTGCCACAGGTCGGCGCCCCGCAGGGCGGTGCCGGGCACCTCGATCACGGGGTGCGGGTCGTAGTCGGGCGTCCGGGGCGCGGTCATGGCGCGGGTTCCTGTTCTGCTCGGGAGGCAAGCTGGATCAGCCCGCGGAGCACCGACTCCTCGGGCGCGGGGAAACGACGAGGTCGGGGCAGGCGATCCCCGACCACAGGTGGGAGGCGACGCGGCCGCGGAGCCCGGAGACCAGCGCGGGCGCGGAGCACAGCGGGCCGCCGGCCAGCACGACGCGCTCGGGGTCGAAGAGGTGGATCAGCGTCACCAGCACCGCGGCCCAGGACGCGAGGGCGCGGTCCAGGACCGCCGCCGCGCACGGGTCGCCCGCGTCCGCGGCCGCGATCACCTCGCGGAACCCGACGGGGCCGGACGCCAGCGGCGAGGCCCCGTAGTCGGGCCGGGTGGCCGCAAGCCCAGCCAGCGCCCACGATCCGCCCAGCGTCTCGGCGCAGCCGAGGTTGCCGCAGGGACAGGCGGCGCCGGCGAGGTCGATGGTCACGTGGCCGCCCAGGACGCCGCCGTGACCGTGTGCGCCCCGAACCAGGTGTCCGTCGACCAGGGCGGCGGTACCGATGCCGGTGCCGACGATCAGCAGGACGGCGTCCCGGCAGCCGTGCGCGGCGCCGGCCGCGGCCTCGCCCAGCAGGGCGGCGCGGGCGTCGTTCTCGACGCGCGCCGGGGCTCCGGCGGCGGCCGCGGCCCAGGCGCGCAGGTCGCGGCCGCGCAGGTGGGCGTACTTGCCGTGCGCCGAGGCCAGCCCCGTGCCGTCCGCGGTGACGATGCCAGGGATCGCGACCCCGACCCGGGTCGGTGCGCCGTGTGCGGCGCGCCAGCGGGTCAACTGGGCCGCCGCGGCGTCGAGGTCGGCGGGCTGGTCGGTGTTGGGCAGGCGCACTCGCTCGACCCAGCCGTTCCCGTCGTGCAGCCCCAGCCGGATGGTGCCGCCGCCCAGGTCGACCGCGGCGATCACGGCGCCGCCAGCAGGCCGGTGACGGCGGCGGCGAGCAACGGGGCGAGTCGCGCGTAGCCCGCCGCGTTGGGGTGCACCCTGTCCTCGTACAGCTCCGGCGTGGCGGTGCTCAGGCCGGCGCCGGCGAGGTCCACGATCCGGTAGCCGAGGCGGTCGGCCTCCCCTCGGAGGACGCCGGCGTAGTCGGCCAGGGTGGCCCCGACATGGTTGGGGGTCAGGTGCGCGTCGCCCGGCTCCGCGGCACCCGCGGGGGCCTCGAACCGCGGCAGCGGCAGCGGCGCCAGGACGCCGACGCCCGGAGCGGCTGCCCGCAGCATCGCCAGGCAGCGCCGCAGCGCGCCGCGGAACGAGTCGGGGTCGGGGGCGTCCGGGTCGCCGAGCGGGCTGCCCCAGAACCAGTCGTTGGAGCCGTGCCACACCACCGCGACGTCGGCGTCGGCGTGGAGTCGGGCCGGGTCGGCCAGCACCTCGACCAGCGAACCGGGAGCGGTCGGGGCGAGCGGGCTGCCGCCGATCGCGTGGTTGCGCACCTCGCCGAGTTCGGCCAGGGCGGGGAGGTAGCCGCCGTCGCCGTGGCTGCCGGACGAGATGCTGTCGCCGTAGACGACGATGACGGGGCTCACGGTGCCTCGAACCGGTGCCGGGCGGTGACCGCATGGCGGCTGGTGCCGGTGGCTCCGACCAGTTCCAGGGTGAACGGCCCGTCCGCGGTCACCTCGACGACGCGTTCCCGGTCGGTATGACGCAACGCCAGGTCCGCGGTGATCCCGCCGAACCAGTACCGCTCGACGCCGCAGTCGGGCCCGGCGGCGGGCAGCCGCCACGTCAGCCTCGCAGTGGGGGCGTCGGCCTGCAGCCCGATCACCCGCTCGATCAGGAAGCCGATCGGCGCCATGCCCGACCAGCCGACGAACGCCGGATGGTCGTTGGCGCCCGCGCTGAGCAGGTCGGGGGAGGAGTACTCGTAGATGGTGCCGGTGTCTGCGTGGACCCGGCACACGGCGTCCAGGTGCCGGGTGGCCAACTCCCGGGCCAGGTCGTGACGGCCGACGGCGGCCAGCCCGGCGATCACCATCTGGTTGGTCGGCGACCAGGTGCCGCCGCGCCAGTAGCCGCCCTCGGGCACGTAGCCGGGCTCGTCGGCGGCGACCGACGGCACCGGGTTGAGGCGACCGAACGCGGCGGGATCCAGCAGGGCGGCCACCAGCGCGTCGGCCCGCTCGCCGCGCGCCACTCCCGCGATGAGCGGCCAGAATCCGGCGATGGTCCGCACCTCGATCCGCACGCGGTCGGCGTCCAGGTCGACGTAGAAGGCCCGCTCGGGGTCCCACATCAGCGCGTTGATCGCCGCATCGGTCGCCTCGGCGCGGCGCCCCAGCGCGGCGTCGTCCAGGTCGGCGCGACGTCCGGCTGCCCGCAGCGCCGCGGCGATCTGGAGGAGGTGCCGGGCGTCCAGCACCATCTCGCAGGCGGTGTCGACGCCGAAGCCCAGCCGCGCGTTGCGGGGCGAGTTGTCCATGCTGGCCCAGTCCGAGACGTAGAGCCCCTCGGCGTGACCCAGGTGCTCCTCGAGCGCTGCGTGGTAGGCGGCCAGCGCCGGCAGGACGCGTTCGAGCCGGTCCAGGTCGCCGGTCTGGGTGAAGCTGAGCCACTCGGCCCACGCCGCGACGGGGTGGTTCAGCGCGTCGAGCGTGAGGTGCGGCGGCGCGGCCGGCACGCGGCCGAGATCCGGGCGGCGGCAGGTGGCCAGGTCCAGGTCGGGGGCGGCCGACGTCAGCGAGCGGTAGCCGTAGGCGCGGTCGTAGAACGAGTACAGCGGCCCGCCGTCCAGGTTGGTCCACCACGGCAGGTCGCGCCCGGTGGTGGCGTTGATCTCGCGGCAGATCTCGCCGTCGTCGAACTGGCGGGCGTAGAAGTTGTCCAGCGAGCAGATGCCCGGCACGTACGGGTGCAGCAGTCGAGCGAACATGGTGATGAAGCAGGAGTCCCACCAGAACACGTTGTCGTTGAACGCGCTGTCCAGGAACGGGCTGACGAAGCCGCTGCCCGGCTGGGGCGCCCGGCGTGACCCCAGCAACGTCGCGACCGCGTAGTCGTAGCAGGCGCGGTAGTCGGGTCGCCCGGCGACCCAGGGCCCGGGTAGCCGCCCGAGGAGCGCGGACGCCTCGGGCAACGGCCCGGCGGGCGGCGGCGGCGCGGCGTGTCGGCCGCGCGGGGCCGCCTGAAGGCTCTCGTACCGGCGGTGCAGTGCGGTGCCCGGTTCGAGGGCGTCCCCGGCGCGCATCACGGCGCCGGGGACAGGTGGCGGCGGACGGCGGCCAGGCCGTGGGCGTCCAGGTCGGCGACCCGGTCGGAGAAGGAGCGCAGCGTCCCGCGTCCGGTGATGGCCTCCGCCCACGCGTCGCGCAGCACGAAGGAGGGCCGCATCACCAGGCAGTCGGGGTCGTTGGCCCACCAGCGGCCGTCCTGCCAGGTGCGGGCGGCAACGTTGGGGGCCCCGCGCAGTCCGGCTGAGCCGTCCTGACCGCCCTCGTGGAAGGTGTCGGGGGAGACGCGCATCGCGTCCACCAGCCCCACCGACGGCAGCAGCGGAGCGCCGCACCCCACCAGGTACGCGTCGGGGCCGGCTGCCTCGCGGATCAGCGCCAGCCCGTCGCGGTAGGACGCCAACGGCGCGGCCCCGCTGTGCCGGGGGCCGGGCAGCGCGCCGGCGTAGAGGAAGTCGAGCTTGAGGTAGCTGATCCCCAGCCCGACCGCCCACGCGACGGTGTCGGCGAGGTGCTCCCGGACGCCTGGGTGAGTCAGGTCGAGGCCGACCAGATCCTGGCCCCAGTTGTAGCCCGCCGGGCCGGTGAGCCAGTCGGGGTGCCGGCGGGCCAGGGTGGTGTCGCGGCCGACCAGGAACGGGGCCAGCCACAGCCCTGCGGCCCGCCCGGAGTCGCGGATGGCGGTGACCAGACCGGGCAGGTGGCCGAACCCCGGGTCCGGACGCGCGCCCTCACCCAGGCCGGGGCTCCAGCCGTCGTCGATCTGGATCACCTCGACCTCGAGCCCGGCGGCGTCGATCGCGGCGAGGTTCTCGGCGATGTCGGCGGCGGTGACGTCCTCGAAGTAGCGGTACCACGAGCACCACACCCGCGGGGCCGGCCGGACGCGCACGTCGCGCTCGGCGGCCACCGCGTCCGCGAAGCCGGCCAGCGCCTCGGCGGCGTCGGCATGCTCGCTGCGGCGCACCGGCCCGGACGCGTCGATCCTCAGCGTCGTGCCGCCGGGAACCTCCGTGGGGGTGGTGCGGATGCTGGGCACCTCGTCCGTGGCGCCCGCGTAGCGCAGCACCGGCGAGCCGTCGCCCGGGTCCACCAGCAGGAGGCCCTCGCCTTGACGCCCGGTGTTGCTCAGCGGGGAGTCGGGCCGGAATCGCATCAGCCGTTGCCACTCGGTCTGGGGTGCCGGCCCGGACGCGGACGCGGCCGACCACCCCGTCGCGCTCCAGCTCTGCCAGCCCTCGGCGTAGACCCGTGCGTGGGGGCCGAGCCGCAGATCGTCGACGATCACGGTGTCACCGCCCGCACCGGCTGGGGGACGCCCCCGGCGCGCGCCGACGCCAGCGCGGCCAGCATCGCCGCGACGGAGTCCGCGACCGTGCGGGCGGCGTTCTCGGGTTCGCGGTCCTCCTCGACGGCGCACATCAGCTCGGCCATCGTGCCGGCGAACCCGTCGGTGAACCACTGCCCGGTCAGCGGGTGGTCGGTGGTCCGTCCGTCGCGCTCCAGGCTGAGCCGATCCGAGCCGAGCAGGACGCTGCCGCGCAGCGTGCCGGTGGTGCCGTGGATCCAGAACGGGCAGCCCCCGGCGCTCGCGCGGGCCTCCCCGACGACGCGCAGCACCGCGGTCGCGCCGGACTCGGTGGCCAGCGACACCGTCGCCGACCAGGGGTTCTGGGCGTGATCCGGCTGGCCCGGCACGCGGGCCTCCCACGCGGCGGCCCGGGACGAGGGGCCCATCCAGGCGGTGGTGATGTCGATCCAGTGCATCAGGTAGTCGCTGACCAGCATGTGCTCCAGGTCGTCGAACGGGGTGCCGACGATCGGCGGCAGCGGCTTGTCGTGCAGGTGCGTCACGCCGACCACCTCGCCGATGGCCCCCGCCCGGATCAGCAGTGTCGCCAGCCGCCAGGGCGGCGCCCAGCGGCCGTTCTGGTTCACCGCGACGCGCAGTCCTGCGGCCGCCGCGGCGTCCAGGATCGGCAGCAGCCGGTCCAGCTCGGCCGGGTCGGTGACCAGGGGTTTCTGGGCCAGGACGTGCTTGCCGGCGCGCACGCAGCGTTCGATCCAGTCCACGCGGCCGTGCGCGACCCCGGCCAGGTCCACCACCTCGACGGCCGGGTCGGCCAGCAGTTCCTCGGCGCTCGCGTAGACCCGGCCCACCTGCGGGAACGCGCCCGGCACGTCGGCGGCGCCCGAGCGGCTCCACACCCCGACCACGGGCAGGCCGTGGTCGCGGTAGGCGGGCAGGTGCGCGGTGCGCGCGATGGTGCCGCAGCCCAGGACCCCGATGCCGAGCGGGCGGCGCGGGAGACGGGGGCGATGGTCAGGGATGTCCACGTCAGCTCCCGGTGAAGTTGAACAGCACCTGCAGCGCCTCGTGCCCGCGCCGGTCCACCAGGTCGTAGGCGGCGGCTGCCTCGTCGAGGCCGAAGGTGTCGCTGACCAGGGCGGCGGCGTCCGGATCGCCGGCCAGGACGCGCTGCGCGGCGGCGAAGATGAGCCGGTCGCGCGTCCAGCGTGCCGCCAGTTGGGGCGGTACCGCGCCGATCTGGCTGGACTGCAGCCGCACCCGGTTGTGGTGGAACTCCTCGCCCAACCGCAGCCCTTCGGCGTCGCCCTGGTAGAAGCCGGACGCCACCACGACGCCCTCCGGGCCGGCCAGCCGGACGGCCTCGTGCAGCGCGCGCGCCGACCCGGACAGCTCCAGCACCACGTCGGCGCCGCGGCCCTGCGTCAGGTCGCGGACGTCGGCCGCCAGGCCCACCCCGGGGGCGAAGGTGTGCGCCGCGCCCCAGGCAGCGGCCCGGTCGCGTCGGGCGGCGATGGGATCGACCGCGACCACGGTCGCGCCCGACAGCACCGCGAACCGGGTGGCGAGCAGCCCGATCACGCCCAGGCCGACGACGCCGACCACCGAGCCGATGCCGAGCTGGGTGTTCAGCACCCCGTTGAGCGCCACGGACGCCACGCGGACGAACGTCGCCGCCCGCGGGTCGACTTCGTCGGGCACCACGTGCCCGGCCAACGCCTCCTGCGGCAGCACCGCGCGGGAGCGGTGGCCCCAGATGCCCCAGACGGTGTCGCCGACGGCGACCGCCGTGACGTCCGGCGCGGCCTCGACGACGACCCCCACCTCGCTGTAGCCCCAGCCCACCAGTGGGTAGGCCGGGCCCGCGGCGTCCGCGTCGAGGAACAGGTGCGCCTCGGCGTCCCAGCGCCTGGTCAGGTACGGGTTGGTGCCGCGGTACGCCGACAACTCGGTGCCGGCCGAGATGCCCGAGAACAGGGTGTCGACGCGGACCTGGCCGGCCGCCAGCGGGGGATCGGGCTCGTCGACGACGTCCACCTCGCCCGGCGCGACGAACCTCAGGACGCGGCCCACGGCGCACCCCCGTTCAGCCACACGGTGCCGAACGGTGGCACGGCCGCCACCTCGGCGTCGGTCAGCAGGTCGTGTCCCGCCGCGGGCAGCGGCAGCGGCTCGGCGGTGACGTTGTGCACCGCCAGCACGGCCTCGGGGCCGCTGCCGCGCAGCAGCGCGAACGCGCCGGGCCCCAGGTCGATCACCGCGGCGGACGCGCGCGGGTCGAACGCGGCCTGACCCGAGCGGACCCTCAGCAGCCGCTGGTATCCGCGCAGGACGCGGGCGCGTCGGCCGTCCGGGTGGGACAACTCGGCCAGCAGGGTGTCGCGGTCCAGCTTCTCGCGGTTGATGCTGCGGTTGGCGCCGGTCAGCGCCACGCCCGCGGGCCAGCCGCGGGAGCCGAGCAGGCTGTGGAGGTAGATGCCCGGCACGCCGGGCAGCGTCGCCATGATCGACTGAGCGGTCAGGAACCGCGCCACCTGCGTGGCGAGGGGCTCGTCGCCCGCCGGGTCGGACAGCGCGTCGAAGTAGTTGATGTTCAGCTCGTAGGGCACCCGCTCGCCGTCCTCCACCGCCCGGTAGCTGACGTGGCCACCGTGGGCGTGGACGCGGTCGGCGAGCGCCGTCAGGTCGGCCGCAGCCAGGATGCCCTCCGCGCCCCGGACGCCGACGCCGTCGTGGCTGGCCAGGAAGTTGAAGAAGCTCGTCTCCTGCGAGGGCGTCGTCAGCCCGGCCGCCCAGGCCGAGAGCGCGGACGCGTCGCCGGCGACGAAGCTGTGCAGCACCAGCGGCGGCAGCGCGAAGTTGTAGACCAGTTGCGCCTCGTCGTGGCCGTCGCCGAAGTAGGAGACGTTCTCGGCGTGGGGGACGTTGGTCTCGGTGATGAGCGTGACGTCGGGCGCGACCGCGTCCAGGGCGGCGCGCAGCACCCTGATCACCGCGTGCGTCTGCGGCAGGTGGACGCCGCTGGTGCCGAGTTCCTTCCACAGGTAGGTGACCGCGTCGAGCCGGATCACCGAGGCGCCACGGCGCACGTAGGTGAGCACCACGTCCAGCACGGCCAGCAGCACCGCCGGTTCGGCGTAGTTGAGGTCGACCTGATCGGCGCTGAACGTCGTCCAGACGTGCTCGCGGCCACGGGCGGTGTCGAACCCGGTCAACAGCGGCAGGGTCCGGGGCCGCACGATACTGCTGGTGTCGGCGTCCTCGTCGACCACCAGGAACCAGTCGCGGTGCTCGTCGTCGGCCAGGAAGCCGGCGAACCACGGCGAGGACGCTGAGACGTGGTTGATGACGGCGTCGAACATCAGTTCCACCTGGCGGCGCAGGTGCGCCACGTCGTGCCACGTGCCGACGGCTGGATCGACCGCCAGGTAGTCCACCACGGAGAAGCCGTCGTCGGAGGTCCAGGGGTAGAACGGCAGGAGGTGCACGGTCGGGATGGTGCCGTCGGTGAGCCGGGGCAGGATGTCGGCCAGGGTGGCCAGCGGTGCCTGCCCGGGCGCCGACAGGGAGTCGGCGTAGGTGATCAGGATCGCGTCGCGCTGGGTCCAGGTGCGGCGCCGGCCGTCGGGGCGCAGCGCCTCGGCGTGCCGGGCCAGCACCGCGTCCAGGGCGGCGCCCACCTCGTCGGCGCAGCTGGGGTACAGCAGCGCCAGATCCTCGGCCAGGGTGCTCATCGCCACCGGTCCGCGGTGAGCCAGTCCAGGGCGGCCATCGCGCTCCAGGACTGCTGGTGGCTGCCGAGCGGTTCCCCGGTGCGCGGCTCGTAGTACTCCCCGAACTCCTCGTCGGCCAACTGGGCCAGGCCCGCCTCCCGCAGCCCGGACGCGAGCGCCGTGTCGCCTTGTTGCAGCGCGCAGTGCGCGAACAACCAGTTCATGATGGGCCACACCGGCCCGCGCCAGTACTCGCGCGGCCGACAGGCAGGGTCGTCCAGGCTGATGCTGGGTGGCAGCGGGTAGCGGTTGTCGGGGTGGCCCATCCACTGCGGGCCGGTCAGGATCGCGCGCTGCCGGGCCACCACGGCGTCGTCACCACCGCAGATCAGGGCCGAGAAACCGGCGATCGAGGCGACGTCGGTGTGGTGGCCCGCGTGGTAGTCGTAGTCACGGCACAATCCCGTCGTCGGGTCGACCGAGGCCAGCACGGCCGTCCGGGCGTGCTCAGCGCGGGCCCGCTCGGTGGCGGCCAGGTCGGCGTCACCGGTCTCGTCGGCCATCCTGGCCAGCGCCTCTGCGGAGGCGGCCAGGCTGGCGGTCATGAACACATCCCCGCAGCGGAAGTCGATCACGGCGGGGATGCGGTCGTCCTCGAACTCCACCGCGATCATCTGGTCGATCAGATGGATGTAGCGCTGGTACTCCCGGTCGGAGGGCCGCTCGGACGCGTCGGCGTACTTCAGGTCCGTGCGCGGCAGCGCCTTGGGGGTGGCGACCTCGATCCGTTCGTAGAACGGGTCGAACCGGGGCGAGTTGTCCATGCCGGACTCCCAGCCGTGGTGGATCTCCACCAGCCCGATGCCCTCGCGGTCACGGGCGCGGCTCATCCAGGCGTGCCAGCGGGCCAGCCGCGGTACGGCGTCGGCCATGAAGGCGTCTGCGCGCTCCGCGGCCTCCCCGCCCTGGGCCCGGCCGATCGCGACCAGTTGCTCGATGCACAGGGCGTGCACCGGAGGCTGGCAGATGCCCGACGACTCCACCCCGTCGGGACGGGCGGCGGCGATCTCGGTGCCCCAGACCCCGAACCCGGGGAAGTAGTCGGGCTCGTCGGCGAACACGATGTGGGGGAGCATGCCGGTGGCCCACTGCGCCCCGAAGATGGTGTCCCACTCGACGATGGCGCGGGCCACCGACAGGTGCGCCAGCCCCACCGACACGAACGCCGCGTCCCACGACCACTGGTGGGGGTAGAGGTGAGGCGCGGCGGTCACCATGGTGCCCGTGTCGTTGGCGCGCAGCACGTCGGCGGCCGCGCGGGCGAGATCGGCGCTCACCGGACCGCCTGCGCCTGCCAGGCCAGCCTGGTCTCGTGGTCGAAGAGCCGGATCGCCTTCTCCGCCAGGCGCAGCGAGACCGTGTCGCCGGTCTTGACGCTGATGTCGGGGTCCGCCTGCACCTTCAGCTGATGTTCGCCGATCGCCACGCTCAACAGCGTGGACGCGCCCAGGGGCTCGACCACGAGCACCTGTGCGGGGACCGTCCCCGGGGTCCCGTGGGGCGCCACGTCGATGGCCTCGGCACGGATGCCGACGCGGACCTTGCCGCGCGGCAGGCCCGCCGGCGCCGCGACGGTGTGGCCGCCGATGTCGATGCCGGTCTCGGTGGCCTGGCCGTCGAGG
Organism: Propioniciclava coleopterorum; assembly: GCF_011393335.1. Classification (NCBI taxonomy): domain Bacteria; kingdom Bacillati; phylum Actinomycetota; class Actinomycetes; order Propionibacteriales; family Propionibacteriaceae; genus Propioniciclava; species Propioniciclava coleopterorum. Next base: position 3,564,284 of record NZ_CP049865.1, on the reverse strand, counting down.
AAGTTCATCGGCGGCGAGCCGATGAAGCCACCCACGAAGGTGTCGGAGGGGTGGTCGTAGATGTCCAGGGGCGGAGCGAGCTGGCTCACCTTGCCGCTGCGCATCACCGCGACCTGGTCGCCCAGGGACAACGCCTCGGACTGGTCGTGGGTGACGTAGACCGTCGTGGTGCCCAACTGCTCCACGATCCGCTTCAGCTCGGAGCGGAAGCTGAGCCGCAGGAGTGCGTCCAGGTTGGACAGCGGCTCGTCCATCAGGAGCACGTCGGCGTCCACGACGATGGCGCGCGCGACCGCGACGCGCTGCCGCTGACCGCCCGACAGCTGAGCGGGGAATCGGTCGAGGTAGGGGGTGAGCTGCAGCAGGTCGGCCGCCCACGCCACCTTCTTGTCGATCTCCGCCTGCGGCAGTTTCTTCGTCTTCAGCGGGAAGGCGATGTTGTGTCGGACGCGGCGGTGCGGGAACACGGCGTAGCTCTGGAACACCATGGACAGGTTGCGTTGATGCACCGGCATGTACGTGACGTCGCGGCCACCGATCGCGATCGAGCCCGAGGTGGGCAGTTCGAGACCGGCGATCTGACGCAGCAGCGTGGTCTTGCCGCAGCCCGACGGGCCCAGCAGCACCATGAACTGCCCGTCGGCGATCGTCATGGACACGTCGTCGTTGGCCCGCTCGGTGCTGCCCGGGTAGACCTTGACGAGGTTGTTGATCTGGATGTCAGCCATGGAGGTTCCCTCGTTCGGATGCGTGGGTCATCGGATCGTCGTCCCCCACATGTTGAGCAGGTACTTGCGCATCAGCGCGATGAAGATGAGCGCCGGGATCACCAGGACGAGACCGCCCGCGAACCGGAAGGCGAGTGGGCTGTCCGACAGCGAACTGAGGACCTGGGCGGGCAGCGTCCGTTGGCTGAATGTGAGGATCGTGGCGCCCAGCACCTCGTTCCAGCTCATGACGAAGGTGAAGATGGACGCCGCCGCCATCCCGGGGAGCGCCAGTGGCAACACGACCCGCACGAAGGCGCCCACGGGGGTACAGCCGAAGATCCGGGCGGCCTCTTCCGCGTCCACGGGCACCGCCAGGAACACGCTCGAGGTGATCAGGATCGTCGTCGGGAGAGCCAGCGCGGTGTGGAGCAGGATCACGGCCAACGGTGAGTCGTAGATGCCGACCTGCAGGAAGATGCCGGCCAGCGGCACCGACAGCACCACGATCGGCAGCGCCCGGGTGAACAGGAGGAACAGCTGGTAGGGGTCCTTGCCGCGGAAGGCGAACCTGGCGATGGCATACCCGGCCGGGGCGCCGATGAGCGAGCTGAAGGCCAGCGTGCCGACCCCCACGTAGAGGGAGTTGATCAGGCCACCCACGATGCCGGTCGACTGCAGGAACGTGGCCATCGTCTCGGTGCCGAAGTTCTTGGGCCACAGGGGCTGCGGGAACTGGTTGAGCCCTTCGCGCGTGCTGAAGGACGCGACGGCGATCAAGTAGATCGGGACGGCCATGAACAGGCTGATCAGTACGCAGCCCACCTGGATGAGCGCGCGGTTGCGGCGGTGGGCGCGCAGCGGCGCGTAGTCGACCGGCACGGCGGCACGGGGCGGGGTCGAAGTCGGAGCGGTCATCGCTTCACCTGCCTGCTCTCGTCGCGCAGGGCGCGAAGGTAGATCACCGCGGTGACCATGGATACGGCCATGATCACCAAGGCGTACGCCGAAGCGACGTTCGGATTGCTGAGGGCGGAGTACCACCGGTAGGTCTCTCCGACCAGCAGGGGGAAACTCTCCCCGGTCAGCGCCTGGGCGACCGCGAAGGTCTGGAAGGCGAGGATCGTGCGCAGGATGAGGGCCACCTGGAGGCTGGGACGAAGCAGCGGCATGGTGACCTGCCACAGTCGCTGCCAGTAGTTCGCCCCGAAGACCGCGGCCGCCTCGTCGTAGTCCTTGGGGATGCCCTGCATGCCCGACACGACGATCACCAGCACCAGGGAGGTCGCGCGCCAGAGCTCGGCCAGGGTCACGGCGAGGAACTGCGTCTGGGGATTCTGGTAGCTCAGCCAGGCGAACGGCTGCAGGCCGAGATCGACCAGGACCGAGTTGAGGTAACCCTGGTCGGAGAAGATGGACAGCCACACCAGGCCCGCCGCCAGATCGGAGACCGCCAGGGGGATCGCCCACAGGTAGAAGTAGACGGCGCTCCCGCGCGGTTTGGCCTGCAGCAACAACGCCATGATCATGGCGAAGAGGAACTGCAACGGGATGATGACCACGATCAGCAGCACAGTGTTGCGCACCGCCGGCCAGAACTGGGGGTCGTTGACCATCCGCGCCCAGTTCGCCATCGTGAATCCTCCGCCGTCACCCTCGACGAACGCCGCTCGGATGCCGACGAACATCGGGTAGGCGAACAGCAGCAGCATCAGGATGATCGACGGCAGGATCAGCCAGAAGGCCGGCGAGAGGCGCCGTGGTCGCCGGGACGGGGCGACCACGGCCGGGCCGGTGGCCTCGACCATCAGCCCACCTTGCAGACGTCGGCCGCCGGATCCGGCGCCCAGCACGGAACCTTCGCCCCGGCCAGGATCGTCTCCAGGTTCGTCGCGTACTTGGTGATCGTGGCCTTGGGATCAGCTCCCTGCAGGCAGGTCTCGCGGAAGACGTCCTTGAAGACCTGGCCGAACTCGCCGTCCTTGGCACCCAGGCCGACCGGCGGCAGGGCGAGCAGCGCCTTGGGCGACGTGGCCTGCTTCTCGATGGCCTCGGCGGCCAGCTTGATCGGGCCGGGAAGGTCGGTCGGGAGATCCGCCTTGACGACCGGGAAGAAGGCGTTCTGACGGAGGAGTTCGACCTGGGCCGCCGGGGCCGACAGCGCCTTGATGACCTTGGCGGCCTGTGCCTTGTCGCCGCCCTTCGGGACGGCCATGCCGGCGACGATGAGCATGTAGCCCAGGCCCTTGTCGCCGATGGGTGCCGGGACCATGATCCAGTCCTCGGGCTTGTCCTTGGGGGCCGCGACCAGTCGAGCCACGTGATCCCAGGCGACCAGAACCTCGCCGCGGGCGAGCGGCTCCTGCATGAACTCGTAGTTGGTCGAGGCCGGGTTGCAGTTCTTCCAGAACTCCTGCATCCAGGTCCAGCCCTTGACCGCGTCGTCCGAGGTCCACCGTGACACCACACCGCCGGTGAAGGAGGGGAGCAGGTAGCCCTGGAAGAAGCGGTGGTACAACCCCTTCGGGCCGGCGGGGAATCCGAAGACGGGCTTGCCGTTGGCCTTGTTGGCGTCGACTGCCCACTGCAGGAACTGGTCGTAGGTCAGGGCGTTGACGTCGGCGCCCGAGGGGAGCCATTCGAGCGCCTTCTTGTTCACGCAGACGACGTAGGAGGCCTGCATCCAGGGGATGTACTTCTGCTGTGCCGTCCCCATCTTGCCGAGTGTGAGCAGATCGTCGGTGATCCCCGCCGCCTTGGCGTCCGCCACGAGATCGTCGACGTTGTCGAGGTAGTCCCCGAGCGGGGCGAGGTCGCCGTGGATCGCGGCGGCGACACCGATGGAGACCTTCTTGGCGTCCACCTGGGACTTGAGTTGGGTGTTGAAGTCCGCGGCGGAGGGGAGGGCGTTGAAGCCCACCTTCACGTCCTTGACGTACTCGGTGAGGATCTTCTCGAACCGCTGCTTCTCCTCGACGGGGGCGAACTGCGTGGAGAAGAACGTGACGTCGCCGCCACCGGAGGTGCTTGCGCCGGCGCAGCCCGCCAGCGTGGAGGCCACTGCGAGCCCTGCGCCGAGGCCCAGCAGGCCGCGCCGCGAGAAGGACGCGTTGAGGACTTGGGACATCGTTGTCTCCTCTCGCCCCGCCTGGGGCGTTTTGTTTGATAGGCGATCAATACACTTCGGTGTTAGCGTAAGACATAAGTGCGCGCCTGGGAAGACCCGGCGACGATCGGAGGTGGAACGTGCCGACGCAGCCTTCGGCGACCAGCGCGGGTGAGATCCTGGGCGTCATCCGCGGATCGGGGGGCCTGACACGGGCCGAACTTCTCGAGCGAACCGGGATGGCGCGCTCCACGCTGTACCTGCGTCTGGACCAGTTGCAGGCCGCCGGGCTCATCCGCGAATCCGGGTTCCGCACCTCGACCGGCGGACGCCCTGCGGCCGTCCTGGCGTTCGACGCACGGGACCGCGTCGTCCTGACGCTGGACGTCGGCCACCACCGGGCCGCGGCGTCCGTGTGCGACGTCGACGGGGCGTCGCTGGCCTCCGAGGCGGTCATCCGTGGCTCGGACGAGACGCTGCCCGAACTCGTCGAGCACCTGTGCGGGGTGGGGGAGCGACTCCTGGCCGAGCGGCGCGCGGCACGCCTGATGGGAGTGGGGCTGGCACTGCCGGCGCCCGTCGACCGCCACACGGGACAGCGCCTGGCATCGGTGGCGCTGCCGGATCCGAGCTACCCCATCGAGTCCCTCGTGGCGACGAGGTTCGGCTGCGCAGTCTCCGTGGAGAACGACGCGCGCGCCCTCGCCCTGGGGGTCTCCACCGAAGTGCCCGATATGGACGACGACGGCGTCCTGTTGGGCGTGAAGTTCTCCACCGGGCTGGGGCTCGGACTCCTGACGGGCGGCCACATGATGCGCGGGTCGACGGGGGCGGCCGGTGACCTCGGCCACCTTCGCATCACCCCGGGCCGGGGGCCGGAGTGCACCTGTGGGCGGCGCGGTTGCCTCGCCGCGTACGCGTCCGGGCGCGCCCTCGTGCGGGATGTCGCCCGCCGCGACATCGCTTCGGTGAGCGATCTCTCCGCCGCCTATGATCGCGGCGAGCCCGACGTCGTCGAGCGGGTCCACGCCGCCGCTCGGCTGCTGGGTACCCACGTCGGGGGCTTCGTCCAGGTCTCCAACCCCCAGTACGTCGCCTTCGGGGGCGTCCTGGGCGGACGCCCGACGATCGCGCAGCAGGTCGAAGCCGCGATCCGGGAGCAACTCTCCGATCGCATCGGGAACGCAGCGGAGTACCGGGTGGCGAACGGCGACCACACCGCGGCGTCCGGGCTGGTCGCCCTCGTGGTGGCCGACGCCCTGGCGGCGCCGGTGATCGACGAACTGCTGGCGACGGGGTAGTGGCTACCCCGTGTTGCGCAGGCCGGCGGCGACGCCGTTGACGGTCACCAGCAGCGCGCGCTGGAGTTCGTCGGGGATCGCCTCGCCGGCGGCGTCCAGGGCGCGGACGCGGCGAAGCAGCTCGACCTGCAGGTAGGAGATCGGGTCGAGGTACTGGTCGCGGACAGCCAGGGTGCGCTGCAGCCGGGGCTGGGTGTCGAGCAGGTGGTCCTCGCCGGTGAGCCGGGCGAGCTCGGCCAGCGTCAGTTCGTACTCGGCACGGATCACGTCGAAGACGTGCCGCAGGTCTTCGGGCACGAGGGAATCCACGTAGTGGGAGGCCACATCGAGGTCGGTCTTGGCCAGCGTCATCGACACGTTGGACGCCACGGTGGCGAAGAAGTTCCACTGCTGCAGCATCTGCGCCAGGTCCGCCTCGTGCCCGGCCTCGCGGGCCGCCTTGAGCCCGGAACCGACGCCGAACCAGCCGGGGATGATCTGACGGGACTGGGTCCAGCCGAACACCCACGGGATGGCGCGCAGGCCCTCGATGCCGCTGCCCGAGTCGGGACGCTTGCTGGGTCGGGACCCGATGTGCAGCGCGCCGAGCTGGTCGACGGGGGTGGACGCCACGAAGTAGGCGGGCAGGTCGGGGTCTGAGACGAGGCGGGAGTAGGCGTCGTAGGCGGCGTCCGAGGCGACCTGCAGGACGGCGTCCCAGCGGGCCAGATCCTCGGCGGGCTGGCGCGGGTGCTGGTGCAGCGCGGTCGCCGAGAGCACCGCGGCCAGCGAGAGCGCCAGGTTGTCGCGGGCCAGCGCCGGCAGCGAGTACTTGTCGGAGATGACCTCGCCCTGCTCGGTGAACTTGATGGTGCCGTCCAGGACGCCGCCGGGCTGGGCCATGATCGCGTCGTAGGTGGGGCCACCGCCGCGCCCCACAGATCCGCCGCGACCGTGGAACAGCCGCAGCTTCACGCCGTGGCGCCGCGTCACGTCGCGCAGCTTGCGCTGGGCCTGGTGGATCTCCCACTGGCTGGTCAGGACGCCGGCCTGCTTGTTGGAGTCGGAGTAGCCGAGCATGACCTCCAGGCGGTTGCCGCGCAGCTCGACCAGCCGCCGGAACGAGGGGTCGGACAGCAGGCCGTCGACCAGCTCGGCGCAGTGCCGCAGCTCCTCGATGGTCTCCAGTAGCGCGACCATGCCGAGGTCGGCGTGCGCGCCGGTGCCGTCGGCGCCGCCGTGCAGGTCCACCAGGCCGGCCTCGCGGGCCAGGATCGCGGCGGCCAGGATGTCGTCGACGCCGTGCGTCATCGACACGATGTAGGTCTCGATCACCTCGCGGCCGTAGCGGGACTGGGCCTCGGCGATCGCGGTGAACACGTCGAAGGTCTGCCGCTCGTGGCCGGTCAGCGGCGAGCGGCGTCCGGCCAGCGGGCGCCGGGACGCCAACTCGGCGGACAGGGCCGCGCGGCGCTCCTCGCGGGTCAGGTCGGCGTAGGGCCGGTCCAGCACGCCGAGCCGGTCCAGCAGCGCGCCGACGGCCTCGTGGTGGGCGTCGGAATGCTCGCGGACGTCCAGGGTCGCCAGGTGCAGCCCGGACGCCGCCAGCGCCTGCATCGCAGTGCGGACGCGGCCGTGCGCGGCCAGCGCGCCGTGGTGCACCTCGAGGGAGTCGGCGACCAGCTGCAGTTCGTCCAGCAGCTCGGTGGCGTCGGCGTAGTCCAGGCCGGCCTCGTGCGGCGCCCCGACGCGGTTGCGCTGCCGGGTGTTGGCCAGCTTGGCCCGGACGCACGACAGCTTGAGGCGGTAGGGCTCCTCGGCGTTGATGGCCAGGAGGCGGGCGTCCAGGTTCGGCAGCCGCTCCAGATCGGCCGCCAGCGACTCGGCGAGTTCCTCCGATACCGGGGCCAGCCGCGCCGAGACCGACAGCGCGGTGATCAGGTCGGCGACCACCGCCAGCGCGTGCGTGATGGCGTGCTCGTGCTGCAGTTGCAGCACCTCGCGGGTGACCGCGGGGGTGACGAACGGGTTGCCGTCGCGGTCGCCGCCGATCCAGCTGCCCAGCCGGATCGGGGCCGCGGTGGCGGACACGTCGACGCCGTGCTCGGCGCACAGCGCGTTGAGGTCGGTCAGCACCGCCGGCAGCGCGTCGGTGACGATGGCGTCCAGGTAGAACAGCGCGTTGCGCGCCTCGTCGACCGGCGTGGGGGAGGCGAGCCGCAGTTCGTCGGTCTGCCACAGCAGGTCGATCGTCTCGGCCAGCCGGACGTCCTGCCGGCGGCGCGCCGCCGAGCCCTCGGCCGTGGGGGACGCGAGCTCGTCGGCGATGTCGCGCAGCTTCAGCAGCACCGAGCGGCGGGACGCCTCGGTGGGGTGCGCGGTGAACACGGGGCGCAGGTCGGTGGCGGCGAGGGTGTCGGCCAGCAGCGCGGGGCCACCCTCGGCGACGATGTCGCGGACGGCGGCCTCCAGCCAGCCCTCCTCGGCGTCGGACGCCTCGATCGCCCGTACCCGGTGCACCTGCTCGGCAGTGTTCGCGAGCTGGAAGTAGGACGCGAACGCCCGGACCAGCGCCGTGGCGTCGGCGAGGTCGAGTTGCTTCAGCGCGGCGCGTGCGTGCTCGGCGGCGTCCGGCTCGGCCTGGGTGCGCGCCTGCTTGATCTGGACGCGCACGTCCTCGACGAGGTCGAGCAGCCGCTGGCCTCCCTGGCGGACCAGGCTCTCGCCCAGCAGGGTGGAGACCCGGCGCACGTCGGCGCGCAACTCGGGGTCGATGGCGGTGGTTTCGTCGGGATCGGTCACCCGACAAGCCTGACACCCCCGCGCGCGGGGTCGTTGAGCGTTCCACGAGGTGAGGCCGGTTTGCGCTCGGCGCGTCCGGGGCGTAAGGCGGGGTCGCGCGTCCGGGCCGCCGGGGCGGGCCATGTCGTCGTGGTGCCCCGAGCGCGGCGTGCGCCGGACGTTTCCCCTTGTGAGCGGATCCCGCCGCGCGACTGGAGGCACCAGAACGACACGGCGCCGCCCGGCCCATTAGTCTGGCCGCACGCGAGGAAGGGTGTGACATGGACGACGAACTGGTCCTGCGGCTGAGCCAGGCCGAGGCGTTGGTGCTGCGGGAGTGGCTGGCCCGGTCGGCCGAGGCGGACGCGCCCGCGCCCTTCGTGGACGACGCCGAGCCGCGCCTGCTGGGCGACCTGCTCGCCACGCTGGACGACGCGCTGGGCGAGGTGCGGCACTCGAACCCCGAGGCTCTGCTGCGGACGGCCCGCGCCCGGGTCCGCGAGGGCTGATGTGACGCCGCGGCGGGTCGGGGCGACGTTCTGGGACGTCGCCGCCGACCTGGTCGCCCGGCACGCCGTCCGGGTCGACCGGCCGCGCGGCAGCCGGCACCCGCGGTTCCCCGAGGTGGTCTACCCGCTCGACTACGGCTACCTGGAGGCGACCTCCGGCGGCGATGGCGAGGGCATCGACATCTGGGTCGGGACGCGCCCCGGCGCCGGGCTGATCGGCGCGTTCGTGACCGCCGACCCCCACAAGGCCGACATGGAGGTGAAGCTCGTCTGGGACGCCGGCCCCGACGACGTGGCGACCCTGGAGCGCTTCTACGCGCCGCAGCCCCAGGGCGCGCTCTACGTGCCGCGCCCCTGATCAGGTCGGGGATCCCAGACCGGCGGCCGGTACCGCTCCGGCGGCGAGCCGGCGAAGGGGATGTCGCCCAGAAGCGTGAATCAGTTCGCCTGTGTCAGTGACCGACCACGCCCGCCTCGGTGTAGAGCGTGGTGCCCGCGTCCGCCGCCGCCACCGCGGACGCCAACCGCGCCGCCCGAACGGGGTCATCTTCGCCTGCGCTTCCGGGACGGTCAGCCAGTGGAGCGCCAGGATCTCGTGGCCGTCGGGACGCAGGCGCGGCTTGTCCAGCTCGACGACGGGGTCCGTGGCGAACACGAGCTCGACGGCGTCCTCCCAGCCTCTGTAGGGGGCCAGCCAGTCCACCACCAGCACGCCTCGGACGCCGGGGGCGAAGCCCATCTCCTCGACCATCTCGCGGGCGCACGCGTCGCGCGGGGACTCGCCGGGCTCGACGATCCCGCCGGGCAACTCCCAGTCGTCCTTGAACGAGGTCTCGCACAGCAGCACGCGCCCCGCCTCGTCGCGCACCAGCGCGTGCGCGATGAGCCGTTTGCGGGGCGTCACCGAGTTCATGACGTGCCGATGCGCCTCGGGCCCCTCGGGATCCCCGGTCAGGCGCGCGTAGACCAACTCGTCGACCCAGCCGTCGCCGCGCGGACGCGCCTCCCGCAGCCGGCCCTCGAGCCGGAATCCGCGCCGGTGCAGCGCGCGCCTCCCCTCGACGTCGTCGGCCGCGACGCGCTCCTCGGTGCGCCGCGGCTCCCGATCCGACACCTAGCGGGCCTCCGCGACCGCCTCGGAGACCTCGGCCTCCTCCGTCGGCTCGGAGACCTCGGGGGCCTCGGGGCCGTCGGACGCGGACTCGACCGCGCGCCGCGGCTGGGCCCCGTCGGCGACGTCGCCGTCGTGGCGCAGGATCACCGCGCCGAGCGGCGGCACCTGGACCTTGGCGTGCGCCGGGTACTCGCCCCAGGTGCCCTCGGTGGCCTCGACGGCGCCGAAGTTGCCGATGCCCGAGCCGTCGTAGACGGTGGCGTCGGTGTTGATGACCTCGGTCCACGTGCCCGCCTCGGGCAGGCCGATCTCGTAGTCGTACCAGGGCTCCGAGCTGAAGTTCACGATGACGGCCAACTGCTGGCCGGCGTCGTCACGGCGGATCCACGAGTAGGTATTGCGGCCCGCGTCGTCGGCGTTGATCCACGAGAACCCCGCGGGGTCGCCGTCCAACTGCCACATCGCCGGGTGCTCGCGGTAGACCTCGTTGAGGTCCTTGATGAGGCGCTGCAGGCCGTGGTGGCCCCACAGGTCCGAGACCCACCACTCGAGGCTGACGGCCTCGTTGAACTCGGAGCGCTGCCCGAACTCCTGGCCCATGAACAGAAGCTGCTTGCCCGGGAAGGCCCACATGAACGCGTAGAACGCGCGCAGCGTGGCGAACTGGCGCCAGGCGTCCTGCGGGATCTTGTTGATCATCGACCCCTTGCCGTGCACGACCTCGTCGTGGCTGATCGGCAGGATGAAGTTCTCCGAGTACTGGTAGACCATCGCGAAGGTCATCTCGTGGTGGTGCCACTGCCGGTAGATCGGCTCCAGCGCCAGGTAGCGCAGCGAGTCGTTCATCCAGCCCATGTTCCACTTGAAGCCGAAGCCCAGGCCGCCCAGGTTGGTGGGCTGCGTGACCCCGCCGAACGAGGTGGACTCCTCGGCGATCATCGCCACGCCCGGGACGCGCTCGTAGAGGTGCCGGTTGACGTAGCGCAGGAAGTCGATGGCCTCCAGGTTGTGGTTGCCGCCGAACTCGTTGGGCACCCACTCGCCGTCCTCGCGGCTGTAGTCGAGGTAGAGCATGGACGCCACGGCGTCCACCCGGAGCGCGTCGATGTGGAACTCGGTCACCCAGTACAGCGCGTTGCTGACCAGGAACGACTTCACCTCGTCGCGGCCGTAGTTGAAGATGTACGTGCCCCAGTCCTTGTGCTCGCCCTGGCGCGGGTCGGCGTGCTCGTACAGCGCGGTGCCGTCGAAGCGTCCCAGCGCCCACTCGTCCTTGGGGAAGTGGCCGGGCACCCAGTCGAGGATGACGCCGATGCCGGCCTGGTGCAGGCGGTCCACCAGGTAGCGGAACTCGTCGGGCTTGCCCAGCCGGCTCTGCGGCGCGAAGTAGTTGGTGACCTGGTAGCCCCAGCTCGGCTCGAACGGGTGCTCGGTGACCGGCAGGAACTCGACGTGGGTGAAACCCTGCCACGTGACGTACTCGACCAGTTCCTCGGCCAACTCGAGGTAGGTCTTGCCCTTGCGCCAGCTGCCCAGGTGCACCTCGTAGATCGACATCGGCTCGACCTGCATGTTCTTGGACGCCCGCGCCTCCATCCACGCGTCGTCACCCCAGCCGAACCGGCTGGTGTAGACGATGGAGGAGTTCGCCGGCGCCTGCTCGGCGAAGGTCGCCATCGGGTCGACCTTCTCGTGCCACACCCCGTCGGCGCCCAGGATGTTGTACTTGTACAGCGTCCCGTCGCCCACGCCCTCGACGAAGGTGGCCCACACGCCGGTGCCGGGGATGCGCGTCATGGCGTCGCCGGTCCACCAGTTGAAGTCGGCGTTGATCCGCACCTCCTGGGCGTTCGGCGCCCACACCGCGAACCGCGTCCCGGTGAGCTCACCGCGTTCGTCGTCGTGCACCGTCACGACGTGCGCGCCGAGCCGCTTCCACAGCTCGGTGTCGCCACCGCTGTGAAAACCCTCGAGGTCCCAACCGGTCAGGCCTCCGTGCGGATCATGAGACATCGTCGTCGCTCCTTCTCAGTGGGTGTTCTTCGGGACCGCTCACGCTAGCGGCAATGACGGCCCGCAGGGGGATTTGGACCCAGTCGGGTCGGTTGCGGATTTCGTAGACCACCTCGTAGACGGCCTTGTCGATGACGTAACCGTTGAGGAGGTCGGCGCGGGGCGGCTCGCCGGCGCAGTAGCCGTCGAGGAACGCCGCGGTGGCGGCGTCGGCCCACGCGAGTGCCTCGGCCGACGCAGGCTCCGGGTGCGCCGAGCGGGCGTAGTCGAACGAGCGCACCATGCCGGCCACGTCGCGCCACGGCGAGTCGAACGCCCGCCGCTCGGCGGCCGTCTTGGCCGGCTCGCCCTCGAAGTCGATGATGGTCCAGCCCGCCGGGGACGCGAGCGTCTGGCCGAGGTGGAAGTCGCCGTGGACGCGCTGGACCGCGAGCGTGTGGCCGCGCAGGGCGTCGAAGGCCGACCGCAGCGCCGGCACGTGCTCGGCCAGCGGCGGCGCGACGGCCGCGGCGGCGTCCAGCCGGGACGCCATGGTGTCGGCGAGGTCGTCCCCGGAGCGCTCCTCGAAGCCGAAGGCGTCGGCGAGCCGGGCGTGCACCTCGGCGAGCGCCGCCCCGAGATCGCGTGCCTCCCGGCGGAAGTCCGCGCCGGCCACGCACGCCGCGGTGGCGCGTTCCCAGCCGTCCTCGGCGCCGGCGATGCGCTCCAGCACGATGCCCAGGTCGGTGGTGTGGCCGGCGGGCCAGTCCGCGGTGAGGCGGCCCCGCAGGGCGGGCACGCGGTCGCCGGACAGCGCCACGAGCACCTCGGCGTCCAGGTTGGGGCCCGGCTCGATGCGCCGGAACAGCTTGTAGAGGTCCGACTTCCCCAGCGTGAGCGTCGTGTTGGACTGCTCACCCCGCCACACCGCGACGGGCACCTCGGAGAACGCGGGCGCCGTGGCCGCCACGAACGCGGCCAGCGCGCCGGGGTCGGTCGTCGCGTCCACGACCCGGACGCCCCGGCCGTCCGCCTCCTCGGTGCCCAGCACCGTGCCGGGGGTGTGCTCGGACTCCGGATACAGCGCCACGAGGAGGTGGTAGTACTCGGTGTGCCCGTCGGGGAACGCCAGGGTGGCGACCTCGCTGCGGACCGCCGGGACGGCGTCGGGGTCGGTGTGCGTCGCCACCGGCTCCAGCCCCACGATCGAGGCGCCCGCGCCCTTGCCGCCGAACCACCGGACCGACTCGAGGTGGCTCATCCACGCGTCGTGCAGTGCGCTCACGTCGTGCCCCCTCTCGCGTCGCTCCCGGTCACTGCACCGCCAGGACGTGCGCCGGCTGGGAGGGCGTGAGCCGGACGAAGTTCCGCGCGCCCCACGTGAACGTGGTGCCCGTCAGCTCGTCGCGGACCGGCAGCGCGTCCCCGACCTTGAGGCCCAGGGCGGGCAGGTCCAGGTGCACCTCGGTCTCGACGGTGTTGTCGGGATCCAGGGACACGATGCACAGCACGTGGTCGTCGCCGTCGGACTTCGAGTAGGCGATGACCCGATCGTTCAGGGCCGTGTGGAAGTGGATCTGTCGCAGCTGCTGCAGCGCGGGGTGCCGGTCGCGGATCGCATTCAGCGTCCCGAGCAGCATGTTGAGGTTCGGCTCGGCGGTGTAGTCGCGCGGTCGGAACTCGTACTTCTCCGAGTCGAGGTACTCCTCGCGGCCGGCCGCCAGCGGCTCGTGCTCGAACAGCTCGAAGCCGGAGTAGACGCCCCACGCCGGCGACAGCGTCGCCGCCAGGATGGCCCGGATCGCGAAGATCGCCGGGTTGCCCGACTGCAGGTGGAACGGGTTGATGTCGGGGGTGTTGACGAAGAAGTTCGGCCGGTAGAAGTCGGCCATCTCCTCGGAGAGTTCGAGCATGTACTCGGTGATCTCCTCCTTCGTCACCCGCCACGTGAAGTAGGTGTAGCTGGACTGGAAGCCGACCTTGCCCAGGGCGTGCATCATCTCCGGAGTGGTGAAGGCCTCGGCGAAGAACAGCACGTCGGGGTCGGTTCTGCGCAGCTGGGCGAAGATCCAGGCCCAGAACTGCACCGGCTTGGTGTGCGGGTTGTCGACGCGGAAGATCTTGACCCCGTGGCCGATCCACAGCTTCAGGATCCGCAGCACCTCGTTGTAGATGCCCTCGGGGTCGTTGTCGAAGTTGATCGGGTAGATGTCCTGGTACTTCTTCGGCGGGTTCTCCGCGTACGCGATCGTGCCGTCGATCCGCGTGGTGAACCACTCGGGGTGCTCCTGCACCCACGGGTGGTCGGGCGAGGCCTGCAGCGCGAAGTCGAGCGCCACCTCCATGCCCAGCGCGTTGGCCTTGGCGACGAAGGCGTCGAAGGAGGCGAAGTCGCCCAGGTCGGGGTTGATCGCGTCGTGGCCGCCATCGGCGTTGCCGATCGCCCAGGGCGAGCCCGGGTCGTCGGCGTGGGCGTCCAGGGTGTTGTTCTTGCCCTTCTTGAACGCGTGTCCGATCGGGTGGATCGGCGGCAGGTACACCACGTTGAAGCCCATGTCGGCGATCGCCTCGAGGCGCCGGGCGGCCGTCTCGAACGTGCCGGACGCCCAGGTGTCGGTGGCGGCGTCGTAACGGGCGCCCTCCGAGCGCGGGAAGAACTCGTACCAGGACGCGTACAGGGCGCGCACCCGGTCGACGAACAGCGGGAAGTCGGCGGTCGGGGAGACGAGCTCGCGGGGGCCGTAGGCGGCCATCGCCCGGGACAGCCCGGGGGCGTCGGCGACGTCGAGCAGGTCCTCGGCGGGACGCTCGGGGATCAGCAGCTGCGCGGTGGCGCGCAGGATGGACGCCTGCACAGGGTCGCCGGCCTCCTCGGCCGCGCGTGCGGTGCGCTCCAGCAGGTCGCGGCCCTCCAGGCACACCAGCTCGACGTCGACGCCGGCGGGCAGCTTGGCCTCGGCGTTGTGCAGCCAGGTGCCCCACGGGTCGGACCAGCCCTCGACGCGGAACGTCCACAGGCCCTCGGAGTCGGGGCGGACCCAGGCCTCCCACGGGTCCAGGCCGCGCGGCTCGAGCGGGGTCATGTCGTGGCGGGTCTCGTTGCCCCGGGGGTCGGTGAGGATCACCGAGGCGTTGACGGCGTCGTGGCCCTCCCGGAACACCTTGGCCCGGATCGGGACGTTCTCGCCGACGACCGCCTTCGCGGCGTAGGCGCCGCCCTCGATGACGGGCTCGACCTTCAGCACGGGGATCCGGCCGATGCCGCGCACGACCGTCGTCACCGGGTCGAGGTCCACCTCGAGCGGGGCGGTCGGCGTCGCGGCCTGGGCGGCGGCCGCGGGGGCGGACGCCGGGGGCCGCGGGACCGCCACGGGGGAGCCCGCCGGGGGCTTGGGGAGCGGCGGGTGGGGCACGGCCGACGGCGTCGGCGCCGGGGGTGTCTCGGCGGCCGGCTGGACGGGCTCCGGTGCGGATGGGGACTGGGGCTTGCGTCGCGAGGTCACGCCTCCACGCTACTAGACCCCCGTGGTCGAAGGCAGGGGTGTCGACCGCCTGCTGGGCACCGACGCCTGCAGCACCACGACCGTCTGGGCCGGCACGGCCAGCACCTCGCCGGGCGCGAGCCGGGACCGGTCGAAGTCGTCCGGCGCGCCGGTGTGGGCCGCGATCGCGTAGTCGGTCGCCCAGGGCGCCCCGGGCAGCGTGACGTCGAGGTCGTCCCCGGCGTTGACGAACACCAGGAAGGCCTCCCGGGCGTCGGACAGGTACATGCCGAGCGCGCGGCGTCCGCCCTGGTGCCAGTCGGCGATCGTCATCTCGCCGCCGTGCTCGTT
This sequence comes from Propioniciclava coleopterorum, assembly GCF_011393335.1. Lineage (NCBI taxonomy): Bacteria > Bacillati > Actinomycetota > Actinomycetes > Propionibacteriales > Propionibacteriaceae > Propioniciclava > Propioniciclava coleopterorum. The sequence continues at coordinate 3,548,962 of NZ_CP049865.1, read as the reverse complement.
GAACCAGGCCGACTCGGTGCGGCCCAGGCCGCGGCCGTCCTCGCCGATGACCTCCTGCCGGGACCGGAACCGGGCCGGCCGCAGCACCGGGTGCGCGGCGCGCAGCCGCAGCAGCGTCTGGGTGAGCTCCCACTGGTCGGACCAGTCCTCGGCCTGGGACCAGTTGACCCACGAGATGGGGGAGTCCTGGCAGTAGGCGTTGTTGTTGCCCTGCTGGGTGCGGCCCATCTCGTCGCCGGCCAGCAGCATCGGCATCCCCGTCGACAGCAGCAGCGTCGCGGTCATGTTCCGCATCGTGCGGTGGCGGGCCGCGTTGATCCGCTCATCGTCGGTCTCGCCCTCGAAGCCGTGGTTCCACGAGCGGTTGTCGTCGGCCCCGTCGCGGTTCCGCTCGCCGTTGGACTCGTTGTGCTTGAGGTCGTAGGTGACGACGTCGCGCAGGGTGAAGCCGTCGTGCGCGGTCACGAAGTTCACCGAGCTCGTGGCCGCGCGGCCGTCGTGGTCGAAGATGTCAGCCGAACCGGCCAGGCGGGTCGCGAGTTCCTCGACCCCGTGGATCGCCCCCCGCCAGAAGTCACGGGTGAAGCCGCGGAACCGGTCGTTCCACTCGCTCCAGTCCCGGCCCCAGCGGCCGAGCTGGTAGCCGTAGGGGCCCAGGTCCCACGGCTCGGTGATCATGATGGCCTGCGACAGCACCGGGTCCTGGGCCAGCGCTTGTTTGAAGGCGTGGTCCTGGGTGACGTGGTGCTGGGAGTCGCGGATGAGCGTGGTGCACAGGTCGAACCGGAAGCCGTCCACGCCCATCTCGGCCACCCAGTAGCGCAACGAGTCCAGCACCAGATCCAGGACGCCGTCCTTGGCGGTGTCGACCGCGTTGCCGCACCCGGTGACGTCGTAGTCGTTGCGCAGGTCGGAGGTCAGCCGGTAGTAGCCCGCGTGGTCGATGCCGCGGAAGCTGAGCGTGGGGCCGTCGTGGCCGCCCTCGGCGGTGTGGTTGTAGACCACGTCGAGGATGACGGCGATCCCGGCGTCGTGCAGCGCCGAGACCATCTCCTTGAACTCGCGCACCTGCTCGCCGACGGTGCCGCTGCTCGAGTAGGGGGCGTGCGGGGCGAAGAATCCCAGCGTGTTGTAGCCCCAGTAGTTGACCAGGCCGCGGCCGACGGCGAACGGCTCGGACACGAAGTGCTGGACGGGCAGGAACTCCACGGCGTTGACGCCCAGGTCGGTCAGGTGCTCGACGACGGCCGGGTACGCCATGCCGCCGTAGGTGCCGCGCAGGTGCTCGGGGACCGCCGGGTGCAGCTGGGTGTAGCCCTTCACGTGGGTCTCGTAGACCACGAGTTCCTCGGGGCGCGGCCGACGCGCCAGCGGCCGGGGCGGCGGGGTGTCGGCGACGACGACGCTCAGCGGCACCGACGCGAAGGAGTCGCGCGGGTCGGGCAGGTAGTTCGACTCCGGGGTGTGATCGCTGATCGGACCCGAGTAGTCGACGCCTCCGGTGATGGCGCGGGCGTAGGGGTCGACCAGCAGCTTGGCGGGGTTGAACCGCTCGCCGGTGACGGGGCTCCACGTCCCGTGGACGCGGTAGCCGTAGCGCTGCCCGTCGCCCACCCCGGGCACGAACAGCGTCCACACGCCGTCGGGGTTGCGGGTCAGGTCGTGGTTGGTCTGGCGCCGGTCGGCGTCCACCAGCGCGAGTTCGACGCGGTGCGCGCGCGGGGCCCACAGCGAGAAGCGCGTCCCCCCGTCTCGGACCCGTGCCCCCAGCACGGACGAGTCCACCGGGTGAGTGAGGGGCGTGGTCACGGGTGAATCTCTTTTCGGGCGGCGGACGGTGGCGGTGGGGGCAGCGACCCATTGTGCCCCCACCCGTCAAAGCGGGTCCACCCGCCCCGCTTGCCACCTCCTAGACTCGCGCCGGGAGGAACCATGCGCCACTACCTGGACCACGCGGCCACGTCGCCGCTGCGCCCCGCCGCGCTCGCGGCGATGCAGCGCGGCTGGGAGCTGGCCGGCAACCCCGCTTCCCAGCACGCCGGGGGCGCCGGGCGCACGCGCTGCTCGAGGACGCCCGCGAACAACTCGCCGACGCCCTGGGCGCGCACCCGACCGAGGTCGTGTTCACCTCCGGGGGCACCGAGGCCGACAACCTCGCCGTCCTGGGCGGCGCGGCCCGGGGCGCGGACGCCGGCCGGCCCCGGGTGGCGGTCTCGTCCGTGGAGCACCCCGCCGTCTTCGAGGCCGCCGCTTCCCTGGGCGGGCGGCGGACGATCCTCCCGGTGGACGAGGACGGCGTGGTCACACCGTCGGCGCTGGGCGCGCTCGACGACACGATGGCCTGGGCGTCGCTGATGTGGGTCAACAACGAGACGGGCACGATCCAGCCGATCGACGCGTTCGTGGCGGCGTGCCGCCGCGCCGGCGTCCGGGCGCACAGCGACGCCGTCCAGGCGCTGGGCCACCTCCCGCTCGCGTTCGACGACTCCGGGCTCGACGCGCTGACCGTCACCGCCCACAAGGTCGGCGGGCCCGTCGGCGTCGGGGCCCTGGTGGCGCGCCGCGACGCCCCGCTCGCGCCGGTCGGGCACGGCGGCGGCCAGGAGCGCGCGCTGCGCTCGGGCACCGTCCCGGTCGCGCTCGCCCTGGGGTTCGCCGCCGCCGCGGCCGAGGCGGTCGGGCGGGCCGAGGCCGAGAACGCGCGGCTGGAGGCCCTGCGGGCCCGGATCGCGGCCGGGGTCGAGGCGATCCCCGGGACGCGCCTCAATGGCGGCGCAGAGGTCGGGCCCGCGATCACCCACGTGACGTTCGACGGCGTCCGCGCCGACGACCTCCTCCTGCTGCTGGACGCCGCGGGCATCGACGCGTCCACCGGGTCGGCCTGCACCGCGGGCGTCCACCGGCCCAGCGAGGTGCTGCTGGCCATGGGGCGTACCGAGGCGCAGGCCTCGGCGTCCCTGCGCTTCTCCCTGGGTTGGACGAGCACAGACGCCGACGTGGACGCCCTCCTGGCCGCCCTGCCCGACGCCGTGGCGCGGGCGCGGGCGGCGTCCGCGTAGGCCGCGATGCTCGCCCGGCCGCCGAGCGCCTAGAATCGGTCCTCGGCGAACGAGCGAAGGGGGCGGCGCGATGCGGGTGCTGGTGGCGATGTCCGGAGGGGTGGACTCCTCCGTCGCGGCCGCGCGCATGGTGGCCGATGGCCACGAGGTCGTCGGGGTGCACCTCGCGCTGAACCGCAACCCGCAGACGTACCGCTCGGGCGCGCGCGGCTGCTGCTCGCTGGAGGACTCCCTGGACGCCCGCCGCGTCGCCGACACCCTCGGCATCCCGTTCTACGTGTGGGACCTGTCCGAGCGGTTCGCCGCCGACGTCGTCGACGACTTCGTGGCCGAGTACGCGGCCGGGCGCACCCCGAACCCGTGCCTGCGCTGCAACGAGAAGATCAAGTTCGCCGCCGTCCTGGAGCGCGGGCTCGCGCTGGGCTTCGACGCGGTCGCCACCGGCCACTACGCCCGGCTGGACCGCGCCGGCGACGACGTCGCGCTGCGGCGGGCCGCGGATGCCGCCAAGGACCAGAGCTACGTGCTGGGCGTCCTCACCCAGGACCAGCTGCGGCGCTCGCTGTTCCCGCTGTACGGCACCGTCAAGGCCGACGTCCGCGCCGAGGCCGAGGCGCTCGGGCTGCGGACGGCGTCCAAGCCGGACAGCCACGACATCTGCTTCATCGCCGACGGCGACACCGCCGGCTTCCTCACCCGCGAGCTGGGGGAGCGCGACGGGCTCATCCTGGACGCCGCCGGCGCGGTCGTCGGCACGCACACCGGGCACCACCAGTTCACGGTCGGGCAGCGCCGCGGCCTGCGCCTGGGCGTCCCCGCGGCCGACGGGCAGCCCCGCTACGTGCTGGGCATCTCCCCGGTCGACAACACGGTCACCGTCGGCCCGCACGAGCGGCTGGCGGTCTCCCGCATCGAGGGCATCCGCCCGAGCTGGGCGGTGCCCGAGCCCCGGCTGGGCGCCTGGCGCGGGCTCGTGCAGGTCCGCGCGCACGGCGAGCCGATGCCCGCCACGATCACCGCCGCCCCCGCGTCGGTGACGATCGAGCTCGATGCGCTCGCGTTCGGCATCGCGCCCGGCCAGGCCGCGGTCGCCTACGACGGCGACCTGGTGGTCGGCGCCAGCACCATCGCGGCGGCCGCCTGATGCGGACCTCCGGGCTGGGCTCGCTGCCGGGCACCGACGTCGCCGGCGGCGTCCGGCTGGCGCTCGCCGACGTCGATCTGCCGTGGCTGCCCGAGTTCCCCGCCCGCGGCCCGTGGGCCGGAATGATCGGCCGCTCGCTGGGCATGGCCGAGGGGCTCGGCGCCACCCTGCTCGCCGGCGAGTGGCACCTGGCCGACGTGCCCGGGATCGACCAGCGCCGCGCCCGCGCCACGCTGCGCGACGACCTCGACATCTGCGAGGAGAACGCCCAGGGCTTCACCGGGACGCTGCGGCTGACCACCGCCGGCCCCTGGACGCTGGCCGCGGCCACGCTGCTGCCGCGCGGCGGCCGCGTCCTGGGCGACCGGGTCGCCCGCCGCGACCTGGCCCAGGCGCTCGCCGCCGGGGTGGCGCAGGTGCGCGGCGAGCTCGCGCGGCGGCTGCCCGGGGCGACCGTCACGCTGCAGGTCGACGAGCCGTCGCTCCCGGCCGTGCTCGCGGGATCCGTCCCGACCGAGGGCGGCTACTTCCGGCACCGTGCCGTCGGCACCGAGGAGGCCGTGACGCTGCTCGCCGGACTCGGCGGCGACGTGCTGCACTGCTGCGCGCCCGGCCTGGACGTCGAGGCGGCGATCGGCCCGCACGGCGCCGGCTTCTCGGCCGTCGCGCTGGACGCAAGGCTGCTGGGACGCCCCGATTGGGAGCGGCTGGGTCCGCTGCTGGAGGACGGCCGACTGCTCTGGCTCGGCCTCGCGGACGCCGCCGCGGCGGTCGCGCCCACCGCGGACCGGCTCACCGCCGACGCCCTGGCGGCCCTGCGTCCGCTCGAGCTCGGGCCGGTGCTGCAGGAGTCGATCGTGCTCACCCCGTCGTGCGGCCTGGCGTCCTGGCCCGTCGCGCAGGTGCCCCGGGTGTTCGCGGCGTTGCGTACCACCGCCGAGCGTCTGGACGACGAACTCGCGCGCTGAACCGTCGGCGGCGCGCGGTAGGTTTCCTCCGTGACCGATGCCCGCGCCCGCCACGCCGAGTTGGCCCAGCTGATCAACGACGCCCGCTTCCAGTACTACGTGTTGGACGCGCCGGCGCTCACCGACGCCGCCTTCGACGCGATGATGAAGGAACTCGAAGCCCTCGAGGAGCAGATCCCCGAGCTGCGCACCCCCGACTCGCCCAGCCAGCACGTCGGCGGCGCGGTGTCGGCGACCTTCGCCGCCGTGGAGCACCTGGTGCCCATGATGAGCCTCGACAACGCCTTCTCCACCGCGGAGGTCGAGAAGTGGTACGCCCGGCTCGGCGGGCCGGCCGAGCTCCTGTGCGAGGTCAAGATCGACGGGCTGGCCCTCGACCTGGTCTACCGCGACGGCCGGCTCGCCAGCGCAGCCACCCGGGGCGACGGCCGCTTCGGCGAGGACGTGACCGCCAACGTGCTCACCATCGCCGACATCCCGCACACGCTGCCGGCGGGCGCGCCCGACCTGCTCGAGGTGCGCGGAGAGGTGTTCATGCCGCCCAGCGCGTTCGCGGCACTGAACGAGTCGCTGCTGGCCGCGGGCAAGGCGCCGTTCGCCAACCCGCGCAACTCCGCAGCCGGGTCGCTGCGGCAGAAGGACCCGCGCGTCACGGCGTCCCGCCGGCTGCGGTTCTTCGCCCACGGCATCGGCGCGAGCAGCGGCGAGCCGGTCACCCGCCAGTCGGACGCTTACGCGCAGCTCGCCGGGTGGGGCCTGCCGATCAGCCCCTACAACGCGGTGGTGGACGGCCTGCCCGCCGCGCTGGACTACATCGCCACCCAGGAGGGCCGCCGCCACGACCTGGCGCACGAGATGGACGGCGTCGTGCTGAAGGTCGACGACCTGGCCCGGCAGCGCGACCTCGGCTTCACCTCGCGCGCTCCCCGGTGGGCGATCGCCTTCAAGTACCCGCCCGAGGAGGTCAACACCAAGCTGCTGGCCATCGAGGTGAACACCGGCCGCACCGGCCGCGTCACGCCGTTCGGCGTGATGGAGCCGGTCGTGGTGGCCGGCTCGACGGTGGCGATGGCGACGCTGCACAACGCGCACGAGGTGGCCCGCAAGGACGTGCGCCCCGGCGACACCGTCGTGCTGCGCAAGGCCGGCGACGTGATCCCCGAGATCCTCGGGCCGGTGCTCGCGCTGCGTCCCGAGGGCCTGCCCGCCTGGGTGATGCCGACGCACTGCCCCAGCTGCGGCACCGAGCTCGTCGAGGTGCGCGAGGGCGACAAGGACCTGCGCTGCCCCAACACCCGCAGCTGCTCCAGCCAGCTCCGCGAGCGCCTGTTCCACCTCGCCTCCCGCGCCGCGCTCGACATCGAGACGCTCGGCTTCCAGGCGGCCGACGCGCTGTTGGCGTCCGGCATCATCGCCGACGAGGGCGACCTCTTCGCGCTGACCGAGGACGACCTGGCCCGCAGCGACTTCTTCACCCGCACCGACCCGAAGTCCAAGCAGCGCGTCCTGACCGCGAACGCCACCAAGCTGCTGGCCAACCTCGAGGCCGCCAAGACGCGGCCGTGGCCGAAGTTCCTGGTGGCGCTGTCGATCCGCCACATCGGCAAGGGGGTGGCGCCCATCGTCGCGCGCGCCTTCCCCAGCGTCGAGGCGCTGGGCACGGCCTCGCTGGAGGAACTGGCGCAGGTCGAGGGCGTCGGCCCGACGCTGGCCGCGTCCGTCGTGGAGTGGTTCGGGGTGGACTGGCACCGGGCCATCGTGGACAAGTGGCTCGCGGCGGGCGCGGTGCTGGCCGACGAGCCGGCCGAGGCGGGCGAGGCGCTGCCGGCCACCTTGGCCGGCCTGACCGTCGTGGTGACCGGCTCGGTGCCCGGCCACACCCGCGAGTCGGCGCAGCAGGCGATCACCGACCGCGGCGGGAAGGCGTCCGGCTCGGTCTCGGGCAAGACGTCGGTGCTGGTGGCGGGGGAGTCGGGCGGCTCCAAGTTCGCCAAGGCGGAGAGCCTGGGCATCCCGATCCTGGCCGCGGACCAGTTCGAGGCGCTGCTGGCCGAGGGCGCGGCGGCCATCGAGCGGGCCGCCGGCGCGGGTCAGTAGGCTGGTGCGCGTGGAGGGACTGAACAGCGACCTGAACCTCAACGGCGACGTCTCGCCGCGGGTCACGCCGATCGTCGGCGAGTGGGGTCCCGTCGGTGTCCCCACGACGCGGGACAAGCGGCGGCAGTGGCGCCTCACGATCCTCGCGGTGATCGCCGTCGCGATCGCCGTGACGGCGTTCGGCTACTACGCCTACCTGCAGCTGCGCGGCTACTGACCGCCCGCCCGATCGTCGCCGCCCCGGATCTGCCGGTGGATGGCCTCCATCCTGAGGTCGAGCTCGTGGGCGTGCTCGGCGGCCTCGGTCAGCTCTCGCAGCAGGGCGTCCGGCACCGTCTTGTCGTACTTGTAGTAGGTCTTGTGCTCCAGGCTCGCCCAGAAGTCCATCGCGATCGTGCGGAACTGGATCTCCACCCGCACGGGGTGGGACGCCTCGGCCAGGTGCACCGGCGTCTCCACGATCGCGTGCAGCCCGCGGTAGCCGTTCGGCTTGGGCGCGGCGATGTAGTCCTTGACCGTCAGGATGGCCACGTCGGGGTGGCGGTCCATCACCTTGAGCAGCCGGTAGACGTCGGAGACGAACGTGCAGATGACCCGCATGCCCGCGAGGTCGTCCAGGTTGGCCTGCATCGACTCCAGCGTCAGTGGGTGCCCGCGGCGGCGCAGCTTCTCGGCGATGCTGCGCGGGGTCTTGATCCGGGCGGAGATGTGCTCGATCGGGTTGTAGTCGTCGCTGAGCGTGATCTCGTCCTGCAGAACGGCGAGCTTGGTGCGCATCTCGGCCAGGGCGAATCGGTACAGCTGGAGCTCGCGCGCGACCGACAGTCCCTCGTCCAGCAGGAGGTCGCCGTTCTCCTGCAGCAGGGCCAGCAGTCCCACCTCGGCGCGGACCGGCGGCACCTCGGCCGGAACCGTCATGACAGGACGGGGTTCACGGCGGCCAGCGACTCCCGGTCGGCGGCCAGCATGGCCAGGTGTCGCAGGCGGGCCAGCTCGGAGGCGCGGAACTCAGGCCCGGGGCGGCCCAGCACCAGCGCACGCCCGGCGCGGCACGGCACGACCGCCACGATCTGCTCGCCCCAGCCTTCGCAGAAGTCGGTGGGAAGCTCGGCGGTGTGCGCGACCCCCAGGTCGCCGAGCAGGTGCACCGGCAGGCTCCCCGGGGGAGCCAGCGTCGTGCGGTGCACGAGATCGCCCGTCGCCGACTCCACCAGGGCGGCCCAGGTGCAGTGGAACGTCGAGGGCGCCGCGTCGGCCAGCACCTCGCTGGCCGCGTCCGGGTGCGCCAGCATGGCGTCCAGCACGTCCACGTCGGCGGTGAGCGTGCGGTTCTGCGGGTAGAACGACACCCACATCACCTCCACATCGGGCAGCGAGGAGCAGGCGCTCACCAACGTGTCCGGCCGGACGCCGTCGGGCAGGTCGACCATGAAGTCGTCGATCACGAGCCCGGCCGCCTTCTCGATGATCTCCACCGACGCGATGTCGGCGTGCGCCTCGCCCAGGGCACGAGCGACCGCACCCAGGGAGCCGGGGCGGTCGGGCAGGATGACGCGCAAGAGGTACATGCCCCCTTGATACCCGACGAGCAGGGATCCGCCAAGAGGATCCGCCGCGTGCAACACGACCGGAACACAAGCCCTCAGGCGGGGGCGGGCGCCTCGTCCTCGGGGCCGGGGCGGGCTTGAGCCGCAGCCACTCGGTGATGATCCACGCCGGGAGGCTCAGCCCCACCGCGACGGTCAGCGGGGGGAAGACCACGATGGGCACGACGAGCACCTGGATCACGGGCAGCGTCAGCGTGGCGAAGGGACGCCGGCGCAGTTGGTCCGCGACCCCGGACAGCACCTCGACGCGGCCCGCCTCGAGCGGGGCCGTGCCCGCGACCGCGGTGTAGGCGCCGAGAAAGACCAGCGCCGCCCACAGCACGGGGACGAGGAAGCCGACCGCGAGCACGCGCACGGCCGACTCGGAGTTGATGAGGGCGAACAGGTTCGCCAACCCCATGACGGTCACCACGACGAGGGTGAGCGAGACGGGCAGGTCGCGGCGCCAGGTGGCGCGCACGGTGCGGGTGACCGTGACGAAGCCCTCGTCGGCGTAGCGGTCGAGGTCGGTCACGACGCGGGTGACGCCGGCCAGGGCGGGGACCGCCGTGGCCCCCGGAAGGAGCCACAGGATCCCCGCCCAGTTCGAGGAGAACAGCGCGGACGGTTTCCTCAACCGGTCGATCAGTGTCGGCATTGTCTGATACCCGAGCTCCCGAATCCGTTGACGAAGTGGCGCTGGAAGAACAAGGACGGCACGATCATCGAAACGTCGGACGATGCGGTGCCATCCATCAGGAGATCCTACTGCGTGGTCGACACCCGCCGGCACACGGGACGGGAGCCGTGACGGGCGCGGCTGGTCGCCGCGCCCGACGTCGTGGTGGTGGCTGCCGTCACTTGACGCGTCCGATCGCGTCCTCCGCGATCTTCTTCAGGGAGGCGATGGTGTCGGCGACGCTCTTCTTGCCGGTCACCGCGGCCTCGAGCTCGGGCTCCATCTTGCCGCGGATCTCCATCCACGCCGGCGTACCGCCGTCGGTGACGGAGTACTGCAGGTTGTCCACGGAGAAGTCCAGCAGCTTGTTCTGGTCCAGCTCCGCGTTCGGGGGCAGGTCCGAACGGGCCGGCACCTTGCCGGTCTGGAGGCTGGCGTCGAGCAGCTGCTGGGGCTCGATCAGGTGCTGCATGACAGCCGTGGCCGCCGCGGTGTTCCTGCTCCGGGTCGACAGGCCGACCAGCGTGCCGCCCTGGTAGAGAACCTTCTGGCCCGGCTTGACGCTGGGCATGAGCATGATGCCCAGCTTGTCGTCGTCCATGAGCTCGGGGCTCTGCTTCGCCCACTGCGTCCACATGCCGGAGTTGCCCCAGCCCATCGCGGTCCTGCCCTGCTGGTAGCCGGACGGCTGGCCCGACGGCGCCTTGAGGTTGTAGTCCGACAGGCCGTTCCTCTGAGCGTCGACCATCCACTGCAGCGCCTTGACGCCCGGCTCCTGGTCGAAGGTGACCTGCATGCCGTCCGGGCTGAACTGGGTGCCGCCGAAGGCGTAGATCATCTGACCCCACACCGGGCGCAGGTTGTTGCCGAGCAGATCCAACGCGATCAAGCCGGTCTTGGCCTTGACCTCGTCGAGCAGTTGGGTGAAGTGCTCGATCGTGTCGGTGTCGACGTCGTTGATGCCGTGCTGAGCGAACACGTCCTTGCGGTACACGAAGGGACGCGACTCGAGCAGGTACGGCATGGCGTGCATGTCGCCGTTGAAGCTGCCCTGTTTGATGAGAGCGTCGAAGACCTCGGCGTCGCCGAGGACGGTGTTCTTGTCGAGCTTGCTGAGCACCTTCTTCTGGGCGAACGGCTCGGTCCAGCCCATGCCGGTCATCAGCAGGTCGGACGGCTGGCCGCCGGCCACCAGCGTGGAGAGCTTCTCGTTCAGCTTGTCCCACGGGGTGTAGTCGACCTGGAAGGTGACGCCGGGGTGCTTGTCGGTGAACGACTTCAGGATCTTGCCCTCGAAGGCCTCCTTGCCGTCGGTGCCGGGGAACTCCGGCGTCACGATGTGGACCACACCCGTGAGTTCACCACCCGCGCTCGGAACCGCCGACGCCGCGGGCTGCCCCCGGTCGAACAGGCCGTGGCCGCGAGGCCGATGCCCATCGCTCCAGCAGCACCCAGAAGTTGTCGTCGATTCAGCATGAGGTTCCTTCTCCTACCCGCGCCCCCCGTTGGGACGGTGAATGGGAAAGGTAGCGGGGACTCAAAGGGTGTAGAGGAACGCAATCATGAAACTTGCCTCGACGGTTTCGGGGTGAGCGAATTTCCCCACGGGGTCGCGAGGCGGGGATCCGGAAGCCCGACGTCCTCGCCGACGCCGTCGCCCCGGCGCGACCCGTGTCCCCATCCTGAAAGGGGCGGGGAGCCTGTGCCTCCCGGAAGGAGCCACAGGATCCCCGCCCAGTTCGAGGAGAACCGTGCGGACGGTTTCCTCAGCGGTCGATCGATGTCGGGACTATTTGATGCCCGAGTTCACGAACCCGTTGACGAAGTAGCGCTGGAAGAACAGGAACAGCACGATCATCGGAACGGCGGACAACGCGGTGCCGGCCATCAGCAGATCCCACTGCGTGTTCGACTCCTGCCGGAACACCGACAGGCCCACCTGGATGACGCGCAGGTCCTCGCTACTGGTCACCAACAGCGGCCAGAGGAAGTTGTTCCAGCCCGACTCGAACGCCAGCAGGGCCACCGTGAGCAGGCCCGGCTTGATCAGCGGGGTGATGATCTGCAGCCAGATGCGGGGCTCGGACAGGCCGTCCAGCCGAGCGGCCTCGATCAGTTCCGTCGGCGTCGTCACGTAGAACTGACGCAGCAGGAAGATCGAGAACGCGCCGACGGCGCCCGGGATGAGCAGCGCCCACCAGGTGTTGATCCAGCCCTGACCGCCCTGACCGAAGATGTCGTTGCCACCGAACAGCGGCATGAACCTCACCAGCAGGAAGCTGGGGATGACCGTGGCGTAGAACGGGATCATCATCGTGGCCAGGAACCACGCGAAGATCCAGTTCCGGGCGCGGAACCGCAGCTTCGCCAGCGCGTAACCCGCGGCCGAACCCAGCGTCAGCACGGTCACGACGTGCACGGCTCCGATGATGAAGCTGTTGCGCGCGTAGATGCCGAAGGGCGCCGCCTCGAAGGCGCGGACGAAGTTGTTGAAGTCCCACGCCCGCGGGAAGAACGGCGGGTTCGGCTGAGCCAGCTCGGCGGCCGGCCGTACCGCGGTGAAGATCATCCACACGAACGGCAGGACCATGACCAGGCTGAACAGCAGCAGGGCGACCCACAGGACGATCCGGCCGATCCGGCGGGAACGCTTCGCGGACTTCTGCCGCACCGGCTTGAGGGGCTTGACCTTCTCGATCTCGGTCACAGTGTTGAGATCAGTCACCGTCGGTACCTCCCACCACGCGTCGGGAAATGATGGTCAGGACGACCAGCACCAGCAGCAGGATCACCGACTGGGCCGTGGCGTAGCCCATCCGGAACTGCTGGAAGGCGGCGACGTAGATCTGGTAGGTGATCACCGTGGTCGCGTTCGCGGGGCCGCCGTTGGTCAGGTTGTAGACCAGATCGAACGTCTGGAAGTTCGCGATGATGGACGTGACCAGGACGAAGAACGTCGCAGGGCGCAGCATCGGGATCGTGACGTTGAAGAACTTCTGGATCGTGCTGGCGCCGTCCACGTCCGCCGCCTCGTAGAGCTCCTTGGAGACGCCCTGCAGCGCGGCCAAGTAGATCAGCATCTTCAGGCCGATGCCCTGCCAGATCGTCACCACGATCACGGCCGGCAGCGCCAGGTCCCCATTGGTGAGCCAGTTCTGCGGCGCGAGGCCGAAGAAGCCCAGCGCCCGGTTGGCCAGGCCCGACGGGTCGCCGGAGTAGATCCACAGCCAGATCATGGCGATGGCCACCGTGGCGGTCACGTGGGGCATGAAGATCATCGTGCGGAAGAAGCCCTGGCCCTTGAGGCCCTGGTTCAGCGCGACCGCCGCGATGAGCGCGATGAACATGGAGATCGGGACGCCGAAGGCGGCCATCAGGGCGTTGTTGCCCAGCGCCTTCCAGAACACCTCGTCGCGCAGGATCTCCGCGTAGTTCGCCAGGCCGGCGAACGTCGGTGCCTGCACGATGTCGTAGTCGGTGAAGCTCATCCCGATCGCGACGACGACCGGGATGCCGATCCAGATCACCGTGTGGATCAACGACGGAAGTGTCAGGAACCAGCCCCACATCTTCTCGGCTCGCATGCTCGAACCGCGTCGGGCGCGGCTGGTAGCCGCGCCCGACGACGTTGTGGTGACGTTCGTCACTTGATACGCCCGATCGCGTCCTCCGCGATCTTCTTCAGGGAGGCGATGGTGTCGGCGACGCTCTTCTTGCCGGTGACGGCGGCCTCGAGCTCGGGATCCATCTTGCCGCGGATCTCCATCCACGCCGGCGTGCCGCCGTCGGTGACGGAGTACTGCAGGTTGTCCACGGAGAAGTCCAGCAGCTTGTTCTTGGCCAGCTCGGGGTTCGGGGGCAGATCCGAACGGGCCGGCACCTTGCCGCTGAACAGGCTCGCCTGGGTCAGGGCGTCCGGCGTGATCAGGTGCTGCATCACGGCGGTCGCGGCGGCGCTGTTCTGGCTGCGGGTCGACAGACCCACGAGCGTGCCGCCCTGGTACAGCACCTTGGAGCCGTTCACCGTCGGCATCAGCATGATGCCGAGCTTGCCCTCCTCGGTGAGCTGCGGGGTCTGCTTGAGCCACTGCGGCCACGCGCCGGACGAACCCCAGGCCATGAGCGTCTTGTCCTGCTGGTAGGCCGACGGCTGGCCGGTCGGCACCTTGAAGTTGAAGTCGGACAGACCCTTGTTCTGCAGGTCGACCATCCACTGCAGCGCCTTGACGCCGGGCTCCTGATCGAACGTGATGGACATGCCGTCGGGGCTGAACTGCGTGCCGCCGAAGGCGAAGATCATCTGGCCCCAGATCTGGCGCAGGTTCTGGCCCAGCATGTCGAGCGGGACCAGGCCGGACTTGGACTTGACCTCCTCGAGCAGGGAGTTGAACTCCTCCATGCTCTTGGGCTCGGTCGTGGAGATCTGGAACTTCTCGAACAGGTCCTTGCGGTACGCGAACGGACGCGACTCGAGCAGGAAGGGCATGGCGTACATGTCGCCGTTGAAGCTGCCCTGCTTGACCAGGGCGTCGAGCACCTTGGCGTCGCCGAGGACGGCGTTCTTGTCGAGCTTGGTGAGGACCTTCTTGTGGGCGAAGGGCTCGGTCCAGCCCATGCCGGTCATCAGGAGGTCGGACGGCTGGCCGCCGGCGACCAGGGTGGAGAGCTTCTCGTTCAGCTTGTCCCACGGCGTGTAGTCGACCTGGAAGGTGACGCCGGGGTGCTTGTCGGTGAAGGCCTTCAGGATCTTGCCCTCGAAGGCCTCCTTGCCGTCGGTGCCCGCGAACTCGGGCGTGACGATGTGGACGGTGCCCTTGAGCTCTCCGGTCGGGGCCGCGGTGGCCCCCGGGGCGGGCTGCCCGCCGCCGGTCGAGCACGCAGTGGCGGCGATGCCGATGCCCGCTGCGCCCATCGCGCCGAGGAGCTGTCGTCGATTCAACATTGAGGGTTCCTCCTGTTACGCGTCCCCCATTGGGACTGCCTGCAGGAAGGCTAGGCCGCGACTAGGGGCATGTCGAGCATCTTGCTTAATCCTGCAACCGCTCTTGACGGGCGCTGACACGTGCAGGTAAGCGCATTCCGCCGCTGATTGCGGCAAACACCGATTTGAAACGTAACAAAGCGATTTGTCACGGTTTGGCGACGGTCCTGGCAACCGGTACCGACGCCCTAGGATGGGAGGGTTACCGACCCATGACAGGAGTGCGCATCGTGGCCTTGTCCACCGAGGAGGTCGCCCGGCTCGCCGGGCTCGCCCGCATCGACCTCTCGCCCGAGGAACTGGAGCGGATCGCCCCCCAGCTCGACATCATCCTGGACGCCGTCGCCTCGGTCTCCGAGGTCGCGGACGCCGACGTCGTCCCCATGACGCACGCGCTGCCGCTGACCAACGTGTTCCGCGACGACGTGGTGCGTCCCGGCCTGACCCGCGAGCAGGCGCTGGCGATGGCGCCCGCCGTGGAGGACGACCGGTTCCGCGTCCCGCGCATCCTGGGGAGGGGGCATGAGCCACGCGATCCTCACCGCCACCGCCGCCGACCTCGGCGCGCGGATCGCCGCGCGCGAGCTCACCTCGGTCGAGGTCACGCGGGCGTTCCTGGGCCAGATCGAGCGCCACGACGGCCGCGTGCACGCGTTCCTGCACGTGGACGCCGAGGGTGCGCTCGCCCAGGCCGCCGCCGTCGACGCCCGCCTGGACGCCGGGGAGGTCCTCGGCCCGCTGGCCGGCGTCCCGCTCGCCATGAAGGACCTGTTCACCCAGGAGGGCGTCCCCACCACGGCCGGCTCCCGGATCCTGGAGGGCTGGCGTCCGCCGTACTCGGCGACCGTGACGCGGCGCCTGCTGGACGCGGGCATCGTCATCCTGGGCAAGACCAACATGGACGAGTTCGCGATGGGCTCCTCCACCGAGAACTCCGCCTACGGCCCCACGCACAACCCGTGGGATCTGGAGCGGATCCCCGGCGGCTCGGGCGGCGGTTCGTCGGCCTCGCTGGCCGCCTTCGAGGCGCCGCTGGCCATCGGGACCGACACCGGCGGCTCGATCCGGCAGCCCGCCTCGGTCACCGGCACCGTCGGCGTCAAGCCCACCTACGGCGGCACGTCGCGCTACGGCGTCATCGCCATGGCGTCCAGCCTGGACCAGCCCGGGCCGTGCGCCCGCACCGTCCTGGACGCCGCCCTGCTGCACGAGGCGATGGCCGGGTACGACCCGATGGACTCGACGTCCATCGACGCACCCGTCCCGCCCGTGGTCGAGGCCGCCCGCTCCGGCGACGTGAGCGGCCTGCGGATCGGCGTGGTGAAGGAACTCGGCGGTGAGGGCTACGCCCCGGGCGTCGAGCAGCGCTTCACCGAGGCGCTGGACCTGCTCAGGGATGCGGGCGCCGAGATCGTCGAGGTGTCCTGCCCGCACTTCGACTACGCGTTGGGCGCCTACTACCTGATCATGCCCAGCGAGGTCAGCTCCAACCTGGCCCGCTACGACGGCATGCGCTACGGCCTGCGCGTCGGCGACGACGGCTCGCGCAGCACCGAGGAGGTGATGGCGCTCACCCGCGACGCCGGCTTCGGCGAGGAGGTGAAGCGGCGCGTCATCATCGGCACCTACGCGCTGAGCTCGGGCTACTACGACGCCTACTACGGCTCGGCCCAGAAGGTCCGCCGCCTGATCACCGACGACTTCGACGCCGCGTTCGCCCAGGTGGACGTGCTCGTGTCGCCCTCCACCCCGACCACGGCGTTCAAGCTGGGGGAGCGGATGGACGACCCGCTGGCGATGTACAAGTCGGACCTGTGCACCATCCCGTCCAACATGGCCGGCAACGCGGCCGGGTCGTTCCCCGTCGGGCTGGCGCCCGAGGACGGCCTCCCGGTGGGCCTGCAGGTGATGGCCCCGCCGCTGGCCGACGACCGCGTCTACCGGGTCGGCGCCGCGCTCGAGCGGGCGCTGGCCCGCCGCGACGGCGGCGTCCTCACCGATCAGATCGCCGACCGCTGGGTCGGCGAAGCCGGGCAGGAGGCCTGACATGGACGAGCTCATGGACTTCGACGAGGTGCTGGCCTCCTTCGATCCCACCCTCGGCCTGGAGGTGCACGTCGAGCTGAACACCGCCACGAAGATGTTCTGCGCCTGCGACAACACCCCCGGCGGCGAGCCCAACACCAAGACCTGCCCCGTGTGCCTGGGCCTGCCGGGGTCGCTGCCCGTGGTCAACGGCCAAGCGGTGGAGTCGGCGATCCGCATCGGGCTGGCGCTGGGGTGCTCGATCGCGCCCTGGTCCCGGTTCGCGCGGAAGAACTACTTCTACCCCGACATGACCAAGGACTTCCAGACCTCGCAGTACGACGAGCCGATCTGCTTCGACGGCCACGTCGACCTCGAGGTCGATGGCCGGACCTACGGCATCGAGATCGAGCGCGTCCACATGGAGGAGGACGCCGGCAAGCTCACCCACGTGGGCGCGTCCGGCCGGATCCAGGACGCCGAGGCGAGCCTGGTCGACTTCAACCGCGCCGGGACGCCGCTGATGGAGATCGTCACCCGGCCGATCGGCGGGCTGGGCGCCAAGACCCCCGAGGTCGGCCGCGCCTACCTGGCGCATCTGCGCGAGCTGATGGTGGCCCTGGGCGTCTCCGACGCCCGGATGGAGGCCGGCAACCTGCGCTGCGACGTCAACATCTCCCTGGCCCCCAAGGGCGCGACCGAGCTGGGCAAGCGCACCGAGACCAAGAACGTGAACTCGCTGCGCTCGGTCGAGGACGCGCTGCGCTACGAGATGCGCCGCCAGGGCGCGCTGCTCGCGGCGGGCGGGACGGTCACGCAGGAGACCCGGCACTGGCACGAGGAGGGCTGGACGTCGCCGGGCCGCTCCAAGGAGCAGGCCGAGGACTACCGCTACTTCCCCGAGCCCGACCTGGTGCCGGTCGCCCCGAGCGCGGCGTGGGTCGAGGAACTGCGCGCCACCCTGCCCGAGCCGCCGGCCCGTCGCCGGGCGCGGCTGCAGGACGCGTGGGGGTTCACCGACCTGGAGATGCGCGACGTCGTGGGCAACGCCGGCTCCCTCGACCTGATCGACGCGACCGTCACCGCCGGGGCGTCCCCGGCCACGGCCCGCAAGTGGTGGCTGGGCGAGCTGGCCCGCCGCGCCAACGAGGCGGGCGTCGAGCTGGCCGGGCTGGCGATCACGCCGGCGCAGGTCGCCCGCGTCCAGGCGCTGGTCGAGGCCGGCACGCTGACCGACAAGCTGGCCCGGGACGCCTTCGACGGCGTGCTGGCCGGCGAGGGCGACCCCGACGCCGTCGTGGCGGCCCGCGGGCTGGCGGTGGTCTCCGACGACGGCGCGCTCGGCGCCGCGGTGGACGCCGCGATCGCCGCGATGCCCGACGTCGCCGACAAGATCCGTGCGGGCAAGGTGCAGGCCGCCGGCGCGCTCATCGGCGCCGTGATGAAGCAGATGCGGGGGCAGGCCGACGCCGCCCGCGTCCGCGAACTCGTCCTCGAGCGCCTGGGGTGACGCGCGTGCCGGACCAGCGACGCCTCGCCGACTGGGTGCTGGTTGCCCTCACCCTCGGCGTCCAGTTCTGGGGGCTGTACGCCCCGACCCTGCCCGACCTGGGCACGTCGGGGATCCCGTTCGCCGACAAGGCGGGGCACGCGGTCATGTTCGCCCTGGCCACGTGGGCGCTGCTGCGGGTCCTCGACGTGCGGATCGTGCTGGCCCTGATGGGTCTGCAGCTGGTGGCGAGCGAGGTCGTCCAGGCGCTGTTCCTGCCCGAGCGCTCCGGCGACGTGTGGGACGCCGCGGCCGACGCGCTCGGCATCGCCGTGGGCTGGTGGACCTGGCGCAAGGGGCTGGCCGAGGAGGACGGCAACCCCGGCAACTGACGATGCCACCGCTGGCAACCCCGCGACGGGGGAGCGGCCCGCACCCTAAGCTGGTGCGATCCCTGTGCCTCCGCCGTCGAAAGGCTTTTGATGGAACTCCGTGAAGACGCCAAGTGGTCGCTCGTCGTCCCCACCTCCATGGGCGTGCGCATCACCCCCGAGGACCGCGCCCCGGTCCACCTGGGTGACCGCTACTTCCTGCAGGCCACGAGCGCGGAGACCAACGTCGCCAGCGTCGTGTCCTACCTGGGCGAGCCCGCCAAGGTGCTGACCGCGTTCGTGGAGGGCTCCCCGATCTCGGCGCTCATCAAGGCCGACCTGCGCAAGCGCGGCATGGCGTACGAGGGCAAGGAGTTCCCCCAGGGCGACGCGTGGGGGTACCGCCACCAGTTCAACATCGCCGACTCCGGCTTCGGCGGCCGCGCGCCGCGCGTGTGGAACGACCGCGCCGGCGAGGTCGGCCGCGACCTGAGCGTCGACCAGTTCGACCTCGAGCGCCTGTTCGGCGACGAGGGCGTCAAGGTGCTCCACCTGTCGGGTCTGATCGCCGCGCTGAGCCCCTCGACCTCGGCGTTCTGCGTCGAGCTGGCCAAGGCCGCCAAGGCGCACGGCACCGCCGTGTCGATGGACCTGAACTACCGCGCCAGCTTCTGGAAGGGCCGCGAGGAGGAGCTGTCCAAGGCGTTCCACGAGATCGCCGAGAACTGCGACATCCTCTACGGCAATGAGGAAGACTTCCAGCTCTGCCTCGGCATCGAGGGCCCCGAGGCCGGCGGCCACTCGATCGACGAGAGCATCGAGGACTTCAAGGCCATGATCGGCCGCATCAAGGAGGCCTACCCCGGCGCCCACTGGATCGGCACGTCGCTGCGCGAGGTCGAGAGCGCCAACCGCCACCAGTGGGGCATCCTGCTGTGGAACGACGGCGAGTTCTACCTCGCCCCGCTGCGCCCGATCGACGTCATGGACCGCATCGGCGGCGGCGACGGCTCGGTGGGCGGCGTGCTGTACGGCGTCCTGCAGGGCTGGAGCGTCGAGCAGTGCGCCCAGTTCGGCTGGGCCACCGGCGCGATGGCCGCGACCTCGCTGCTGGACTACGCGCTGCCGGCCGACGAGAAGCAGGTCTGGGACATGTGGAAGGGCAACGCGCGCGTCCAGCGCTGACGCCTGACGCTGTGCCACGACGGCGCCGACCTCCCGCGGGAGGGCGGCGCCGTCGTCATTTTGCTCCCGCGGCGTGCGCCGCTACAGGAGCCGGGTGCGCTTGAGGCGACGGTTGCTCAGGGCGGCCTGCACCCAGCTCAGGATGGCGCCCACGACCATGAGCAGCAGCGTCAGCCCGCCGGGCGCCACCAGGAAGAACGGCGCGTTGGGCGTCCCGGCGAAGGCGCCGACCACGGCCGCGATCATGCCGAGAACCAGCAGCAGCCACGCCAGCAGCACCAGGCCGAGCCACACGGCCGCCACCGGGTTGCGGCGCGGGTAGGCGCGGAAGAATCCGGAGCCCTGCCGGGGCAGGTACTCCCGCAGCGCGGCGAGGTCGGACCGGTTCACCCCCCAGCACAGACCCGCGCCCGCGCCGAGCATCAGCACGCCCAGCAGCGTGGCGGGCCAGGGGTTGGGGGCGGTGTTGGCGGCGACGGCCGCCACGGCCATGTTCGTCAGGAACACGGTGAAGAAGGTGACGCGGTGCGCCCGCAGCGTGAACTGGGTCACCAGGACATCCAGGATCGCCAGGGTGAACTGCGACCCGCGGGTGCCGGCCAGCACGTCGGCCATCATCTGGGTGCCGGCGCGGCGGTCGCCGCCCCGCACGCTGAGCGTCGCCAGGTTCTGCAGGGCCTGCATGTGGTGGGGGTCGAGCTCGAGCGCCGCGCGGTAGGCGTCCGCGGCCTCGGCGGTCCGCTCGTCGTGCAGCACGTAGCCCAGGGCGAACTGGCCGTCGGCGTCCTCGGGGTCGAGCTGGATCGCCGTCCGCGCCCACTGCTCGGCGTCCTGGGGATGCTTGAGGTCCGACAGCGCCTGCGCCCCCACCGTGTAGGCGCTGACCATGGTGGGGTCCAACTGGAGCCCGCGCTGCAGGGTGCGCACCGCGTCGAGGTGCCGGCCGGTGAACTGGTAGGCGTTGCCGAGGATGTTGTAGCCGGCGGCGAACTCCGGATCGGCCTGCACGGACGCCTCCCCGTGCCGGGCCGCCTCGCCCGGGCGATGCGCGTTGAGGTGTGCGACCGCCATCAGCATCTGGATCGGGGCCGCGGCGCCGGGCTCGGCCGCGAGCAGACGCCCCAGCAGTTCGAGCGCCTGGTCGGGGCGGCCCAGGTCGATCAGCTCGGAGGCGCGCCGCAGCTCCGTCTGGAGTTCCTCGGGCGTCACAGCAGGCGCCTGCGCTGCATGTAGTCCCGCAGGGCGTCGTACTCCCCGCTGCGGTCCGCGTACTCGACCACGTTGCGCGCGGTCTCGAACCACGGCCCCGCGGACGGGCGGACGTCCTTGAGGGCGGCCTGCACGTCGCGCTGCGTGATCGGCTGCGGGGAACCGGTGCGGATGCTGGCCATCATGGCGGCCTCCGCGGCGCTCTCGCACAGGTGCGCCAGGTCGGCGCCGGTGTAGCCGTCGGTCTGCTTGGCCACCCTGGCCAGGTCGAGCCCCTGGGTGGGGCGGTCGGCGAAGCCGTGGCCCAGGATGGCGAGCCGCGCCGCCTCGTCGGGCGGCAGCACCAGCACGGTGCGGTCGAGGCGCCCGGGACGCCGCAGCGCCGGGTCGATGTCCCACGGCGTGTTGGTGGCGGCCAGCACGTAGACGCCCTCGTTGTCGCTGCCGATGCCGTCGAGTTCCTGGAGGAGCTGGTTGACCACGCCGCGGGTGGCGGAGTGCCGGGTCTGGCTGCGCTTCTGGCCGATGGCGTCGATCTCGTCGAGGAAGATCACGCACGGCGTCCGGCCGCGCGCGATCTCGAAGATGCCGTGCAGGTTGGCCTCGGAGTTGCCCACGTACATGTCGAGCACGTCGGTGAGGGTGACGTTGATGAACCGGGCGCCCATCTCGCCGGCGACGGCGCGGGCGATGAAGGTCTTGCCGCAGCCGGGCGGGCCGTACAGCAGCAGGCCGCCGCGCAGGCTCTTGCCGTACATGCTGCGCAGCTCCGGGTTGCGCAGGGGAGCGAGGAACGAGACCTCGAGCCGGTCCTTGACGTCCTGCAGGCCGCCGACGTCGGCGAGGGTGACCTTCGGCTCCTCGACGTCCCACACCTCGTCGGCGGGGGCCGGCTCCTCGCCGTCGCGCAGCGGCTCGGCGATGCCCCCGGTGCCGCGTCCGGACGCCGCGGCGTCCAGCAGGTCGGCGGCGGCGCGATCCCAGTCGTCGGCGTCCTGCGGTTCGACCGCGGGCGTCGGGGCGGAGGCGGGGTCGTCCGTGGCCGCGGCGTCCGGGGCGGGGAACGCCCGGCGGGGTGCCGGCTCGGCGGGGGTGTCGGTGGGCGCGTCGGGGGCGGCCTGCGCCGACGGCGAGCCGCCCAGCGCCCGCGCCATCAGGGCCTGGGCCTCCGCGCTGGTGGGGTCGGTCTGCAGGGCGTAGGCCGCCTGGGCGATGGCCTCGCCCGAGCGGCCCTCGGCCAGCAGCAGGTCGGCCAGGTGCAGCCGCAGCGGCACGTCGTGGGGGGACGCGGCGACGGCCTTCAGCAACGAGTCGATCAGAGGGTTGGGCACCGGCTCATCTTAGGCAACCGGCCGGGCCGGCCGTCCAGCGGCCCCCGTCAGAACCCGCGGTGGTCGGCGAGCAGGTCCTCCACGTCGGCGTCCTCGCCGATGACGTCCACCCGGGCCACCGACATCCGCCCGAACGCGAACAGCAGCAGCTCCGACGGCGTCCCGGCCAGCGTGATGGTGCGGCCGCCCTTGCGCGCCCGCATCCGCTGCGGCACGTCAGTGCGCTCCAGCACGATGCCGGCCGGCGCGTCCCGGAACAGCGCCTTCGCCGTGCGGGCCAGCCCCTTGGCGATCTCGTCCTCGAACTCCCGGGTGGTGGCGCGCGGCCCCTCGCCGTTGGCGCGGCGGACGTCCTCGCAGTGCACGAAGAACTCCCCGGTATTGGCCAGGTCGTCGACGCCGGGCAGCGAGAACACCGAGACCGGCCCGGGGCCCTTGCGGATCCGCTGGACCAGCTCGGCGTAGTGCCAGCGGCGCATCAGCTGCTCGGTCCGCGTCCTGGTCACCTCGGCCAGGGCGGGGATCAGGATGCCCGTCGCCGCGGCGGGGTCGTTCTCGCGCAGCCACAGGTGCGCGGCCAGGTCGTGGGCGTCCCAGCCCTCGCACAGCGTGGGGGCCTGCGGCCCGACGGCGTCCAGCGCGTCACACAACGCGTCTCGTTCCTGCTGCGCGAATCCCATGGCCGCCACCCTAGTCCGCGGGGCAGGCCGCGCCGGGGCGGTCCCAGACGCCGTGGAACAATGGCGGGCATGTCCGACGTGCTCGATCCCGCGATCGCGGGCGCCCTGAAGCGCAACGCCGACGGCCTCGTCGCCGCCGTGACCCAGGACGCCGCCACCGGCGCCGTCCTGATGCAGGCGTGGATGAACGACGAGGCGCTGGCGCGCACGCTGGCGACCCGCGAGGCGACCTACTGGTCCCGGTCGCGCGGCGAGCTGTGGGTCAAGGGCGCCACCAGCGGACACACCCAGCACGTGCGCTCGGTGCGCCTGGACTGCGACGGCGACACCGTCCTGTTGAGCGTCGACCAGGTCGGCGCCGCGTGCCACACCGGCGACGCGACCTGCTTCGACGCCCGCATCCTGCTGGGGGAGCAGGCATGAGCGCCGTCACCCCCGACCTGGCCGGGTTCCGCGCGGCGGCGGCGGACGGCCGCCGGGTCATCAGCGTCTGGACGCGGCTGCTCGCCGACGACCTCACTCCCGTGGGGCTGTACCACCACCTGTGCGGCGACCGCGTCAACACGTTCCTGCTCGAGTCCGCGGAGGCGGGTGTGTTCTCCCGCTACTCGATCGTCGGGGTGAACTCCGCCGCGGTGCTGTCCGAGCGCGACGGGCAGGCGCACTGGGACGGCCGCGCGCTCGCCCACCTGCCGCAGGACGGCGACCCCCTCGACGCCCTGGCGGCGGCCCTGGAGCGCCTCCACACCCCGCTCGATCCGGAACTCCCACCGCTGAGCTCCGGGATGGTCGGCTACCTGGGCTACGACATCGTGCGGCGGCTGGAGAAGCTGCCCGACGCCAACCCCGACGACCTGCACATCCCCGAGCTCGTCATGATGCTCGCCTCCGACCTGGCGGTCCTGGACCACCACACCGGGCAGGTGTGGCTGATCGCCAACGCCGTCAACTTCGACGACACCGACGAGCGCCTCGAGGCGGCGCACGCGGACGCCGTCGCGCGCGTCGAGGCGATGGTGGCACGGCTCGCCGAGCCGGCGCAGCCCCTGGTTTCGCTGCCGCTGACCGAGCCCGACGACCTGGGCGCCACGAGGCAGCGCACCCCGGCCGAGTTCGAGGCCGCGGTGCTGGAGGCCGTGGAGGACATCAAGGCGGGCGAGGCCTTCCAGATCGTCGTCAGCCAGCGGTTCGAGGCGCCGTGCGACGCCGACGCCCTCGACGTGTACCGGGTGCTGCGGCTGGGCAACCCCAGCCCGTACCTGTACCTGCTGCGCCTGGCGGACTGCTCGATCGTCGGGTCGAGCCCCGAGGCGCTGGTCACGGTGCAGGACCGCCACGTCCTGACCCATCCGATCGCCGGCTCGCAGCCGCGGGGGACGACCGCGGAGGAGGACGCCGCCCACGAGGCGAAGCTGGCCTCCGACCCCAAGGAGCGCGCCGAGCACCTCATGCTCGTCGACCTGGGGCGCAACGATCTGGGCCGGGTGTGCGTGCCCGGCACCGTCACGGTCGTGGAGTTCATGAAGGTGCGCCGCTACAGCCACATCATGCACCTGGAGTCCACGGTGACCGGGACGCTCAGCCCGGGCCGCACCGCCCTGGAGGCGACGCTGTCCTGCTTCCCCGCCGGGACGCTGTCGGGCGCCCCCAAGGTGCGCGCCATGGAGATCATCGACTCCCTCGAGGTCTCGCGCCGCGGACTGTACGGCGGCGTGGTCGGCTACTTCGATTTCGCCGGGAACTCCGACGTCGCGATCGCGATCCGGACCGCGGTCCTGAAGGACGGCCGCGCCTACGTGCAGGCCGGCGGGGGCATCGTCGCCGACTCGGTGCCCGCCGCGGAGGACCTGGAGTCCCGGAACAAGGCCGCGGCCGCGCTGCGCGCGGTGGCGGTGGCGTCCCAGGTGCGCCGGATCGCCGATGCGTGATCCCCGGCTCGCGCTCGCCGTCGCGGCGCTGGCCGGGCTGCTGGTCGGCGCGCAGGCGCCCTGGTGGACGGTGACGTTCACCGGGCTGACCGGCGCGCAGGGCTCCGGAACCGTGACGGGGGCCGCCGGCACCGGCGGCCTGGCGTCGGTGCTGCCCTCCGTCGCGCTGGCGGCGCTGCTGGCCACGCTGATGCTGCGCCGGCTCGGCACCCGCGTGATGGCGGTCGCCGCCGCTCTGGTCGGCTCCGGGATGGCGGTGCTGGGGTTCAGCCCGGCGACGCCGGTTTCGGAGGCCGTCCAGGAGACGGTGCAGGGGGCGGCCCTGGCCACCATGACCGACCCGGTCGCCACCGCGTGGCCGATCGTCTACGGTGTGCTCGGCGTCGGGGTCGCGGCGGCGTCCGCCTGGCTGTTCGCCCGGCCGCCCGTGCGGCGGCGAGGGACCGCGCAGCGCGCGGCGGACGTGACAGACCCGCTGGAGGCTTGGAAAGCTATGGACGCGGGGGAGGATCCCACGCGCAGCAGTGAGGAGCCGGGGGACCGCCCCGCACCGGGAGAAGGAGAACGCCCATGACCGTTCAGGGTGAGAAGTACCATCACGGCAGGTCGCCGGCGGGCTGGACCGCGGTGATCATCGCCGGGATCGGCGCCGTCATCGGCACCGTCGGGTTCTTCATGAACATCGCGTGGCCGGTGGTGATCGTCGGCCTGGTCATCATGGCGCTGGCCCCGATCGTCGGCGGCACGATGAGCAAGATGGGTTACGGACAGGAGTAGCACGACATGGGTGTCCTCGACGACATCGTGGTGGGGGTGCGCGAGGACCTCACCGAGCGGCAGGCGCGCGTCGCGCTGCCGCAGTTGCAGGACGCGGTGGCGAACGCGCCCGCGCCCCGCGACATGCTCGCCGCGCTGCGGCGGCCCGGAATGTCGGTGATCGCGGAGGTGAAGCGCAGTTCGCCCTCCAAGGGCGCGCTGGCCGACATCCCCGACCCCGCGGCGCTGGCCGCGCAGTACGCGGCCGGGGGCGCCACCGCGGTCTCCGTGCTCACGGAGAAGCGCCGATTCGGCGGCGATCTGGCCGACCTCGCCGCCGTCCGGGCGGTCGTGGACGTCGGCGTCCTGCGCAAGGAATTCGTGGTCACCGAGTACCAGCTCTGGGAGACCCGCGCCGCCGGCGCGGACCTGGCGCTGCTGATCGTGGCCGCCCTCGACGACGCCGAACTGGCCCGCCTGTACGCCCTGGCCCTCGAGTTGGGCCTGACGCCGCTCGTGGAGGTGCACACCGCCGAGGAGACCCGGCGGGCGGTCGACCTGGGCGCGCGGCTCATCGGGGTCAACAACCGCAACCTCCAGACCCTCGAGGTCGACGTCGCGCAGTTCGAGGCGCTCGCCGACCTCATCCCCGACGACCGGCTCAAGGTGGCCGAGTCGGGGCTGTTCGACGCCGCCGACGTGGCCCGCGTGGCCGCCGCCGGCGCCGACGCCGTCCTGGTCGGCGAGGCCCTGGTCAAGCACGGCGACCCCGGGGCGCCGTGGCCGAGTTCATCGCGGCGGGCACCGCCGCGCAGAGGAAGTGAGGGACGCGTGAGCGAACCGTCAAGCCTGCCCGACAAGGCTGGCCACTACGGCATCTTCGGGGGGCAGTACGTCCCCGAGGCGCTGCACGCGGCCCTCACGGAGCTGGACGCCGCCTTCGACGAGGCGATGGCCGACCCCGCCTTCACCGCCGAACTGGACGCCCTGCGCCGCGAGTACTCGGGCCGCCCGACGCCGATCACCGACCTGCCGCGGCTCTCGCAGCACGCCGGCAACGCCCGGATCGTCGCCAAGCGCGAGGACCTCAACCACACCGGTTCGCACAAGATCAACAACGTGCTCGGGCAGGCGCTGCTCACCAAGCGGATGGGCAAGAAGCGCGTCATCGCCGAGACCGGCGCCGGCCAGCACGGCGTCGCGACCGCGACGGCGGCGGCGCTGCTCGGCCTGGAGTGCCGGGTGTTCATGGGCAAGGTCGACACCGACCGGCAGGCGCTCAACGTCGCCCGCATGCAGTTGCTCGGCGCCGAGGTGATCGCCGTGGAGTCCGGATCGGCGACGCTGAAGGACGCCATGAACGAGGCGATGCGCGACTGGGTCGCCACCGTCGACCACACCCACTACCTGATCGGGACCGTCGCCGGCCCGGCGCCCTTCCCCCGGATGGTGCGGGAGTTCCAGCGTGTGATCTCCACCGAGGCCCGCGCCCAGCTGCTGGAGAAGTACGGCGAGCTGCCGTACGCGGTCGCGGCCTGCATCGGCGGCGGCTCCAACGCCATGGGCATGTTCGCCGACTTCGTCGCCGACCCCGAGGTCGCGCTGTACGGCTTCGAGGCCGAGGGCGACGGCATCGACACCGGACGCCACGCGGCGTCCATCAACGGCGGCCACGTCGGCGTCCTGCACGGGATGCGCACCTACGTCCTGCAGGACGAGGACGGCCAGACCGTCGAGTCGCACTCGATCTCGGCCGGCCTGGACTACCCGGGCGTCGGCCCCGAGCACGCCTGGCTGGCCGCGTCCGGACGCGCGCACTACGAGCCCGTCACCGACGCGGACGCCATGGCCGCGTTCGAGCTCATCACGCGCACCGAGGGGATCCTGCCGGCGATCGAGTCGGCGCACGGGGTCGCCGGGGCGCTGCGCCTGGGGCGCCGGCTCGCCCAGGAGCAGCCCGACCTGCACCCGCTGATCTGCGTGTGCCTGTCGGGCCGCGGCGACAAGGACGTGAGCACGGCCCTGAGCTGGTTCGGCCTCGACGGCACCCCCGACCAGACGGTGGGAGGGTTCTGATGACGTTCACCGACCCCGGCCGATCCGGGCGGGCGCTCCTGGACGCCAAGGCCGAGGGCCGCGCGGCGCTGGTCGGCTACCTGCCGGTCGGCTACCCCGACGTGCCCACCTCGCTGGAGGCGCTGAAGGCCATCTGCGGCGAGCGCGACGCCCCGGGCGTCGACCTCGTGGAGCTGGGCCTGCCGTACTCGGACCCGATGATGGACGGCCCGGTCATCCAGCGCGCCGGCACGACGGCGCTGCGCCGCGGCGTCCGGACCCGCGACGTGTTCTCCGCGGTCGAGGCGGTCGCGTCCACCGGGACCCAGGCGGTCTGCATGACGTACTGGAGCCTGGTCGACCGGTACGGCGTCGACGCCTTCGCGCGCGACTTCGCCAACGCGGGCGGCGCGGGCCTCATCACCCCCGACCTGACCCCCGACGAGGCCGACGAGTGGTTCGCCGCCTCGGACGCCCACGACCTGGACCGGATCTTCCTGGTGGCGCCGAGCTCCACCGACGAGCGCATCGTCAGCACCACCCGCGCCTGCCGCGGCTGGGTCTACGCCACCGCCGTGATGGGCGTCACCGGCGCCCGGCAGCAGACCTCGTCGGCCGCGCCCGAGCTGGTCGCGCGGCTGCGCGCGCTCGCGCCGGACACCCTGGTGGGCGTCGGCCTGGGCGTCAGCAACGGCGCGCAGGCGGCGGAGGTCGGCTCGTTCGCCGACGCCGTCATCGTGGGCTCCGCGCTGGTGAAGACGCTGCTCGCCGCGGAGGACGCGGGCACGCCCGGCGACTTCGCCGCGCTGCGGGGCGTCGTGGCCGACCTCGCGGCCGGCGTCCGGGGAGCCTGACCATGCTGCTCTCGATCCCCAGCCCCCCGATCAGCCAGTTCCAGCTCGGCCCGCTGACCATCCACATCTACGCGCTGTGCCTCATGACGGGCATGGTCGTCGCGTGGTGGCTCGGCTCGCGCCGCTGGGTGGCCCGCGGTGGCCGCACCGAGACCTTCGAGACGATCGTGCTCTGGGCGATCCCGTCCGGCATCGTCGGCGCCCGGATCTACCACGTGCTGACGCACTGGGGCGACTACTTCGGCCCCGGCCGCAACCCGTGGAGCGCGTTCTTCATCTGGGAGGGCGGCATCGCGATCTTCGGCTCGCTGATCGGCGGCGCGATCGGCGCCATCATCGCCTGCCGGCTCACCGGCGCCCGGATGACGGCCTTCGCCGACGTGCTGGCGCCCGGGCTGATCCTGGCCCAGGCCATCGGCCGGTTCGGGAACTGGTTCAACCAGGAACTGTTCGGCGGGCCGGACGACGGCCCGCTCGGCCTGGAGATCGACCCGGCGCACCGGCCGCCCGGCTTCGAGGACGTCGCCACCTTCCAACCGACCTTCCTGTACGAGATGAGCTGGAACGTCGCCGGGGCGCTGCTGCTGCTCTGGCTCGACCGGCGGTTCCGGTTCGGGTGGGGCAAGCTGTTCGCCCTCTACATGGTGATCTACGGCAGCGGCCGGTTCTGGATCGAGGGCATCCGCACGGACTTCAGCTACATGATCGGCCCGCTGCGCACCAACCAGGTGACGGCGCTTCTCATCGCGGTCGCCGGCCTGATCCTCTTCGTGGTGCTGAGCCGGCTCAAGCGCGGTCGCGAGCCCTGGGTCGAGCGCAGGGGAGTGGGCGGGCCCGACGAGCCCGAAGCCGAGGACGACCCCTCCGAAGCCAGCCCCGCGACGGACGACGCCCCCGCGCCCTCGTCGAAGAAGGGTTCCCCGCCCCCCGACGCGTGACCCACGTCGGGCCCCCGTCGACACACCCCTCGTCCGCCCGGATCCCGGCGCTGACGAGGGGTGTCGCCGTCCGGGACCGTGCCCCAGGGGCGTCCGTGCGGCGCGGCCGCGAGCGCCCGGACACCGTTCCAGAATCCGGACGCGGCAGACGACGTGTTGTGAATCCGCGCCCCCGTGCCCTTATTCTGCTGCTGCGCCCATGCGGTGTGGCCAGGAGGTCGTCGATCCGGCGGCTGCCACAGAGCCCGCGGGAATGGAGACACAAATGAACATTTTTCCCCACAGGCCCGATGAGGGCCTCTACCGGCATGACTTCGAGCATGACGCCTGCGGCGTCGCGTTCGTCGCCAGGCTGAGCGGCGAACCGAGCCACGAGATCGTGGCCCAGGGGCTGCTCGCCCTGGAGAACCTCGACCACCGAGGTGCCACCGGCGCCGACGAGCGCGCCGGTGACGGAGCGGGCATGCTGCTCCAGATCCCTGACCACCTGTTCCGCGAGACGGTGGATTTCGACCTGCCCGCGGCCGGCCATTACGCCGTCGGGCTGGCGTTCCTGCCGCGCGAGGACGCCGCGCGCACCGAGGCCAAGCACCGCATCGAGTACCTCGCGATCGAGGAGGGCCTGCGCGTGCTCGGCTGGCGTCCCGTCCCGACGCGCGACGACACGCTGAGCCCCATCTCCCGGGCCGTGATGCCGCACTTCGAGCAGTTGTTCGTCACCGGACGCCGCGGCACCGGCGGCATCGATCTGGACCGCCATGTCTACCCGCTGCGCAAGCGCGCCGAGCACGAGACCGGCACCTACTTCGCGTCGCTGTCGGCCCGGACGGTCGTCTACAAGGGGATGCTCACCACCCAGCAACTCGGCGAGGTGTTCGGCGACCTGACCGACGAGCGCACCGCCTCGGCGCTGGCGCTGGTGCACTCCCGGTTCTCCACCAACACCTTCCCGTCGTGGGAGCTGGCGCACCCGTACCGGCTCCTGGCGCACAACGGCGAGATCAACACCGTCAAGGGCAACCGCAACTGGATGCGGGCCCGCGAGGCGCTGCTCGAGACCGACCTCATCCCGGGCGACCTGAGTCGGCTGTTCCCCATCTGCAACCCCGACGGGTCGGACTCGGCGTCCTTCGATGAGGTGCTCGAGCTGCTGCACCTGGGCGGCCGCTCCCTGCCGCACGCCGTGCTGATGATGATCCCCGAGGCGTGGGAGAACAACGCCGAGATGGACGCCGCCCGGCGCGACTTCTACTCGTTCCACAGCTCGGTCATGGAGCCCTGGGACGGCCCGGCGGCCGTCTGCTTCACCGACGGCACCCAGATCGGCGCCACCCTGGACCGCAACGGCCTGCGCCCCGGCCGGTACTGGGTGACCGACGACGGGCTGGTGGTGTTCGCGTCCGAGGCCGGCGTCCTGCCGATCGAGCCGGAGCGCGTCGTCCGCAAGGGACGCCTCCAGCCGGGCCGCATGCTCCTGGTCGACCTGGCCGAGCACCGCCTGATCGACGACGACGAGATCAAGTCGACGCTCGCCGCCGCGCAGCCCTACGGCGCCTGGATCACCGAGCGGCTCGAACTCTCCGACCTGCCCGAGCGGCAGCACGTCGTGCACAGCCACGCGTCGGTGACGCGGCGCCAGCAGGTCTTCGGCTTCACCCACGAGGAGCTGAAGATGATCGTCGCGCCCATGGCGCAGACGGGCGCCGAGCCGATCGGCTCGATGGGCTCGGACACCCCGCTCGCCGTGCTCTCGGACCGGCCGCGCCTGCTGTTCGACTACTTCACCCAGCTGTTCGCCCAGGTGACGAACCCGCCGCTGGACGCCATCCGCGAGGAGCTCGTCACGAGCCTGCGGGCGTCGTTCGGCCCCGAGGCCAACCTGCTGTCCGCCGGGCCGGAGTCCTGCCAGCAGATCGTCATCGGCTACCCGGTGCTCGACTCCGACGAGCTCGCCAAGCTCGTCCGGATCAACCGCGACGGCACGCAGCCGCAGTTCGAGGCGCACGTCGTCCGCGGGCTGTACCGGCTGCTCGGCGGGGCCGAGGAACTCGAGCGCCGGCTGGCGGAGATCTGCGCCGAGGTCAGCGAGGCCATCGCGAACGGCTGCCGCACGATCGTGTTGTCCGACCGGCACTCCAACATCGACATGGCGCCCATCCCGTCGTTGCTGCTCACGGCGGCGGTCCACCACCACCTCGTCCGGGAGAAGACCCGCACGCAGGTGGGGCTGATCGTCGAGGCGGGCGACGTCCGCGAGGTGCACCACGTGGCGCTGCTGATCGGCTTCGGCGCCGCGGCGGTGAACCCGTACCTGGTGTTCGAGACGGCCGAGGACCTGGCCCGGCACGACATGTTCGTGACGGTCGACCCGGAGAAGGCGGTCACCAACGTCCGCAAGGCCCTGGGCAAGGGCGTGCTGAAGGTGATGTCCAAGATGGGCGTCTCCACGATCGCCTCCTACGCCGGCGCGCAGATCTACGAGGCGGTCGGCCTGTCGTCCGCGCTCGTCGAGAAGTACTTCACCGGGACGCCCAGCCGCGTCGAGGGCATCGGGCTGGAGCAGATCGCCCGCGAGATCCAGTCCCGCCACGACATCGGCTACCCCGTCGACCGCCGCACCCTGCCGCACCGCACCCTGGACGAGGGTGGGGAGTACAAGTGGCGCCGCGAGGGCCCGGCGCACCTCTTCGACCCCGAGACCGTGTTCCGGCTGCAGCACTCGACGCGCCAGAAGCGCTACGACATCTTCCAGCAGTACACCGCCCGGGTGAACGACCAGTCCCGCCGGCTGATGACGGTGCGCGGCCTGCTCGACTTCGACACGACCCGCACCCCGGTGCCGCTGGAGGAGGTCGAGCCGGTCAGCGAGATCGTCAAGCGGTTCTCCACCGGCGCGATGAGCTACGGCTCCATCAGCCTGGAGGCGCACGAGACCCTGGCGATCGCGATGAACCGGCTGGGCGCCAAGTCCAACACCGGCGAGGGCGGCGAGGATCCCGAGCGGCTGCACGACCCGGCCCGCCGGTCGGCGATCAAGCAGGTGGCCTCGGGTCGCTTCGGCGTCACGAGCGACTACCTGACCAACGCCGACGACATCCAGATCAAGATGGCCCAGGGCGCCAAGCCCGGCGAAGGCGGCCAGCTGCCCGGCCAGAAGGTGTACCCGTGGGTCGCCCGGACCCGGCACTCGACGCCGGGCGTGGGGCTGATCAGCCCGCCGCCGCACCACGACATCTACTCGATCGAGGACCTCAAGCAGCTCATCCACGATCTGAAGTGCGCCAACCCCGTGGCGCGCATCCACGTCAAGCTCGTCGCCGAGGTCGGCGTCGGGACGGTCGCCGCCGGGGTCAGCAAGGCCAAGGCGGACGTCGTCCTGATCTCGGGCCACGACGGCGGCACCGGCGCGGCGCCGCTCACCTCGCTCAAGCACGCGGGCGGCCCGTGGGAACTCGGCCTGGCCGAGACGCAGCAGACCCTGCTGCTCAACGGGTTGCGCGACCGGATCGTCGTGCAGGTGGACGGCCAGCTCAAGACCGGCCGCGACGTCGTGATCGGGGCGCTGCTCGGCGCCGAGGAGTTCGGCTTCGCCACCGCCCCGCTGGTGGTCAGCGGCTGCATCATGATGCGCGTGTGCCACCTCGACACCTGCCCGGTCGGCGTCGCCACCCAGAACCCCGACCTGCGCGCCCGCTACTCCGGCCACGCCGACTTCGTGGTGAACTTCTTCGAGTTCATCGCCGAGGAGGTCCGCGAGCACCTGGCGATGCTGGGCTTCCGCTCCATCGAGGAGGCCGTCGGTCACGTCGAGGCGCTGCGGACCAGGGACGCGATCGAGCACTGGAAGGCCGAGGGCCTGGATCTGAGCCCGATCCTGCACCGCGTCGAGACCGACGGGCCGCTGCACCGGGTCACCACCCAGGATCACGGCCTGGCCGCCAAGCTCGACAACGACCTGATCGCGCAGGCGGCCCCCGCTCTGGAGCGTGGCGAGAAGGTCACGATCACCACGACGGTCAGCAACGTCGACCGCACCGTGGGCACCATGCTCGGCAACGCCGTCACCAGGGCGACGCTCGGCAAGGGGCTGCCCGAGGACACCATCGACGTGACGTTCACCGGCACGGGCGGGCAGAGCTTCGGCGCCTTCCTGCCGCGCGGGGTCACGCTGCGCCTGGTGGGCGACACGAACGACTACTTCGGCAAGGGGCTCTCGGGCGGACGCCTGTCCGTGCGGCCCGACGAGGCGTCCCGCTTCGTCGCCGAGGAGGAGATCATCGCCGGCAACGTCATCGGCTACGGCGCCACCTCGGGCGAGCTGTACATCCGGGGCAGGTGGGCGAGCGGTTCTGCGTCCGCAACTCCGGGGCGTCCGCGGTCGTCGAGGGCGTGGGCGACCACGCCTGCGAGTACATGACCGGCGGCGAGGCGCTGATCCTCGGCCCGACCGGGCGCAACGTCGCCGCGGGCATGTCCGGCGGCCTGGCGTGGATCCTCGACCTGGACGCCGCCCGGCTCAACACCGAGCTCGTGGACGCCGCCGAGCTGACCGACTCCGACATCGACCGCATCGAGACGCTGCTGCGCAAGCACGCCGAGGCCACGGGGTCGCCCGTCGCCCAAGGGCTGCTGGACGCCGGCGCGGCGTCCTGGCGCGATCGGTTCACCAAGGTGCTCCCGCGCGACTACGCGCGTGTCATCGCCGCCCGGGAACGGGCCGAGGCCGAGGGCCTCGACGAGCACGACACCACCACCAGGATGATGGAGGCCGCTCATGGCTGATCCGAAGGGTTTCATCAACGTCGCCCGCGAACTCGCGGAGCGGCGCCCCGCCGCCGACCGCGTCCGGGACTGGGACGAGGTCTACCCGGGCTCGCCCGGCCGCGCCGTCCTGCCGATCATCCGGCAGCAGGCGTCCCGCTGCATGGACTGCGGCATCCCGTTCTGCCACCAGGGCTGCCCGCTGGGCAACCTGATCCCCGAGTGGAACGACCTGATCTACAAGGACCAGTGGCGCGAGGCGACCGATCGGCTGCACGCGACCAACAACTTCCCCGAGTTCACCGGACGCCTCTGCCCGGCCCCGTGCGAGACGGCGTGCGTCGTCGGCATCAACCGGGAGCCGGTGACCATCAAGAACGTCGAGGTCGCCATCGCCGACAAGGCGTGGGACGACCGCCGCGTCGTGCCGGTGGTGCCCGAGTGGCACACCAACAAGACCGTCGCCGTGGTCGGTTCCGGCCCCGCCGGGCTGGCCGCCGCGCAGCAGCTGACCCGCGCCGGTCACACGGTGGTGGTCTACGAGCGCAGCGACGACATCGGCGGCCTGCTGCGGTTCGGGATCCCCGAGTTCAAGATGGAGAAGAAGGTCCTCAACCGACGGCTGCGGCAGATGCGGCAGGAGGGCACGGTCTTCAAGTCCCGCACGACGATCGGCGTCGACATCACCGGCGAGCAGCTCCGCGACCGGTTCGACGCGGTCGTGCTGGCCATCGGTTCCACGGTGCCCCGCGACCTGCCGATCCCCGGCCGCGAGCTGAGCGGCATCCACCAGGCGATGGACTTCCTGCCCCAGGCCAACCGCGCGGCGGTGGGCCAGACCGTGGCCGACCAGATCACGGCGGCCGGCAAGCACGTCGTCGTGATCGGCGGCGGCGACACCGGCTCGGACTGCATCGGCACGTCGCTGCGCCAGGGCGCCGCCTCGGTGACGCAGCTGGAGATCCTGCCCACGCCCCCGGAGGGGCGCCCGGCCGGCCAGCCGTGGCCCACCTACCCGATGATCTTCCGGGTCAGCACCTCGCACGAGGAGGGGGACGTCAACCGTCAGTTCGCGGTCTCCACCAGCGAGTTCACCGGCGAGGACGGCCGCGTCACGGCGCTGCGCCTGTCGGAGGTGACGTTCGTGGACGGCAGGCTCACCCCGGTCGAGGGCACCGAGCGGGTCATCCCCGCCGACCTGGTGCTGCTCGCGATGGGCTTCGTCGGCCCGCAGCAGACCGGCGTGGTCGAGGAGCTGGGCGTCGAACTGGACCCCCGGGGCAACATCGCCCGCGGCGCGGACTTCCAGACCTCGGTGCCGGGCGTGTTCGTCGCCGGGGACGCGGGCCGCGGCCAGTCGCTGATCGTGTGGGCCATCGCGGAGGGCCGCAGCGCCGCCAACGGCGTGGACGCCTACCTCCAGGGCAGCTCCAACCTCCCCAAGCCCATCCAGCCCAACGATCGGCCCCTGCTGGTCTGAGGCCCGACTCGAGCCGGACGCCCCCGTTCGCGTCGGCCGCCCGCGTTGCAGCGGGGACGGCTGCGTCGGACGGGGGCGTTTCGCGGCGAACGGGGGCGGCGTCCGGCCGACGGCACCCGCTCAGGGCCCGCCGGGTGGCCCGGGCGACGGGGACGGGATAGGCTGGTCGGTGGCCCGATCGACCTGAGGAGGTGTTGTCCGTGGACGTTCCGGATCACAGTCCGTCACCCACGACGCTCCCGGTCGTGACCTCCCGCGTGCGCTGACGCCCCCAGGGGCTGGCCGCCGGCGGTGACATCTGGGCGCGTCGCCCCGCCAACCACGCCGCACCCGCGGCCGCATCACGCGCGGCCGCAGACCGGGAGACACCGCCATGCCCCTGTTCGCACGCACCACCACGCCCACCCTCGAGCGCCTGCGCCGCGCCCCGGCCGATCTGGCCGAGGTGCTCGCCGCCCGCACGCCCGCCGCCGTCACGCTGTGGCTCGGCTCCACGCCCACCGACGAGGTGGACGCTCAGGTCGCCGCCCTGGACCGCCGGGAGCTGACCCAGCTCGCGGACGTCCTCACGCCGGAGTCGGCGTCCCGGCTCATGGACCGGCTCGAGCCCCACACCGCCGGGATGCTGCTGGACGCCGTCCCCGCCCCGACCGCCGCCGGCCTGCTCGGCCTCCTGCCTGAGGACGAGGCGTCCCGCGTCGTCCGCACGCTGGACGCCGACGTGGCCGCCCGCGTCCTGGCGAGCCTGCCCAACGCCCAGTCGGCGCTGCTGCGCGGGCTGCTGGCCTGGCCCGAGGAGTCCGCGGCCTCCTGGATGCGGCCCGCCTACCTGCACGTGGATCAGGACGCCCGCGTGGCCGACGCCCTCGCCGCGGCGCGCCGCGACCCCGACTGCGCCGACGAGGGGGTCTACGTCGACCGCCGCCCGGTCCACGCGCACGCGTTCAGCGACGAGGCCGCCCTGCTGGGCTGGATCCCGCTGCGCGCCCTCGTGGTCGCCGACCCGGACGCGCCCGTCACCGGCGTGATGGTCGCGCGCGACGAGCTGCGCGGCTGGTCGGTGTCGGCGCTCGCCGACCAGGAGCACGTGCTGCGGGCCGCCGACGACTCGCCGGACGGCGTGGTCCCGGTGCTGGAGGACGGCGTCCTGCTGGGCGTCATCACCCGCGACGGTGTCCAGAGCATCCGCGAGGAGGAGGGCGACGAGGACGCGGCGCTGCAGGGCGGCACGTCCCCGCTGGGGCGTCCCTACCTGCAGGCGTCCCCGTGGCGGCTGTGGCGGGCCCGCGCCCCGTGGCTCGCGGTGCTGTTCCTGGCCGAGATGTACACCGGCACGGTGCTGCGCGCGTTCGAGGACGAGCTCAGCCACGTGGTCGCACTGGCCTTCTTCATCCCGCTGCTGATCGGCACCGGCGGCAACGTCGGCACCCAGATCACGACGACCCTGATCCGCGCGATGGGGTCGGAGGGGCTCCGGGCGCGCGATCTGGTCAGGGTGGTGTGGAAGGAGTCGCGCACCGGCGTCCTGCTGGGGCTGTCGATGGCCGCCATGGGCGCCGCACGCGCCTGGACGCTGGGCGTCGGCGGCCCGGTCATCCTCACCGTGGCGTTGTCGCTGGCCGCGATCGTGCTGTGGGCGTCGCTGATCGCGGCCGTGCTGCCGCTCATCCTGCGCCGGATCGGGATCGACCCGGCCGTGGTGTCCTCGCCCATGATCGCCACGATCGTGGACGGCACCGGGTTGATGATCTACTTCACGATCGCGCGCGCGGTCGCGCTGTGAGCCGGACGCCGTGACACGGACGCCCCGGGTGCCCGACCTCTGAGCAGGATCGCCCCTTGAACCAGGACGCCGCGGATGCCACAGTGCAACCGGAGGTGGTGCCCGTGCCGCAGCGTCCGCCGCGCGTCGTGATCGTCGGCGCCGGCCCCTCGGGGCTGTTCGCCGCGAACGCCCTGCTGAAGAACAACGCCGACGTGCGCATCGACGTGCTGGACCGGTTGCCCACCCCGTACGGGCTGCTGCGCTACGGGGTCGCCCCGGACCACGCCAGCATGCAGGGCATCCAGCGGGCGCTGGCGGCGCCGTTCGCCTCCGACCGGGTCCGGTTCTTCGGCATGGTCGAGCTGGGGCGCACCATCGCCCAGGAGGAGCTCGTGGAGGGCTACGACGCGGTCATCTACGCGGCGGGCGCGTCCGAGGACCGGCGCCTCGGCGTCCCCGGGGAGGACCTGCCGGGCAGCCGCTCCGCGCGCGAGTTCGTGGCCTGGTACTGCGGCCACCCCGACGCCGAGCCGCAGTCCCTGGCCGGCGTCCGCAGCGCCGTCGCGTTCGGGGTGGGCAACGTGGCCATCGACGTCGCCCGCGTGCTGGCAGCCCCGCACGACCGCATCGTCGACACCGACATGCCCGTCCCGGTGGTCGCCGAGCTGCGCGCGGCGCAGGTCCGCGACGTCTTCGTGGTGGGACGCCGGGGGCCGCAGCACGCGTCCTTCACCACGCCCGAGCTGCGGGAGCTGCTGACGCTGCCGGGCGTGCAGCCCGTCCTCGACCCGGCCGACCTCGACGGCATCGACGAGGAGGGCCTCGACCGGCGCGTGACCGGCAACCTGGCCGCGCTGAGGGAGGTCCTGGGCCGCCACGTGCCGGACGCGCGCGTCCGGCTGCACCTGCTGTTCTGGTGGCGCCCCGTCGCGTTCGAGGGGGACCCCGACCTGACCGAGGTGGTGCTGGAGCGCACCGCGCCCGACGACGACGACCGGGTCGTGGGGACGGGGGAGTTGCGCCGCGTGGACGCCGACCTCGCGCTGCGCGCCATCGGCTACCGCGGGCGCCGGCTGCCCGGCGTGCCGTTCGACGACGTGCACGGCGTCGTGCCGCACGAGGCCGGCCGCGTCCTGGAGGAGCACGGCGCGCGGCGCGCCAACGAGTACGTCGTCGGCTGGATCAAGCGGGGACCGGTCGGGGTGATCGGCACGAACAAGTCCGACGCGGCCGCCACGGTCGCCACGCTGCTGGCCGACCTGGACGCGGGGCAGCTGCCGTCCCCGACGGGGCCGGACGCGGCCGCGGTGCTGGCCGCCCGGGGCGTCGTGCCGTCCACCTTCGAGGATTGGCAGCGCATCGACGCCGAGGAACTGGCCCGCGGCGTCCCGTACGGCCGCCCGCGGATCAAGGTCGCGACCTGGCACGCGCTCACCGAGCTCGTGCGTCACGGACGCGCGGGCGGGCCGCTGACGCACGAGGACGACCCGGGACCCGAGGAACCCGAGGACGCGTGACCAGGTACGTCGCGCTCCTGCGCGGGATCAACGTCGGCGGCCACCGCACGGTGACCATGCCGCGGCTGCGGGACGCCGCGGGCGCGGCCGGCCTTGCGGCCCCGGCGACCCTGCTCGCCTCCGGCAACCTGCTCGTCACCAGCGATCTCGACGCGGCGGGCGTGCTGGCGGCGCTCGAGGCCGCCATCCTGGACGAGTTC
The DNA here is from genome assembly GCF_011393335.1 of Propioniciclava coleopterorum. Classification (NCBI taxonomy): domain Bacteria; kingdom Bacillati; phylum Actinomycetota; class Actinomycetes; order Propionibacteriales; family Propionibacteriaceae; genus Propioniciclava; species Propioniciclava coleopterorum. Next base: position 3,509,904 of record NZ_CP049865.1, on the reverse strand, counting down.
GGCTTCGCCGTCGAGACGGTCGTCCTCACCCAGGACGCCGTGCGCGCGCTGGTGGCGGCGCACCCCCGGCCCGAGGCGCCGGGTGCCGCCATCGCCTTCTGCTCGGGTCCGATCGACGCCGACGCGCAGGCCCGGCTCGCGGGGCTGGCGACCGCGGCGGAGACGGTGGACGTCGCCGGCACGGTGGCCTACCTCAGCTTCGGCGCCGGGCAGGCGACCTCGAAGCTGGCCGCGGGCATCCCGCGCGCCCTGGCGCCGCTGGTCGTCACGGTGCGCAACCTCGCGACGTCGCGCAAGCTCACCGTCGCCTGAGGGCGGTCGCCCGTACCGTCCGGGTACAGGCGGCCCCGAGGCGTCCGGCGGTCAGGGCAGCGGCGTGACGCGGAGCAGCGTGCTCTTGCCGAACAGCGACTCCACCAGATCGACCGCCAGTTCGGAGGTGGCGTTGCGGACGTCGAGGGCCGGGTTGACCTCGACGAGGTCGAGCGAGCCGAGCCGGCCGGTGTCGGCGATCATCTCCATGACGAGCTGGGCCTCGCGGTAGGTCGGCCCGCCGACGACGGGCGTCCCGACCCCGGGCGCCACGCTGGGGTCGACGAAGTCGACGTCGAGCGACAGGTGCAGGTGCGTGTCGGGATCCAGCGCGTCGAGCGCGGTGGACAGGGCCTCGCGCATGCCCACCTCGTCGATGTAGCGCATGTCGAACACCATGAGGCCCTGCTCGACGAGGAACCGCTTCTCCCCGGCGTCCACGCTGCGCAGTCCCACCTGGTGCACCTGGTCCGGCGACAGCGCCGGGACCACGTCCGACATGCCGGTGAGCTCGTCGGGCCCGAAGCCCAGCAGGCAGGCCACCGGCATGCCGTGGATGTTGCCCGAGGGCGTCATGTCGGCGGTGTTGATGTCGGCGTGGGCGTCCACCCAGACCACCAGCAGCTTCCTGCCGCGGGCGCGGCAGTGCGCCGCGACGGCGGACACCGAGCCGATCGCCAGGCTGTGGTCGCCGCCGAGCATGATCGGGAGCCGGCCGTCGGCCAGTTCGGCGGCGACGGCGTCCCGTACGGCCGTGTTCCACGCGATGACCTCGGGGAGGTGCTTGTAGCCGTCGACGGGCTCCTCGCGGGGTTCGGGGGCCCCGACACGTCGCCGACGTCGCGCACGTCGTGACCGAGCGCGGTGAGCGCGGTGCCGATGCCGGCGATCCGCAGCCCGCCGGGTCCCAGCCGGCACCCCAGGACGCTCGCGCCCACATCGGTGGGGGCTCCGATGATCGAGATGTCCATGGTTCGACTCCTTGGCGTGCGGAGGCGCGGTTGCCTGCAGGCAGTGTTCAGGTCGCGCGGTCCGCGCGCAAGGCGTCGAGCCCCCCCGGGCAACCCCCGGCCGGTCGGCCCGGGATTGTCGCGGGCACCGGCTAGGGTTGGGCCCCTGGGAGGTACAACCACACTTATGGGCGACGAATTCGTTCACCTGCACTGTCACTCGGAGTTCTCGATGCTGGACGGTGCGGCGCGTCTGAAAGACCTGGTCAAGGGCTGCGAGCAGATGGGCATGCGCGCGCTCGCGGTCACCGATCACGGCAACCTGTTCGGGGCCCACGAGTGGTACGCCACCGCCAAGGGGAGCTCGGTCAAGCCGATCATCGGGCTGGAGGCGTACCTGACGCCGAAGACGCACCGCAGCGAGCGCAAGCGCGTCCAGTTCGGGGACGGCACCGGCGACGACGTGGCGTCCAAGGGCGCCTACACCCACATGACCATGTGGGCCGCCGACAAGGCCGGCATGCACAACCTGTTCCGGCTGTCCTCGCTGTCGTCGCTGGAGGGCTTCTTCTACAAGCCGCGCGCCGACCGGGAGCTGCTGAACCGCTTCCACGAGGGGCTGATCGCCACGACGGGGTGCCCCTCGGGCGAGGTGCAGACCTACCTGCGGCTCGGGCAGTACGACCAGGCGGTCGAGTCGGCCGCCGAGTTCCGCGACATCTTCGGCAAGGGCAACTTCTACGTCGAGCTGATGGACCACGGGCTCGACATCGAGACCCGCGTCCGCCAGGACCTGCTGCGTCTGGCCAAGCAACTCGACCTCCCGCTGGTGGCCACCAACGACCTGCACTACGTGCATGCGGACGACGCGGCCGACCACGACACGCTGCTGTGCGTCAGCGCCGGCGCGAACAAGGACACCCCGAACCGGTTCAAGTTCGACGGGTCGGGCTACTACCTCAAGAGCCCCGCTGAGATGCGGCAGCTGTTCAGCAACCTGCCCGAGGCCTGCGACAACACCCTCGCGATCGCCGAGCGTTGCACGACCGACTTCGACGAGGGCACCGGCATCTACATGCCGGCGTTCCCGGTCCCGGACGGGGAGACCGAGGAGTCCTGGTTCCACAAGGAGGTCGACCGCGGGCTGCACGAGCGCTTCCCGACGGCGTGCCCGACTACGCCTACCGGCAGGCCGAGTACGAAGAGGGCGTCATCGTCGGCAAGGGCTACGCCGGGTACTTCCTGGTCGTGGCCGACTACATCAAGTGGGCCAAGGAGAACGGCATCCGGGTCGGCCCGGGCCGTGGCTCGGGCGCCGGCTCGATGTGCGCCTTCGCGATGAAGATCACCGACCTCGACCCGCACCCGCACGGGCTGATCTTCGAGCGCTTCCTCAACCCGGAACGCCCCTCGATGCCCGACTTCGACGTCGACTTCGACGAGCGTCGTCGCGGCGAGGTCATCAAGTACGTCACGGAGAAGTACGGCGACGACAAGGTCTGCCAGATCGTCACCTACGGCACCATCAAGGCCAAGCAGGCGATCAAGGACTCCGGCCGCGTGCTGGGCAAGCCGTACGCGCTGGGGGAGCAGATCACCAAGGCGTACACCCCGCCGGTGCAGGGCTCCGACGTCTCGATCGCGCAGGTGTTCGACCCCAAGCACGAGCGCTACGGCGAGGGCACCGAGTTCCGGGAGATGTACGAGAACGACCCCGACGTCCGCGAGGTGGTCGACACCGCGCGCGGCATCGAGGGCCTGAAGAGGCAGTGGGGCGTCCACGCCGCCGGCGTCATCATGTCGTCCAAGAACCTGCTCGACGTCATCCCGGTGATGAAGCGCGAGCAGGACGGCCAGATCATCACCCAGTTCGACTACCCGACGTGCGAGACGCTGGGTCTGGTCAAGATGGACTTCCTGGGGCTGCGCAACCTGACCATCCTCGACGACGCCGTCAAGAACGTGCAGATCAACGCGGGCGTCGAACTGGACCTCGACGCCCTGGCGCGCACCCCTGACGACACCGCGACCTACGAGCTGCTGGCCCGGGGCGACACCCTGGGCGTGTTCCAGTTCGACGGCTCGGGCTACCGCGCCCTGTGCCGCCTCATGCGGCCCGATCAGTTCGCCGACATCACCGCCCTGGGCGCCCTGTACCGTCCCGGGCCGATGGGCACCAACACCCACGTCAACTACGCGATGCGCAAGAACGGCCAGCAGCCGGTCACGCACATCCACCCGGAACTGTCCGAGCCGCTGGAGCGGCTGCTGGGGAGACGTACGGCCTGCTGGTGTACCAGGAGCAGGTCATGCAGATCGCGCAGGAGTTGGCCGGGTACAGCCTCGGCGCCGCCGACCTGCTGCGCCGCGCCATGGGCAAGAAGAAGAAGTCGGTGCTGGACGCCGAGTTCGTCAACTTCGAGGCCGGCATGAAGGCCAACGGCTACTCCGACGCCGCCATCGCGGCGCTGTGGGAGACGATGGTGCCGTTCTCGGCCTACGGCTTCAACAAGTCCCACGCCGCCGCCTACGGGGTCGTGTCCTACTGGACGGCCTACCTCAAGGCGCACTACCCGGCCGAGTACATGGCCGCGCTGCTGGAGTCGGTGCGCGACGACAAGGACAAGTCCGCCATCTACCTGGCCGAGTGCCGCCGCATGGGCATCAAGGTGCTGCCGCCCGACGTGAACGAGTCCCAGGGCCGGTTCACCCCGGTCGGGACCGACGTCCGCTTCGGGCTGGGCGCCATCCGCAACGTCGGCAACAACGTCGTGGCGGGCATCCTCGAGGCCCGCGAGGAGAGCGGGCGCGCCAAGGACTTCAACGGCTTCCTGGACCAGGTGCCCGCCGTGGTCTGCAACAAGCGCGTCATCGAGTCGCTCATCAAGGCAGGCGCGTTCGACTCGATGGGCCACACCCGCCGGGGCCTCATGGAGGTGTTCGAGCAGAAGGTCGACGAGGTCGTCGACCTCAAGCGCAACCAGGCCAACGGCCAGGACGACCTGTTCGGCGACTTCTTCGGCGACGACGGCGAGGGGGCGGGCGCGTTGGCGTCCAGCCCGGTGCCCGACCTGCCCGAGTGGGAGAAGATGACGCGGTTGGCGTTCGAGCGCGAGATGCTCGGCCTCTACGTCTCCGACCACCCCCTGCAGGGCCTCGAGCACGTGCTGGCCGCCAACCGCGACCTCGGTATCGCGGCGCTGAACGCCGAGGACGGCCCCAAGGAGGGCATGGTCACGATCTGCGGCATGATCACCGGGATCCAGCGCAAGCAGACCAAGGACGGCAAGATCTGGGCGATCCTCACGGTCGAGGACCTCGAGGCGCCGATCGAGGTGATGGTCTTCAACAAGGCCTACGCCCCGGTCGCGATGTCGCTGGGCACCGACGTGGTGGTGCGGATCCGCGGACGCCTCCGCGAGCGCGACGAGTCGGTCGAGTTGACGGCGCAGGAGGTCTCCTTCCCCGACGTCAGCACCGCCCAGGCGGGTCCCGTGACGATCTCGCTGCCCACCGCGCGCTGCACGCCGGAGGTGGTCGAGCAGCTGAAGTTCACGCTGCGCCAGCACCCCGGCACCCAGGAGGTGCGCGTCCGGCTGGTCAGCCCGCAGCGGGCCACCGTGTGGCGGCTGGACGACCGGCTGCGCGTCCAGCAGTCGGGGTCCCTGGTGGCCGACCTGAAGGCGCTGCTCGGGCCCTCGTGCGTGAACGCTTAGCATGGATGCCATGCCCTGAAGACGGCGGCGTTCCGCACCGGCACCATGGCGATCCTTGCGATCCTCGTGGGCGCGGTGTGCGCCCTGGTGTGGGCGAACCTGGCCGTGCTCCCGTCGTACGTGGTGCAGACCGACGGCCACGCCGTCATCAGCGACGGCGATCTGGCCGAGGCGTTCTCGGCCGACTTCTGGTTCTCGGTGCTGGCGGTGCTGGGCGGGGCGGCGATCGGCGTGGCCACCTGGATCCTGCTGCGCATGGTCGGCTGGCCAGTCGCGCTGCTGACGGCCCTGCTGAGCCTGCTCGGCGGCGTCACCTGCTGGGGGCTGGGTTCCCTGATCGGCCCGGGCCAGTTCGCGCAGCGGATGGCCTCGGCGAAGGCGGGGGAGTCGGTCCGGATGGCGCTCGAACTCACCACCCCGTCCGCGCTCGCGATCTGGGTGTTCGCCGCGGTGGCGATCCCCCTGTTCGCGGCCTCGCTGGGGCCCGAGATGGACGCCGACCCCGACGCGGAACCCCGACGCCGCGGCCGCGGCACCGCGGACGTGACCGACGATGACCTCGAACCCGCCGCGCTCATCGAAACCTGACGCCCCCGCGCCTGTGCCGTCGGCGACCGGGCGCGCGGCGCTGCTGGCCTGGGCGGACGCCCAGGCGGCGACCTTGGCTGCGAACCGCGCGGGGGTCGCGGCGGGCTCGGTCGAGGCGGTGCACCGTTCCCGCGTCGCCGTGCGCCGGCTGCGCGTCCTGTTCACCACGTTCGCCGGGCTGCTGGCCCAGGACCCGGGGCTGCGGCGCGACCTGCGTGACCTCGGCCTCGCGCTCGGCGAGGTCCGGGACGCCGACGTCTGGGCCGAACATGTCGCCGAGGTGCTGGCCGAGTTGGGTGCCGACGCCGACCCCGACAGCAGGGACGCGGTGCTCGCCGCGGCCGCCTCCCGGCGCGCCGCGGCTGGCGCCGCCCTGGCGCAGGTCTGGGACGGCGCCTGGGCCGACGGCGTCCGGGAACGGCTGGCGGCGTGGCGCGCCGCCCCTGGGCTGCATCCGGACGCCGACCTGCCCGCGACGCTCGCCCTGTCGGTGCCGCTGGCCACCGCCGTGACGCGCGCCGCGCGGGCGGCGGCCCGGGCGGGAGCGCGGCCCGAGGAGCCCGACGCCTGGCACGACGCCCGCAAGGCCGCCAAGGCCGTCCGGTACGGCTACGAGCTGGCCGGCGCGGTCGGCGCCCACCCCGGGCGGGCGCCCGCGTGGGAGGCGGTCACCGAGGCGCTGGGCGAACTGCAGGACGCGACGGTGTCGCAGGCCCTGCTGCGCGACCTGGCCCCGTCGGCCGAGGGGACGTGGGGCCTGCTGCTCCAGGCCGAGCAGGACCGCTCGAAGGGAGCCCTGCGGGCGGGCGCCGAGGCGCTGACCGCTGCGCTGGAGCAGGAGGCGCGCACGCCGCCGGCGGGCGCCTGAGCCGCCGGGGCCGGGGGTCAGGAGCCGGCGATGGCGGCGAACGTGGCGCCGGTGAGGCGCGCCAGGTCGTCGGGCGCCAGGCCGAGCTGCAGCCCCCGCTTGCCGCCCGAGACGTACATCACGTCCCAGCCACGGGCGGAGGCGTCGATGACGGTCGGCAGGGGCGTGCGCTGCCCGAGCGGCGAGACCCCGCCCAGCACGTAGCCCGAGCTGCGCTCCGCGGCCCGGGGGTCGGCCATCTCCGCCTTCTTGCCCCCGAGCGCGGCCGCGATCCGCTTCAGGTCGAGCCGCCCGCTCACCGGCACGACGCCCACCGCGAGCCGGCCGGGAGCGACGGACACGATGAGGGTCTTGTAGATCCGGTCGGGGTGGATGCCGGTCTCGCGGGCGGCCTCCGCGCCGAAGTCGTGGCTGTCGTCGTGGTGGGTGTACTCGACCGCGGTGAACGGGACGCCGGCCGCGGCGAGCGCCGCGAGCGCGGGGGTGGCGCCGGGCGCCTTCTTCCTGGCCATGGGTCTCCTTCGTTCTCACCGCAGCGCGGCGACGACCTCGATGAGGATGGGGGCGACGACGAGGGCCGGTAGCAGGTCGCCCACGGGGATGCTCTTGACGTTCAACAGCCGCAGGCCGAGCCCGATCAGGATCACCCCGCCGGTCGCGGTGAGCGCGTCGATCTGGGCGGCGGAGAACAGGTCGCCGAGCAGGAACGCCGCCAGCGTCAGCCCGCCCTGCAGGACGCCGACCGCCACCGCCGAGAACAGCACGCCCCAGCCGAGCGAACTGGCGAACGCGATGGCCGCGAAGCCGTCCAGCACCGACTTCACCAGCAGCTGATCGGCGCCGCGGCCGAGCCCGTCGGAGAGCGAGCCGAGGATGGTGAGCGGCCCCACGCAGAACAGCAGGGTCGGGGTGACGACCGCCGAGACGAACGTCCCCGCCTCGCCCGCGCCCGCGAAGCGGCGGCGCAGGTGCTCGGCGGCGCCCTCGAGCCGGTCCTCCAGGCGCAGCCCGGAGCCCACGACGGCGCCGAAGAGCAGCGACCCCAGCACGATCAGCATCGGCGCGCCCGGGCCCACGGCGTCCGCCATGGCCGCCGAGGACACCGTCAGCGCCGAGCTGATCCCCAGCACCATGGTGATGAGGCCGAGCACGTCGGTGATGGTGTGGCGGGTGCGCTCCGGGATGCGGTCGCCGAGCAGCAACCCCAGGCCGGCCCCCGCGGCGACGGTGACCACGTTCGCGACCGTGCCGAGCCCGATGAACATGGCGCCATACAATCACCCCCGTGGAGCTACGTCTGATCGATGTCCGAGGAACAAACCCCGATTACCGCACGGTGGTGCCGCGGGGGCTTTCGACGTCGAGCACGCCCTCGATGTGGTGCGCCCCATCTGTGACGCCGTCGCCGAGCGCGGCGAGGTGGCGCTGCGCGCGTTCGCCGAGCAGTTCGACCACGTCGTGCCGGCCCAGATCCGCGTCCCGGTCGAGGAACTCGCCCGCTGCGCCGACGCCCTCGACCCGGAGGTGCGGGCCGCGTTCGTCGAGTCGATCCGCCGCCGCCGCGCCGTCGCCGAGACCGAGGGGACGCCGACGCTGGCGACCGTCGAGGTCGCCGAGGGTGCGGTCGTGGAGACCAAGACCGTCCCCGTCGGACGCGTCGGGCTGTACGTCCCCGGCGGCCTGGCGCCGCTGGCGTCCAGCGTGCTGATGAACGTGGTGCCCGCCCAGGTCGCCGGCGTGGAGTCCCTGGCCGTCGCGACCCCGCCGAGCGCCGAGTTCGGCGGCTACCCGCACCCCTCGATCCTCGGGTTATGCCACCTGCTGGGCGTGGACGAGGTGTACGCCGTCGGCGGCGCGCAGGCGATCGCGATGTTCGCCCACGGCGTCCCCGGCCTGTGCGACCCGGTGGACCTGGTCACCGGCCCGGGCAACATCTACGTGGTGGCCGCCAAGCGGCTGCTGCGCGGCATCGTCGGCATCGACTCCGAGGCCGGCCCCACCGAGATCGCGGTCCTGGCCGACGACACCGCCGATCCGGCGTTCGTCGCCGCCGACCTGATCAGCCAGGCCGAGCACGACCCCATGGCGGGCTCGGTGCTGGTCACCGACTCGCCCGCGCTGGCGGACGCCGTGAACGCGCTCCTGGCCGACCGGACGGCGGCCCTGGGCACCAGCGAGCGGATCGGGACCGCCCTGACCGGGCCGCAGTCCGCCGTCGTGCTCGTGGACGACCTCGAGCAGGGCCTGGCCGTCGTGGACGCCTACGCGGCCGAGCACCTCGAGGTGCACACCCGCGACGCCTACGAGGTGGCCCACCGCGTCCGCAACGCCGGGGCGATCTTCGTCGGCCCGTGGTCCCCGGTGCCGCTCGGGGACTACTCCGCCGGCTCGACCCACGTGCTGCCCACGGCCGGCAACGCCCGCTTCGGCTCGGGGCTGACGGTGCGCAGCTTCACCAAGACGGTCCACCTGATCCACTACGACGAGGCCGCGCTGCGCGAGGTCGGCCCCACCGTCGTCACCTTCGCCACCGAGGAGCGGCTGCCCGGCCACGCCGCGGCGATCACGGTGCGCACCGAGCGCGAGGCGGGGGATCGCTGGTGAAGCCGAACCCGGCGCTGGCCGACCTGCCGCTGCGTCCCGAGTTGGTGGGCGAGGAGCCCTACGGCGCCCCCCAGCTGGACGTGCCCGTCTGCCTCAACGTCAACGAGAACCCCTACCCGCCCTCGGAGGAGACGCTCGCCGAGATGGCCGAGGCGATCCGCGCGGGCGCGTTCCACCGCTACCCGGATCGGGAGTTCACCGCGCTGCGCGGCCAGCTCGCCGACTACCTGGGTCACGGGCTCGGCGTGGCGAACGTGTGGGCCGCGAACGGCTCCAACGAGGTGATGACGCACATCCTGGGCGCGTTCGGCGGGCCGGGTCGGCGCGTCCTGTCGTTCACGCCCACGTACTCGATGTACCCCGAGTACGCGCGCAACACCCACACCGACTACGTCGCCGCGCCCCGGCACGCCGACCACACCCTGGACGCCGACCTGGTGCTGGCCGCGATCGCCGAGTACGACCCGGCGGTGGTGCTGATCACCACGCCGAACAACCCCACCGGCACGTCGACCCCGCTGGCCGAGATCGAGAAGGTGCTGGCCGGAACGGACGCGATCGTGGTGGTGGACGAGGCCTACCAGGAGTTCGCCCGGATGCCGCAGGACACCGCCCTGACCCTGCTGCCGCGGTTCGGCAACCTCGTGGTCAGCCGCACCATGAGCAAGGCGTTCGCCTTCGCCGGCGGACGCCTGGGCTACCTGGCCGCCGCGCCCGCGATCGTGGACGCCTGCCGCATCGTCCGGCTGCCCTACCACCTCTCGGCCCAGACGCAGGCGGTGGCCTCGGTCGCGCTGCGGCACGCCGATGAGATGCTGGCCCGCGTGGACGACCTCCGCGCGGCCCGCGACGAGCTGCTGCGCCGCGGCCCCGAGCTGGGCTTCGAGGTGGTCGACTCGGACGCGAACTTCGTGCTGATCGGGCGGTGGGCCGACCGGCACGCCGCGTGGCAGCAACTGCTGGACCAGGGCGTCCTGGTCCGCGAGACCGGACCCGAGGGTTTCCTGCGCGTCAGCGCCGGGACCCCGGACGAGATGGAGGCGTTCTACGCGGCCCTGGCCCGCGTGGACGCCCCGAGGATGGGGAGTGATGGCACGCACCGCGCGCATCGAGCGGACCACGAGCGAGTCCACGATCACCGTCGAGCTGAACCTCGACGGGACGGGCACCTCGCACATCAGCACCGGGGTGGGGTTCTACGACCACATGCTCACCGCCCTGAGCAAGCACTCCCTCATCGACCTGACCGTCGAGGCGACCGGCGACGTGCACATCGACGGCCACCACGTCGTGGAGGACACCGCCATCGTCATCGGGCAGGCCCTGAAGGAGGCCTTGGGCGACAAGCGCGGCATCCGCCGCTACGGCGACGCGCTCGTGCCGTTGGACGAGGCGCTGGCCCGGTGCGTCGTCGACGTCGCGGGCCGGCCCTACGTGGTGTGCGCCGGGGAGCCGGACGCCCAGGTGTACGCGCTCATCGGCGGCTCGGGCGTCCCGTACGCCGGGTCGATGACCTACCACGTGGTGGAGTCCCTGGCGATCAACGCCGGGCTGTGCGTCCACCTCGACCTGGTCCGCGGCCGCGACCCGCACCACATCGTGGAGGCCCAGTTCAAGGCGCTGGCCCGCGCGCTGCGCACCGCCGTCGAGCCCGACGCGCGGATGGCCGACCAGATCCCCTCCACCAAGGGCGCCCTGTGACCCTGGTGGCCGTGCTCGACTACGGGTCGGGCAACCTCCACTCGGCGACGCGCGCGCTCGCCGCGACCGGCGCCGAGGTCGTCCTCACCGCGGACGTCGACGTGGCCCTGGCCGCGGACGGCCTCGTCGTGCCCGGCGTGGGCGCCTTCGCGGCCTGCATGGCGGGCCTGGAGGCCGTCGGCGGCCCCGCGCTGATCCGGGAACGGCTGCGGCTGGGCCGCCCCGTCCTGGGCATCTGCGTCGGCCACCAGGTGCTGTTCACCGAGGGCGACGAGCACGGCGTGCTCACCCCCGGCGTCGGGGTCCTGCCCGGCCGGGTGGCCGAGCTCAGCTCGACCCGCCTGCCGCACATGGGCTGGAACACCGTCGAGGCGCCGCAGGGCTCCGTGCTGTTCGCGGGGGTGGCCGACGAGCGGTTCTACTTCGTGCACAGTTACGGCGTGCACGCCGGCCCGTTCCCCGACGACGTGTCGGTGACGTGGGTCGAGCACGGCGGCGACCGGGTCGTCGCGGCGGTCGAGCGCGGCGTGCTGAGCAGCACCCAGTTCCACCCGGAGAAGTCCGGCGCCGCGGGCGCCAGGCTGCTCCGCAACTGGGTCGACACGCTCGCCTGAACGGCCTGAACCGGCCGCCGGGTCCGTTCGGCAGCCGCCCCGGGGTCCGCGTCAGTCCTCGCCGGGGTAGGAGTCGATGTTGAAGTAGTTCCCCTCCGGGTCGCCGATCAGGGCGCTCACGCCGCCGTGCGGCGGGCGGTGCGGCTCCTGCACCAGCGTCGCACCGGCGGCGACGGCACGGTCGACGGTGGCCTGGACGTCCGCGTCGGACGCCACGACCAGGTTCACCACCGCGCCGCCCGGCGTCAGGACGTCGGCGAGGTCGTCCATGCGGTGGCTGCCGAACATCAGGCCGCCGTTGTCGCGCCAGCGCAGCTGGGCGTGCACGATCCGGGTGGGGTCATTCTGGTCGCGGACCACCAGCACCTCGGTGAACCCCAGGGTGGTGAGGAACGCCAGGCCGGCGTCCGCGTCGGTGTAGGTGAGGCAGGCGTACAACTGTGGTGTGGTCATGGGTCGATCATCCCCTCGGCGTCGGCGGCGGTCTTGAACGTTCGGGTCTCCCGCAGCGTCGCCACGGGGGTGTCGCCGGCGAACCCGCGCCAGGCGCGCGTCATGTGGGACTGGTCGGCGTACCCGCGCGGGCCGACGCCTCGGCGAGTCCCACGCCCTGCGCCGACAGGCGGCGCGCCCGGTCGAAGCGGACGATCCCGGCCGCCTGCTTGGGGCTGACGCCGAACTCGGCGGTGAACCGCCGCGTCAGCCGCCGGCGCGACCACCCGACGTGCTCGGCGAGGCCCTCGATCCGGGCGTCGCCCGCGTCCCGCCGGATCCGGCGCCACGCCTCGACGAGTTCGGGCGCCGGGGCGGCCGGCTGCCCCAGCGCCCCGAGCAGCCACGCCTGGACGGCGGCCGGTTGCGCCCACCGGGGGAGGCGGGCCAGCGCGTCGAGCGGGGCCGCGGCGGGTCCCCGGGGCAGGTCCTCGGCCTCCACGATCACCCCGGCCAGCGCGCCGATCGGTACCCCGAACAACGCCCGGACGCCGAGGGGCGTCAGGGCGACCTGCACGCCGCGCACCCGCCCGTGGGTGTGCACGAGCGCCGGTCCACGGTGCAGTCCGGCCACCAGCAGTCGCCACCTGCCCCGCTGCCCGCCGTCGGGCCAGCCGCAGTCCAGCGGGTCGCCGAACGCGGCGATGACGGTGGCGGCGGGGGAGGGCAGCCCGTGATGGGTCGCGTCCGGGTCGGTGGCGACGTCGAACGCCACGCACGACTCGACCAGGCCGCGGAGGCGATCGGCGACGGGGGTGACGGACTGCATGCTCCCAGGACACGCGCCGCGAGCACCCGGCGTCAAGGGCCGGGCTGCACGGCGCGACCCACTGGCCCGGAGCGCCCACCGGCCGGAGCGCCCGCCCGGCGCAGGCTCGCTCCGAGACGGCGCCCGTCCGCCCAGCCCGCGGACCAGGCCGGGGTGAGGGGCGTCCCTATGCTGGAGGCCCGGCTAGGAGGCTCCCCATGACGACGCATCGACCACCCAATCCCGGACGGCACGGCGGCTACGCACCCCAGCGCGCCGGCCACCCCACCGCGCTGCGTGACGTCCGCCCCTGGGGCGGCGACCGCGCCGACATCCTCCTCGCCGACGGGGTGATCGCCGGCATCGTCGAGCCCGCGGAGCGGGGGACCTGGGCCGAGACCGACCTCGACGGCGCGGGCCTGCTCGCGCTGCCGTCGATCGTCAACGCGCACGCCCACGTCGACAAGTCGTGGTGGGGCCTGCCCTGGCAGTCCTACGGCGGCGAGGGCGGCACCGACGGCCGGATCCGGCACGAGCGGGCCCGCCGCGACGAGCTCGGCATCCCGGGCGTCGACATCACCACCCGCGTCCTGACCGAGATGGTCACGCACGGCACCACGCTGTTCCGCAGCCATGTCGACGTCGACCCGGGGCTGGGGCAGCGCGGCATCGAGATCGTCCGCGAGGCCGTGGCGTCCTTCGACGGGGCCATCGAGATGGAGATCGTGGCGTTCCCCCAGGACGGCGTCCTGCGCCGACCCGGCGTCCTGGACCTGCTCGACGACGCCGCCGCCCACGGCGCCGAGCACATCGGCGGCCTCGACCCGGCCAGCATCGACCGCGACCCCGTCGGCCAGCTCGACGGCCTGTTCGCGATCATGGAGCGCCGCGGCTGCGGCCTCGACATCCACCTGCACGACCCGGGCGAGCTGGGCGCCTTCCAGCTCGACCTGATCTGCGACCGGACCGAGGCGCTCGGGCTTGCCGGCAGGGTGAACATCGCCCACGGCTTCGCCCTCGCCCAGGTGGACGCCGGCCGCCGCGCCGAGTTGCTGGCCCGGATGGGCGAACTGCGGATCACCTTCACCACGGTCGCCCCGCTGCGGCTGCCGCAGCTGCCCTGGCGCGAGCTGGACGCCGCCGGCGTCGGCTTCGCCTTCGGCACCGACGGCATCCGCGACCTGTGGAGCCCCTACGGCACCGGCGACACCTTGGGCATCGCCTGGCAGTTCGCGCGGGCGTCCTCGGTGGTGACCGATGAGGACCTCACCCGCGTCCTGCGCGCCGCCACCAGCGAGGCGGGGGTCTACGCGGGCCGTCCCGACCACGACATCGCGGTCGGCGCGGCCGCGCACCTGTTCCTGACCGACGCCGAGAACCCGATGGACGCGCTCGTCCGCACCCCGCCCCGCCAGGTGGTCATCGGCGCCGGCCGGGTGCTGCACGACGCTAGGGTGGCTGACCGTGACTGATGCCCTGACCCTGCTGCCCGCCGTCGACGTCCAGGGCGGCCAGGCCGTCCAGCTGACCCAAGGCATCGCCGGGTCGGAGAAGACCTTCGGCGACCCGCTCGCCGCCGCCCAGCGGTGGCAGGACGCGGGGGCGTCCTGGCTGCACCTGGTCGACCTGGACGCCGCCTTCGGGCGCGGCTCCAACGCGGACCTGATCGCCGGCATCACCGAGAAGATGGGCCTCAACGTCGAACTCTCCGGCGGGCTGCGCGACGACGAGAGCCTCGCCCGGGCGCTGGCCACCGGCTGCCGCCGGGTCAACATCGGCACCGCGGCCATGGAGAACCCCGAATGGTGCGAGAAGGTGATCGCCGAGCACGGCGACCGGATCGGCATCGCGCTGGACGTCCGCGGCACCAAGCTCGCCGCGCGCGGCTGGGTGCGCGAGGGCGGCGACTGGGCCGAGGCCGTCGACCGGCTCAGCGCAGCCGGCTGCCGCACGTTCGTCGTGACCGACGTGAACGCCGACGGCATGCTGACCGGCCCCAATCTCGACCTGCTGCGCGACGTCGCGTCCCGGACCGACGCCGAGGTGATCGCCTCGGGCGGCATCGCGACCCTGGACGACCTGCGCGCGCTGCGCACCCTGGTCCCCTCCGGCGTCACCGGGGCGATCATCGGCACCGCGCTCTACGTGGGGAACTTCACCCTCACCGAGGCGCTGGCCGTCGCCGAGCGCGACGGGGCCTGATCACCAGGCGCGACCCGCGGTGAGCGCGTGGTCGTGGGCCGGGACGACCGCGACCCGCGACCGCGCGGCGTGCAGCCGGTGCAGGGTCGCGAACGAGGCGTCCCGATCGGTGTCGACCACCTCGCCGGGCACCGCCGGCTTCTGCCGCACGGCGTCCACCTGGGCGTGGTTCCAGGCGGCATCGCCGGCCAGCAGCACCCAGCCGGACGCGGTGTGCGCCAGCACGCCGACGCTGCCTGGGGTGTGGCCGGCCAGGTCGACCAGCACCACCGACCCGTCGCCGAGCAGGTCCAGGCTCCGCTCGAAGGTGAACACCGGGCCGCCCGGCAGGCTCAGCTCGCGGATCGGACGGTCGAGCAGCGCCGCCCCCACGCCCCGGGGCCGCTCCGCGCGGGCCCACGCCAGGTCGGGTCCGTGCACCCACAGCTCCGTGCCGGGCAGATCCTCCAGCCCCTGCACGTGGTCCGAATGCAGGTGCGTCACCAGCGCGGCGTCGAGCATGTCCGGGGCCACCCCGGCCCGTTCCAGGCCCTCCAGCGTGGTGAGCGTCCCCGGCGGCGGCCGCAGCGCGTTGTGGATCGGTTCCGCAGCGCGGCCAGGCCCAGCCGAGCGACCGACGCCGCGCTGATCGCGGGGTCGACGAGCAGGCGCGCGCGGGGTGGTCGAGCACGAACGTCGTGTAGCCGATCGCGCTGCGCCCGGGCCGGAACAACCCCTCGACGACGAAGGGGGTCGGGACCCGCTTGGGTCGCTGCGCCAGGGCGCGCAGCGCCACCCCCGACCACAGCCGAGCGGCGGCGTCGGCTCGGGTAGGCTGAACGCTGGACCAGAGACGGAAACGAGCGAAGGAGACCCATGAGCGGTCATTCCAAGTGGGCCACCACCAAGCACAAGAAGGCCGTGATCGACGCGAAGCGCGGCAAGCTGTTCGCCAACCTCATCAAGAAGATCGAGGTCTCGGCGCGCGTGGGTGGCGGTGACCCCGGCGGAAACCCGACGCTGTACGACGCCATCGTCAAGGCGAAGAAGAACTCGGTCCCCAACGACAACATCGACCGCGCCGTCAAGCGCGGCTCCGGCGTCGGCGGCGAGGCCGTCGACTACACCGAGATCATGTACGAGGCGTACGGCGCCGCGGGCGTCGCGATCCTCATCGAGGTGCTGACCGACAACCGCAACCGCTCGGCGTCCGACGTCAAGGTCGCGATCACCCGCAACGGCGGCACGGTCGCCGACGTCGGCTCGGTGAGCCGGATCTACGACCGCAAGGGCGTCGTCGTGGTCACCAAGAAGCAGGACGGCAAGGACGTCTCCGAGGACGACCTCCTCGAGGCGACCCTGGACGCCGAGCCGGAGGACATCACCGATCTGGGCGAGACCTTCGAGATCGTGTGCGACCCGGCCCAGCTGGTCGAGGTCCGCAAGGCCGTCCAGGCGGCGGGCCTGGACTACGACTCCGCCGACGTCGAGTTCCGTGCGCAGTACGAGCAGGCGGTCGACTCCGCCGACGCGGCCGAGAAGCTGTTCAAGCTGCTGGACGCGATCGAGGACGTCGACGACGTGCAGAACGTCTACAGCAACGAGGACGTGCCGGACGAAATCCTCGAGTCCCTGGAGGGCTGAGCCTAGAATCCGAACAAACGTTCGGAAAGGGATGCCATGCGCGTGCTCGGGATCGACCCCGGCCTGACCCGGTGCGGGGTGGGCGTCATCGAGGGCGACCCCGGGCGCCCGCCCCGACTGCTGCTCGCCGACGTCGTGCGGACGGCGTCCGACGCCGACATCGGGCAGCGGCTGGCCGACCTGGAGCGCTCCCTGGTTCAGTACGTGGCCGAGTACCGGCCCGACGCGATCGCCGTCGAGCGGGTGTTCGCCCGCCGCGACGTCAGCACCATCATCGGGACCGCGCAGGCGTCCGGGGTGGTGCTGCTGGTCGGCACCCGGGCGGGCCTGCAGGTCGCGCAGCACACCCCCAGCGAGGTCAAGGCCGCCATCACGGGGAACGGCCGCGCGGACAAGGCCCAGGTCGGGCAGATGGTGATGCGGATCCTCAAGCTGGACGCCCCACCCAAGCCCGCCGACGCCGCCGACGCGGTGGCGCTGGCCGTGTGTCACCTGTGGCGCGCCCCCGCCATCGCCCGCATCCGTCAGGCGCAGGTGCGCCGGGAACTCGTCCAGGCCCAAGCGGCGGCGCGCGCCCGCGCCGCGAACAGGAGGAAGCTCGCGTGATCGCCCACGTCAACGGGACCGTCAGCCAGGTCGGCGGCACCTGGGTGGTGCTCGACCTCGGCGGGTTCGGCGTCCGCGCCCTCGCCACCCCCGCCACCGTCGCCGCCGTGACGGTGGGGGAGAGCGCCAGCCTGCACACGTCGCTGGTCGTGCGCGAGGACTCCCTCACCCTCTACGGATTCACCGACGCCGACGAGCGGGACGCCTTCGAGCTCGTCCAGACCGCCTCGGGGATCGGCCCCAAACTCGCGCAGGCGATCGTGTCGGTGCTGCCGCCCGACGAACTGCGGACCGCGATCATGACCGAGAACCTCGTGGCGCTGTGCAAGGTGCCCGGCATCGGGCGCAAGGGCGCGCAGAAGATGGTGATCGAGCTCAAGGACAAGGTCAACGCGCTCGGCGCGATCCCCGCCCTGTCCACGACCGGCGCCGCCCGCCCCGCCGCCGACGAGTGGCGCGAGCAGGTGGCGTCCGGGCTCGAGTCGCTCGGCTGGTCCGCCAAGGACGCCGCCGCGGCGGTCGAGGGCGTCGCGCCGCTGCGCGAGCAGGACCCGGCGCTCGGCATCGGCGAGCTGATGCGGGCGGCGCTGCGGAGCCTCGCCCGATGACGCCGCGCATCGCCGACGACCCACTCGACCCGCACGGCCGCACCGACGAGATCGCCGTCGACGGGGCGCTGCGCCCGCCCAGCCTGGACGAGTTCAAGGGCCAGCCCCGCGTGGCCGAGCAGCTCGGCCTCGTGCTCGCGGCCGCGCAGCACCGCAACGCGGTGCCCGACCACGTGCTGCTGTCCGGGCCGCCCGGGCTGGGCAAGACCACGCTGGCGATGATCATCGCCCACGAGCTCGGCGCCCCGCTGCGGATCAGCTCGGGCCCCGCGATCCAGCACGCCGGCGACCTCGCGGCCATCCTGTCGGGCCTGACCGAGGGCGAGGTGTTCTTCCTCGACGAGATCCACCGGATGAGCCGGCCCGCCGAGGAGATGCTCTACATGGCGATGGAGGACTTCCGCGTCGACGTCATCGTCGGCAAGGGGCCCGGCGCCACCGAGATCCCGCTGGAGATCCCGCCGTTCGTCCTGGTGGGTGCCACCACGCGCGCCGGGCTGCTGCCCGGGCCGCTGCGCGACCGGTTCGGCTTCACCGGCCAGCTCGACTACTACGACGCCGCCGACCTGGTGGGGATCGTGCAGCGGTCGGCGTCCCTGCTCGACATCGCCGTGGACCGCGCGTCGGCGTCCGTGATCGCCGGCCGCAGCCGTGGCACCCCGCGCATCGCGAACCGGCTGCTGCGCCGCGTCCGGGACTTCGCGCTGGTCAAGGCGTCCGGCCGGATCGACCCCGACGTGGCGGCGGCGGCGCTGGAGCTGTACGAGGTGGACGCCCTGGGGCTGGACCGCCTCGACCGGTCCGTGCTGGAGGCGCTGTGCGTGCGGTTCGCCGGCGGACCCGTCGGGCTCGGGACGCTCGCGATGAGCGTGGGGGAGGAGGCCGAGACGGTCGAGGAGGTCGCCGAGCCCTTCCTGATCCGCCAGGGCTTCCTGATGCGGACGCCGCGGGGCCGGGTCGCCACCCAGCGCGCCTGGCAGCATCTGGGGCTGAAGGTTCCCGCCTCGCGGGCCGACCTGTTCAGCGACGCGGACGGCTAACCGGTACGCTTCATCCTTGGTGGGGCGCCGTACGGTGGTCCCCGTTCCCTGCGCGAGAGTGTGAGAAATGCCTGCTGACAACTCCCTGATGTCGACCATCGTCATGGTGGTCCTGATGGTGGCGGCCTTCTGGCTGCTCCTGATCCGTCCTGCCCAGAAGAAGCAGAAGCAACAGCAACAGATGGTGAGCCAGCTCGGCGAGGGCTCGCGCGTCATGCTGAGCAGCGGCGTCTTCGGCACCATCCTCCACAGCGGCGAGAAGCAGGCCATCGTCGAGGTCTCGCCCGGCGTCGAGATGACCGTCCTCAAGCAGGCGATCGTCCGCGTGGTGGAGCCCGCCGAGGAGGAGTTCGAGTACGACGACGACTCCAGCGCCGCCGTGACCCCGACCGACGGCACGCTGGTCGAGCCGACCGTCGAGGAGGCCACCGTCATCGACTACGGCACCGACACGGCGCCGGCCCCGAGGGGACGCCCGACTTCGAGCAACCCGGCGACACCGAGCACAAGAGCAACTGACCCCTCGTTCCCGACCTTCCCGGAGTTCCAGCCCGTGGCCACCACCAGCCAGTACCGGTCGCACCCCCTGCGCACCCTGATCATCCTGTTCAGCGTCATCGCCGCCCTGTTCGGCATCATGGCGCTGTCGAACAGCTGGGCCCCCAAGCTGGGCCTCGATCTGCGCGGCGGCACGACGATCACTCTGACAGCCCGCAACACGACCGGCCAGGGTGGTGTGAGCGCCGACAGCCTCGAGCAGGCGCGCGCGATCATCCAGCAGCGCGTCGACTCCATCGGGTCGGCGAGTCCGAGGTCGCCACGGTCGGGAACAACCAGATCACCGTGTCGGTGCCCAACGTGGCCCCGGCGCAATTGCAGGAGATGGTCGGCACCACCGCCCAGCTCTACTTCCGGCCGGTGTACGCGGTCGCGCAGGCCGGCCCGCCCACGGTCGTCCCGACCGCCGAGCCGACCCCGACGGGCGAGCCCGGCGCCACCCCGGCGCCGACCGAGGGGGCCACCGCGGTCCCCGCGCCCGGCGCGACGCCGACCGAGACCGTGAACCGGCGTCCGGCTCCCGGGCTGCCGACGGCGCCCGCGACGCCGCGGCCCACCACCCCCGGCACCCCGCTCACGACCGAGCAGGCGCTGGCGTGGACGCCCACCGAGCAGGACCAGGAGGAGTTCACCAACTTCCAGTGCGGTGACGCGTTCCCCGACGTGCCGGACCAGCCGCTCATCACCTGTGACCGGGAGGGGACCACCAAGTTCCTGCTCTACCCGGCGGTCATCAGCGGCGACCAGCTCACCAACGCCATGGCCGGCGTGCCACAGAACCAGGTCAACTGGATCGTGACGCTCGACCTCAACCCCGAGGGCGCCCGGATCTTCGAGCAGGTCACCGGCGAACTGGCCAAGAAGACCGAGCCGCAGAACACCTTCGCGATCGTGCTCGACGGCAAGGTCGTGACCTACCCGCGACTGACCTCGGCGATCCCGGGCGGTAAGGCCGAGATCTCCGGCACCTTCACCCAGCAGAGCGCCACCGATCTGGCCAACGTGCTCAAGTACGGCTCGCTGCCGCTGGCGTTCGACCTGTCGGAGGTGTCCAACGTCTCCCCGACGCTGGGCGGCGAGCAGTTGCAGGCGGGCATCATCGCCGGCCTGATCGGCCTCGCGCTGGTGATCCTGTACTCGGTCGTGTACTACCGGGCGCTGGCGATCGTGGTGATCGCGTCGCTCGCGCTCGCGGCCACGATCACCTACCAGTTGATGGTGCTGCTGGGGCAGTCGATGGGCTTCGCGCTGAACCTGCCCGGCATCGCCGGCGCGATCGTCGCCATCGGCATGACCGCGGACTCCTTCATCATCTACTTCGAGCGGATCCGCGACGAGGTGCGCGAGGGACGCTCGCTGCGCACGGCCATCGAGACCGGCTGGATCGGCTCGCGGAAGACCATCCTGATCGCGGACGCCGTGTCGCTGCTGTCGGCGGCGGTGCTGTTCATCCTGGCGATCGGGTCGGTGAAGGGCTTCGCGTTCACGCTGGGCCTCACCACGCTGATCGACATCGCGATCGTGTTCTGGTTCACCAAGCCCATGGTCACCCTGCTGGGCCGCACCCGGTACTTCGGGGAGGGCCGCAAGTTCTCCGGCTTCGACGCCGAGCACCTGGGGGCCGCGCCCCGCAAGTCCCCGATCCGCCGCCTGCGCGCGACGGCACCCCAGGAGGCGTGATGAGCAAGCGCAACGGTCTGGCGCACCGGCTCTACACCGGCGAGATCAGCTACGACTTCATCGGCAACGCCAAGCGGTTCTACATCGTCTCGGCCGTCATCCTGGCGATCTGCCTGGCCAGCCTCGGCTTCCGGCAGCTCAACCTGTCGATCGACTTCACCGGCGGCTCCGAGTTCGTCGTGCCCACCCAGGTCACCCAGACCACCGTGGACGACTACCGCGAGGTCGTCCAGGACAGCACGGTTCCCGACCTCGGCGAGATCAAGGTCAACACGGTCGGGGACAACCAGGTCCGCGTCCAGGTGCGGGCGCTGACCGCCGAGGAGATCAACGACGTCACCGCGCTGCTGGCGGCGAAGGCGGGCGTCCCGACCGAGCAGGTCACCAACAACCTGATCGGCGCGTCCTGGGGCCAGCAGATCACCCAGCAGGGCCTGATCGCCCTGGTGGTGTTCATGGCGCTGGTGTCGCTGATGATCTGGGCGTACTTCCGCAACTGGAAGATGTCCGCGGCGGCGATCCTCGCCCTCGTGCACGACCTCATCGTGACGGCCGGCATCTACTCGATCCTGCAGTTCGCGTTCACCCCGGCGACCCTGATCGGCATGCTGACGATCCTGGGCTACTCGCTGTACGACACGGTGGTGGTCTTCGACAAGATCCGTGACAACACCCGCGACATCACGCAGCAGAACCGCACGTTCGCGGCGGCGGCGAACCTCGCCGTCAACCAGGTGCTGGTCCGCTCGATCAACACCACGATCATCGGCGTGCTGCCGGTTGCGGCGCTGCTGTTCACCGGCGTCTTCGTGCTGGGCACCGGGCCGCTCAAGGATCTGGGCTTGGCGCTGTTCGTCGGCATGATCGCCGGCGCCTACTCGTCGCTGTTCCTGGCCGCCCCGCTGTACGTGCAGATGCGGGAGCGGGAGCCCGAACTGGCCGCCCACCGGCGCCGCATCGAGCGGGGCGCCAAGCGCACCAAGCGCGCCGCGGACGAGCCGGCCGAGACCGTCGAGGAGGCCGCCGCGACGGTCAGCGGCGTGTCGTCCGAGCCGGTCCTGTCGGCCAGCGGGACGCCCGTGGACCCCGTCCGCCTCGGAACGGTCCGCGGCGTCGACCTGCCCCGTTCCCAGCCCCAGCGCAGCACCCGCGCCGCACGGAAGAAGGACGCCCGATGAACCCCAACCAGCGTCGTATCGTGGAACTGATCCGCGACGTCCCGGACTGGCCCAAGGCCGGGGTCGTGTTCAAGGACATCACGCCGCTGCTGGCCGACCCGGCCGGGTTCGCGGCCGCGATCGAGGAACTCGTCGCCCTGGCGCCGGGCCCCATCGACATCGTGGTGGGCATGGAGGCGCGCGGCTTCATCTTCGCCGCGCCGGTCGCGCTCAAGCTGGGCGCCGGGTTCGTGCCCGTCCGCAAGCCGGGCAAGCTGCCCGGCCAGGTCGACGAGCAGAGCTTCGCCCTGGAGTACGGCCACGAGACGCTCGCGATCCACAGCGACGCCCTGTGGCAGGGGGCCCGCGTGATGGTGATCGACGACGTCCTCGCCACCGGCGGCACCATCGGCGCCACCGCCGAGCTCATCAAGCGGCAGGGGGCCGAGCTCGTGCACGTGGCCGTCCTGATGGAGCTCGGGTTCCTGGGTGGGCGTGAGCGCCTGGCGAAGGCCGGTGTCGACACCCTGTCGGCCGTGGTGACCGTCTGATCATGGCCAACGGGTCCTCCACCTCGAGGTGGGGTTATCAAGCGCTGGTGCGCCTGCCGTCCGTCGCGGAGAGCCCCGTCAAGGAGCTCACCCGGCGGGCGCTGCTCGCGCTCGGCATCATCGCGGTCAACTCGCTGATCGTCTGGCTGGATCGCGACAGCTACAGCGACAACGTCGCCGGCGACGGGCTGACCCTCATCGACGCGATCTACTACGCCACCGTCACCGTGACCACCACCGGCTACGGCGACATCACCCCGGTGTCGCAGCACGCCCGGCTGCTGAACGCGCTGCTCGTGACCCCGCTGCGCATCGCGTTCCTGATCCTGCTGGTCGGCACGACGCTCGAGGTGCTGGCGAACGAGGGGCGCCGCGCCATGTCGGACGCCCGTTGGAGGAAGAAGATGCGCAACCACACCGTCGTGCTCGGCTACGGCACCATGGGCCGCAGCGCCCTGACCACCCTGCTGCGCAACGGCGCCGACAGCGACAAGATCGTCGTCGTCGACTCCAGCCAGGCCGCGGTCGACACCGCGAACCGCAACGGGCTCGCCGCGTTCCTGGGCGACTGCACGTCCCGCGACCTGCTGCGGCGCGCTGAGGTGCCCAAGGCGAAACACATCATCGTCACGGTCAACCGCGACGACACCGCCATCCTGACCACGCTCACCGCGCGGCAGCTCAACCCGCACGCCCACCTGGTCGTCTCGGTCCGCGAGGCCGACAACGTGTCGCTGCTGCGTCAGTCCGGCGCCGACGGCGTCGTCACGAGTTCGGACGCCGTCGGCCGGCTCATCGGCCTGTCGGCCGTCAGCCCGGAGCTCGGCGCGACCATGGAGGACCTGCTCAACTACGGCGAGGGCATCGACATCGCGCAGCGGCTCGTGACGCCCAGCGAGGTCGGCAAGAGCTCCTCCGAGATCGCCGGGGAGCGGGTGCTGGGCGTCGTGCGCGGCGGGCTGCTGCGGCACTTCTTCGACCCCAGCGTGGCCCTGCTCAAGACCGGCGACGAGCTCGTGATCGTCCGGCCGAGCGAGAAGAAGCGCGATCGGACACCCCCGACGGCCTGAGGCGGCCCCGGCGCTACACTCGACCCCACGTGAGGGAGGTGTGTGATGAGCGAGACGACCAGTCGCCAGTCCGGCGCGGAGATCGAGGCGCCCCAACCGGCCCCCGTCGTCGTTCCCGAGCAGCCCCGGCGCAGCATGCGCCGCATGCTGGCCATGCTCGGCAGCCAGAAGACGTCGGGCAACGCGGCGCTCGACCCGCTGTTCGCGGCGATGCGGCAGCACCATCAGAAGGTCGACACGGGGCTCATCGAGCGCGCCTACCGGACGGCGGAGCACTTCCACGACGGCCAGATGCGCAAGAGCGGCGACGCCTACATCACGCACCCGCTGGCCGTCGCGACCATCCTGGCCAGCCTCGGGCTGAACGAGCCCACCATCTGCGCGGCGCTGCTGCACGACACTGTCGAGGACACCGGCTACACGCTGGCGCAGCTGACGAACGACTTCGGCGACGAGATCGCCACGATGGTCGACGGCGTCACCAAGCTGGACAAGATGGTCTACGGCGAGTCCGCCAAGGCCGAGACCATCCGCAAGATGGTCATCGCGATGAGCCGCGACATCCGCGTCCTCATCATCAAGCTGGCCGACCGGCTGCACAACATGCGCACGATCAGCTCGCTGCGTCCCGACAAGCAGATCCGCATCGCCAAGGACACCCTCGAGATCTACGCGCCGCTGGCGCACCGCCTGGGCATGAACGCGATCAAGTGGGAGCTGGAGGACCTGTCGTTCTCGGTGATCGAGCCGAAGATCTACTCCGAGATCGTGAAGCTCGTCGCCGAGCGCGCGCCGCTGCGTGACCAGTACCTGAGCACCGTGATCGAGCAGGTGAAGCAGGACCTGGCCGACAACAAGATCAAGGCGACGGTGTACGGCCGCCCCAAGCACTACTACTCGATCTACCAGAAGATGATGGTCCGCGGCCGCGACTTCTACGACATCTACGATCTGGTCGGGTTGCGGGTCCTGGTCGACACCAAGCGCGAGTGTTACGACGTGCTCGGCGTCCTGCACGCCCGGTGGCGTCCGCTGCCGGGGCGCTTCAAGGACTACATCGCGATGCCGAAGTTCAACCTGTACCAGTCGCTGCACACGACGGTGCTGGGCCCCGGCGGCAAGCCGGTCGAGCTGCAGATCCGCACCAACGAGATGCACAAGCAGGCCGAGTACGGCGTCGCGGCGCACTGGCGGTACAAGGAGGGCAAGAGCGCCGGCGACGAGATCAACTGGGTGCACTCGATCTCGGAGTGGCAGAAGGAGACCGAGGACTCCGGGGAGTTCCTCGACACCTTCACCGAGGAGATCGCCAAGAACGAGGTCTTCGTGTTCAGCCCCAAGGGCGACGTCATCGCGCTGCCCGCGGGTTCCACGCCGGTCGACTTCGCCTACGCCATCCACACCGAGGTGGGGCACCGCTGCATCGGCGCGCGCGTCAACGGACGCCTCGTGCCGCTGGACTCGACCCTCGAGATGGGCATGTCGATCGACATCCTCACCTCGAAGGCGCAGAACGCGGGCCCCAGCCGCGACTGGCTCAACTTCGTCAAGACGCCGCGGGCCCGTTCCAAGATCCGGCAGCACTTCTCCCGCGAGCGCCGCGACGAGGCGATCGAGCAGGGCAAGGAGATCCTGGCCAAGCAGATGCGCCGCAGCCACCTGGCCGCGCGCCTTCTCACCCCCGAGGTGATGGCGCACCTCACCCAGCACTTCCACGTCTCGGACGTGCCCAGCCTGTGGGCCGCGATCGGCGAGGGCAGCACCAGCGCCCAGGCCGTCATCACGCAGCTGGTCAGCGTGGTGGGCGGCGACGAGGCCGCCGCGGAGGCGTCCCTGGTCGACGAGGCGGTGCTGGTGCGGGGCCCGCACAAGCTGCCCCGCAACCACTCCGGCGTCGTCGTGGACGGCGACCCCGACCTCTACACCAAGCTCGCCAAGTGCTGCCTGCCCGTGCCGGGCGACCCCATCATGGGCTTCGTGACGCGCAGCGAGGGGATCTCGGTGCACCGCACGGACTGCACCAACGTCGCGTCCCTGCGCCAGATGCCCGAGCGGATCGTGCCGGTGTCGTGGGCGCCCACCGCCGACGCGGCGTTCCTCGTCGCGGTGCAGGTGGAGGGCATCGACCGGGCGGGGATGCTCAACGACCTGACCAAGGTGCTGTCCGAGATGCACATGTCGATCGTCTCGGTGTCCGCGAACGCGTCGAAGGATCACGTGTTCACCATGCGGCTCACGTTCCAGACGCCGGACCCGCGCCACCTGGAGACCGTGCTGCGCGGCCTGCAGCGCGTCCCGGGTGTCTACGAGGTCAGCCGGGTCAAGCCGGGCTGACGCGACGGGTCGCGTGGAGGTCGCGCTCGCCGGGTCTCGACCGGCGGCATCTCTGTCGGGCGGTGCGCGGTTGGGCGGCCCTGGCCGACGGAGGTCGGCCGACGCGCGCGGGTCAGGCGAGGCCCACTCCGGCGATGACGGCGGCGAGGTCGGTGGGGCGGCTCCACATCGGCCAGTGCCCGGTGGGCAGGTCCACGAACCCGACCTGACGCAGCGCGGCCACCTCGGCGAACATCGGGTGCCCGCCCCGGGCGGCGTCGACGACCTGCGCGCTCGGGATCGAGCAGCACACGAGCGTGGTGGGGACGTCCCGGCGGCCGTCGCCGGTCAACGGCACCGGCCGGGTCAGCACCGGGCCCGGTTCGGGGACGGCGCACCGCCGGAACCGGTCGAGGTCCGCCGGGGTGAGCCCGTCGAGGCTCGCCTGGCCCCCGAGCGTCTCGAAGTCGGGCAGGGGCAGTTCGGCCAGGTCGGAGGGCGCGTCCGGCAGGAAGACCGTCCCCGGGGCGACCGGGCCGCTGTCGACCCAGACCACGTGCCCCACGAGGTCCGGACGCCGGTCGAGCACCATGCTGACGGGCGCGTTGGCGCCGCTGTGAGCGACGACGACGGCCGGACGCTGTGCCGCGTCGGCGTCCAGCAGAGCCAGGACGATCGCCGAGGCCTGGTCCTCCAGGGTCCGCGACGCCCGCTGCGGATCGTGCGGGTCGAGGCCGGGCAGCGTCAGGGGCAGGGGGCGGCGCCCGAGGGTGCGGAGGGCGTCCGCGACCGCGTCCCAGGCCCAGGCGCCCAGCCAATGCCCGGCTATCAGGAGGATGGTCGGCTCGGTGGTTTCGGAGGCGTCGGAGGCGTCCGTGCTGTGGACGTGGGCGGTGCCGTGGGCGCTGTCGGCGTTCATGGCTTCACCGTGACACCCCGACCGGACAGCGGTGTGTCACCATTTCTGGCATGGATTCTGTGCGTGCTGCGTGGGGATCGGTGGAGGTGGGATGAGGCGGTCCGAGCGTCTGATCGCGACGGCGGAGATGCTGCGGCGCCAGGGGAGCCGGGGGTGCTCGGCCGAGCGGTTGGCGTCCGAGTTCGGGGTGTCGGCGCGGACCGTCAAGCGCGACCTGGCCGCGCTGGCGAACAGCGGGGCACCGGTGTGGTCGCGTCCGGGGCCGGGAGGCGGCTACGGCCTCGCCGGGTCGGGTTCGCTGCCTCCGGTGAGCCTGACGCCGGCCCAGGCGGTGGCGCTGCTCGCGGCGGTGTCGGCGGCCGCGCAGGCCCCCTACGCCGACCTCGCGTGGGCCGGGGTGAACAAGATCGTCGATGTCCTGGATCCGGCGACGCGCGCCCGGGCGCTGGACCTCGCGGGCCGCGTCTGGGTGAACGTGCCCGCCACCGACCGGACGGTCATGTCGGCGGTCGAGGAGGCCATGACGGACCAGCGTGTGGTGCGGTTGCGCTACGAGGCCCGGGACGGGACCCGGACCAGCCGCGACGTCGAACCCGTGATCTTCGCATGCGCGCGGGGACCTGGTACCTCGTGGGGTGGTGCCGGCTGCGGGAGGGCATGCGCTGGTTCGCCCTGGAGCGGATCCGGGGCGCCGCGGTCACGGTGACGCCGTGCACGGGGCACACCATCGAGGAGGTGGGGGAGCCGCCCGAGGGTTCGCGTCCGGTGCATGGGACCCGCCCATCGCCACCTTCCCACGGCGTCCCCGGCCGGTGAGGGGGTGTCGTGCGCCTGCAGGTCGCTCCCACCGAGGCGCTGTGCACCCGCAGGTCGCTCCCAGCGCGGCGTTCTGGACCCGTAGGTCGCTCTCACCGCGACGTTCTGGCCCGCCAGGACGCGGACGTCGGGGTGGCGCCGAGGTCGCTCTCCCCGCGGCGTTCTGGACCCGTAGGTCGCTCTCTCCGCGGCGTTTTGGACCCGTAGGTCGCTCCCACCGCGGCGTCCTGCACAGGTCGCTCCCACCGCGGCGTCCCGAGGATCGTTCCAGGGCTGCACCACCAGGAGGTCCGGCACGCAGCAGTGATCCGGTCCCTGGGTCGGGGAAGCCCTCGATCGATCCGGGCTAGGGGCGTTAAGGAGGGTCAGGCCGAGCCGACCGTATGAATCTCTGCGGCTGAATCGTCGCGCGAGGGCTGACAGGTCACCGGGGCCGTGGGCCCTGCTCGTCAGGAGGCGGAGTCGTCCGGGGCGGGTGGTGGGCGGTGATGGTGGCGCTGGTTGCGGCGGGGTCGTTGTTGGGGGTCGACTCTGGTTGGTGGGATGACGACGGGGATGCCGTGGTCGAGTCGGATCTGCCAGCGGGTGTCGGGATGGCGGTGGTCGGGTTCGACCGTGTTGTGATGGTGCCGGCACAGGAGCACCAGATTCGGAAGCGAGGTCGGTCCGCCGCGTTGCCAGGGGGTGATGTGGTGGGCGTCGCACGCGGCGGCGGTGCGGTCGCAGCCGGGGAACACGCAGCCCCGGTCGCGGGCGACGAGTGCGGCGCGGATGGAGGGGGTGACCAGCCGGTTCGCCCGCCCCACGTCCAAGACTTCCCCGGCACCGTTCATCACCACGGGCAGGATGCCGGCGTCGCAGGCCAGCACCCGCAGTTGCGTGGGCGTCAGGTCCGCACCCGAGTCAAGCAACTGCGCCTTGCGGCAGTCATCGACCAGGCGATCGTGGTCGATCAGCACCATGATCCGGGGCCGGTCGCCGCCGTGGTTGGGGGCGTCCTGGTGCACCCCGGCGGCGCGGGCGAGCTCGACCAGGGCATCAGCCCGACGCTGGGTCGGGGTGGCCTTCTCGACGAGCGGGTCGGCGCAGTCCAGGGCGCGGCGGTGGTGCAGGTGCGCGATCGCCTCGACCTGCGCCCGCAACAGTTCCGCCTCGACCGTCGGCAGGCTGCCTTTGATCAGGACCGACCCCATCCCATCAGGGGTGAAGGAAAGGTGCCGCACCGCGTGGGCGTGCCGCGCCTCCCGCTCCAAGCGGCGCGCCAACGACTCCTCGGCGACTTCGGGGGCGATGACTTCGAGGAGATGCCGGGCCAGCCGGCTCAGTTCGTGGGAGTCGAACTGGGCACAGAACCCCACCATCATCGCCTCAGCGTCCCGTACCTTCTGGTCGGGCAGATCCTCGGGCAGTTGGGCCAGGACGCGGGTGACCGCGCGGGCCTGCAAGGGTGTGGCCGCCCCGGTGAGGGTCGCTTCCCGCAGGACGGGCCGGCTCGACAGTTCCTGGGCTGAGGCCAGCAGTCGGCCGGCTTCGCGTCGGGTCATCCGCTGGGCGTCGTGCAGCCACGACAACGTCCCCACCCCCACCACCGCCTGCGGGGCCGCGACCCGATCCGCCTCAGCAACCAACACCCCGGCCAACGCCTGCAGACGACCCGCCGCGGCGAGCGCCTGCTCGGCCAACCCAACCCGCTCAGAATCGGTGAGCAGCGCCCGGTCCAGACCGTTGGGGTCGAGGTCGTCCAGACCGGTGAGGACATTCTCCAGGAATGCCTCACTCTGCGTCCGGATCAACGTCTCCATGAAAACACTGTACGAGTCGCCTCCGACATTCTCGGGGATACTTGCGCCCAAAGAGTTGATGTCTCCTGTCATGTTCCGGGCGGGTGGGTATCGGCGGCGAAAAATCAAGAATCGCGCAATCGCATCTGGGCCCGGCGATGCCGACTAGGGGCGATGCGCTCCCGCGAGTCGGTGACTGCGTGAAAATTGAGTTTTCCAGGTCGCAGGGCCCTGGGATCGGTCGCGGACCTGCTTCGGGTTCGCCGTTGAGCCGAACGGTCTCGATCGAGGTCGGTGTTCAGGCTGATCTGACTGCTGGGACGAAGCTGGCCGTGTGCGACTGCCACCTGCACGGCGGCGCCGACATCGGCGGCGCGCGGGGCGCCCCATCAGCCCTGCGATCGCCAGGATCGCAAGCTGGGCGCACCGTAACCGGCCAGCGGCACCGTCCCCGGCCACACGGACGGTCTGGCTGCCAACCCAACAGGGGCGATGGGGGCTTCGGTTGGACGCACGCCCGCTGTCCTCGGGCCATCCCGGCATTCTCTGAACTGCGTGGGAGCGGCCCTGTCCTGCGTCCCGCTGCTCGCTGCTGCCCCGCGGCACGTATAGCGATCCTCGGGCTCCAGCGTCGCGAGTGCCTCGTTCACCGATTGTCGACGCGCGAGCGGCGGAGATCGCCGGAGCAGTCTCGCTTGCCAAGCCGCAGGCGCGCGTGTGAGCGCACCGAGGGGACTCAGGGTCATTCCCCAGCGCGGTGGTCCCTTCGTTGCCGGTGTGAGTTGGGTTGGTGATCTACTCGGCGGCGCGCCGGTGGTTGGAGCTATCGCATGCTGGGCGCACCGTAACCGGCCAGCGGCACCGTCCCCGGCCACACGGACCGTGGGTGCGAGAGCTGGATCGGGCGAGCGTGACCCGGGTGCGTGGCTGGGGTGTGAGAGCTGGATCGGCCGTCGTGGTGAGCGAGTGCTTGGCTTGGTCTGAGAGGCGGATCGGTGACCCGCTCGTGGCGGGTGGGTTCCGACGGCGGAAAATCAAGAATCGCGCAGTCGCGCCTGCGCCCGGGGACGCCGACTAGGGGCGATGCGCTTCCGCGAGTCGGTGACTGCGCGAAAATTGAGTTTGCACATCCGCAGACTCTTGGAACCGACCGGGCGCTGGTCCCCGTCAGTGATGCAGGATCGATGTCCCGCGGCGGCCCTGAGCACCTGACGGCGAGCACGTTGGGCCCGGAACCTCCGGATACGGCCTGCCAGGTGCCGCTCAGGCCGAGTCCGGGGGAGAGCAGGAACCCCCATCGGCCTCCACCATCGATGCGGACGCGGAGCGCGTCAGCGGATCATCGCGCTGGCCATGCCGGTGAAGTAGGGCACCAGCCAGATCGCCCACACGAGTACGGAGAACCGGTGGAAGGTGGCCCGCGCAGCCGGGGAACCCTTCGCCAGAACGCCGATCGCCCAGGCGAGGTGGATGCCCATCAGGATGAGCGCCAGCCCGCCGGTCACGGCCATCAGCGTGGTCAGCACGGACGCCGCCCCGGTGGTGGTGTACGTGCCCGAGCCGGCGATCTGGGACATCAGCCACGTCCCACCGGCGTCGCACAGGAAACCTCCGGCGAACAGGGCGACGTGCAGCGGCCGCAGGGTGCCGCTGCGACGCTCGCCCCACACCCCCGCGGTGTAGAGCAGGAGCGCGGCGGTGATGAGCACAATGGCGGGGATCAGCATGTCTTCGACGCTACGGACGCCCGCCCCGACGCCCATCGCCCAACGGATGCGACTCCGCTCCATCGTTCGGTTGACCCGGCCGGCGCCGCACGGCGGCCAAGGACGCGGCGGGGTAACGTGACGCACGTGTTCGACCGTCACCCGGTGCCGCCCGGCGCACCCTCGGCAGCCGCCCGCGCGCTGCAGTTCGGCGAGCACGCGCTGTTCGCGCTGCTGCTGTTCATCGGGGTGACGCAGGCGGCGGCGAACGGCGACCTCACCGGCCCGCTGATCGGGCTCGTCGCCGCCTTCACGGTCTGGTACGTCCTGGGCGCGGTGTTCGCCGCCCGGATGCCCAAGCGCTGGGTCGCGCCGCTGTGGTTCGCGGTGCTGGCCGCGCTCTGGGTCGCCGCCGCGATCCACGCGCCGTCCCTGGCGTGGCTCGCGTTCGCCCTGTGCCTGCTGGCGCTGCACCTGCTGCCGTGGGTCCCCGGGGTGATCACCGTATTCATGGTCACAGGCATGGCCATCATCGTGCTGTGGCCCACGGCGTCCAGCCCCGTCTCGGCCGTGCTCGGACCCGTCATCGGCGCGTTCGTGACGCTGGGGATCACGGTCGGGTACTCGATGATCCTCAAGGAGTCGGCGGCCCGCGGCCAACTGCTGGAGGAACTCTCGGCCGCCCAGGCCGACCTGGTCGCGGTGCAGGAGGAACTCGCCACCGCCCAGCGGGACGCCGGCGCGCTGGCCGAGCGCGCCCGCCTGGCGCGCGACATCCACGACACCCTGGCGCAGGGGTACTCCTCGATCCTGCTCCTGAGCCGCGCCGAGCTCGCCACCGAGCCCCCCAACGCCGCCCTGCTCGCCCAGATCGAGCAGCTGGCGGGGGAGAACCTCGTGGAGGCGCGCCGCGTCGTGCACGCGCTCAGCCCGGCCCAGCTGGACGAGGCGCCGCTGCCGCAGGCCGTCCGCCGGCTCCTGGACCGGCTCGCCGCCGAGTCGGGGATCCGCGCCGACCTCGAGGTCTCCGGGGATCCGCGGCTCTCCTCCATGAGCGTCGACGTCGCCGTGCTCCGGCTCGTCCAGGGCGCGCTGGCCAACGTCCGGCAGCACGCGGACGCCGACCGCGTCGTCGTGTCGCTGGCCTACGAGCCCACCGAACTGCTCATCGACGTCGTGGACGACGGCGTCGGCTTCGACCCCGCGGTCCCGCCGCTGGCCGGGGACGCCGGGGGCTTCGGCCTGCGCGCCCTGCGCGAGCGCGTCGCCCAGCTCGGTGGGCGGCTCTCGGTCGAGTCGCGCCCCGGGGAGGGCGCGGCGGTCGCCGCCTCGATCCCCCTGGACGGCGGCGGCCGATGACGACCGTCCTCGTGGTGGACGACCACCCCGTCGTCCGCGCCGGGCTCGTCGCGCTGCTGAGCACCCGGCCCGGCATCGAGGTGGTCGGGCAGGCCGGCACGCAGGCCGAGGCACTGTCGGCGTTCGGACGCGAGCGCCCCGACGTCGTCCTCATGGACCTGCAACTCGGCGCCGACGACGGCGTCTCCGCCACGCGCCGGCTCCGAGAGCGCGACCCGCACGCCCGCGTCCTCATCCTCACCACCTACGACACCGACGCCGACATCGTGAACGCCATCGAGGCCGGCGCGGTGGGCTACCTGCTCAAGGACGCCTCCCCGGACGCCCTCGGCGCGGCCGTCGAGGCGGCGGCCCGCGGCGAGACCGTGTTCGCGCCCGCCGTGGCCGGACGCCTCGCCCGCCGCGTGATCGCGCCGCCCGACGAGCTCACAGAACGGGAGCGCGAAGTGGTCGCGCTGCTCGCCCAGGGCCTCACCAACCGGCAGATCGCCAAGCAACTGTTCCTGTCCGAGGCGACCGTGAAGACGCACCTGGTCCACATCTTCACCAAGCTGAACGTCGACAACCGGACGGCCGCGGTGGCCGCCGCCCGCGAGCAGGGCCTCCTGCGCTGACCGCGACCAGAGGCATGCTGCCCTGTCAGCGACGAGGGCCGTTGCCTGCCGACGACGCAGGGCCTGCCGCACTGTGAATGCCACCAGGGCGGGCTGCTGGGGGCCACGAGGGCGAGCCGTGCCCATCGCGCCGCGGTCCGACGGCCGCGCGCCCTGACCGGGCCCAGACGGCGCGAGGCCCGCGGGACGGCGTCCCACGGGCCTCGCGATGAACCGATCAGCGGGTGAAGTCCGCCAGCGTCGCCTTGGCCTGGTCGAGCCAGACGGTGTAGGTGGCGATGGAGTCCTGCGCCTTCTTGACCGCCTTGGCGTCGGAGCGGGCCTCCGCCTTCTCGATCTTGGTCTGCAGCTTCTCGATCTCCGCCGAGAGCATGGCCACGGTCTCCTCGGCGCGGTGCCGCGCCTCGGGGTCGGTGCGCTTCCACTCCTCGGCCTCGGCCTGCTTCACCGCGTTCTCGATCGCGCGCACCCGGTTGTCCAGGCCCCGCATCGCGTCCCGCGGCACCTTGCCCAGGGCGTTGTACTCCTCGATGAAGGAGCGGTAGGCCGCCCGGCCCTCGTTGGGGTCGGAGACGGGGAGGATCTCGGCCTCGGCCTTGTCCAGGAGCGCCTGCTTGGCCGTCAGGTTGCCGCCGAACTCCGCGTCCTGCGCGTTCTGCGCCTCGGAGCGGGCGTTGAAGAACTGATCCTGGATTCCGCGGAACTCCGCCCACAGCTTGTCGTCGGCGTCGCGCTGGGCGGAGCCGGCCGCCTTCCAGCGCGCCATCAGGTCGCGGAACGCGCCCGAGGTCGGGCCCCACTCGGTCGAGTCGGCCAGGCCGCGGGCCTCCTCGATGATCTGCTCCTTGATCGCCTTGGCCTCGGTCCACTTCGCCGACTGCTGGGCGAACTGCGCCTTGCGACGGCGCGTGTACGTGGTGCGCGCCGAGCTGAACCGGTGCCACAGCGCGTCGTCGGTGGCGCGGTCGATGCGGGGGAGCGCCTTCCACTCCTCCAGCAGCTGCCGGAACCGGTTGACGCCACCGCGCCAGTCGTTGCCGCCCGCCAGCTTCTCCGCCTCGGCGACCATGGCCTCCTTGGCCTCGCGGGTCGCCTCGTGCTGCTTGGCGCGCTCGGCCTTGCGGGCCTCGGCCGCCTCCGCCAGCTTGGGGGCCATCGCCTCGAGGCGGGTCGTGAGGCTCGCCAGGTCGCCGACCGCGTTCGCGTCGCTCACCGACGACCGCAGCGTCTTGATCGAGTGCCGGGCGTCGTCGGGCGACACGGCCCCGGACGCGAGCCGTTGTTCCAACAGGGTGATCTCGAGATCGAGGGCCTCGAAGCGGCGCACGAAGAAGGCCAGGGCCTCCTCGGTGGACACGTCTGGCACCTGCCCGACGGCGCGTTCGCCGTCAGCGGTGGTCACATAGACGGTGCCGTCTTCCTCGACGCGACCGAAGCTCGCCGGTCCTGCGGAGTCACTCATGAACTCCATCTTGCCCGAAAACGGGCGGACTTCGCGTGCTGCCCACCCCGATAAGGTGGGAACCATGTTCCTCGCGTCGTTCCCGGCAGGCCCGTGGCAGGCCAACTGCTACCTGTTCGGGCTGACGGACGGGCACGTGGTCGTCGTGGATCCGGGCGTGGACGCCGCCGAAACCGTGCGGCGGGCCGTCGAGGAGCACGACCTCACCGTGGACGCCGTCCTGCTGACCCACGGCCACATCGACCACGTCGCCGAGGCCGCGCAGGTCGCCGACCACTTCGGCGTCCCGGCCTGGCTGCACGGCGCCGACCGGGAACTGCTGACCGACCCGAGTTCGGGACGCGAGCAGATGCAGCAGATGATCGCCCAGCTCGGCGTCGAGGTGCGCGAGCCCGCCGACCTGCGCCTGATCGAGGGCGGCGAGACGCTGCACGCGGCGGGCGCCGACTTCGACGTGGTCCATGCGCCGGGGCATCGGCCCGGCTGCGTGCTGTTCCGCGTCCGGCCCGACGAGCCGCTCGAGGGCGACCTGGACGAGCTGATCTTCACCGGCGACGTCGTGTTCGCCGGCTCCATCGGACGCACGGACCTGCCCGGCGGCGACGACGCGGTGATGCGCGCCACGCTGCGCGACGTGGTCCTGCCGCTGCCCGACGCCGCCGCGTTGTTGCCCGGTCACGGCCCGACCACCACCATGAACCACGAACGCACCACCAATCCCTACCTTCAAGAGGCGTACCTGACGTGAGCATGCGCACCAAGCCGCTGTCCGGCTTCCCCGAGTTCCTCCCCGCCGGTCGCATCGCCGAACTGGCCGTGCTGGACACCCTGCGCGAGACGTTCGAGCTCCACGGGTTCGCGCCGATCGAGACCCGCGCCGTCGAGACCATGGACGCGCTCACCCGCAAGGGGGAGATCACCAAGGAGGTCTACACCGTCCGCCGGCTGCACGCCGTCGAGGGAGAGGCGCCTAAGGACGATCTGGGGCTGCACTTCGACCTGACCGTGCCGTTCGCCCGCTACGTGCAGGAGTTCGCCGGCCACCTCGCGTTCCCGTTCCGGCGCTACCAGATCCAGAAGGTCTGGCGCGGCGAGCGGCCCCAGGAGGGGCGCTACCGCGAGTTCACCCAGGCCGACATCGACATCGTCGGCGACAACACCCTCGCTGCGCACCACGACGTCGAGGTCGCCCTGGTGATGCTGGAGGCCTTCGAGCGGCTGCACACCCGCTTCGGGCTGCCGCCGGTGGTCATGCACGTCAACAACCGCAAGCTCGCCGAGGGCTTCTACCGCGGGCTGGGCGTCGAGGATCACCTTGCCGTGCTGCAGCGCGTCGACAAGCTCGACAAGATCGGTCCGGACGCCGTGGCGAAGCTCCTGGTCGACGACCTGGGCATAAGCCCCGAGGCCGCCGCGAAGTGCCTGGAACTGGCCACCATCCAGACGGCCGACACCTCCTTCGTCGAGCAGGTGCGCGCCCTGGGCGTCGAAAACCCGCTGCTCGACGAGGGCCTGGCCGCGCTCGCCGAGGTGGTGGACGCCGCCGCGAAGGCCGTCCCCGGCCGGCTCGTCGCCGACCTCAAGATCGCCCGGGGCCTGGACTACTACACCGGCACCGTGTACGAGACCGAGCTGACCGGCTTCGAGTCGCTGGGCTCGATCTGCTCCGGCGGCCGCTACGACTCGCTCGCGACCGACGGCAAGCGCACCTGGCCGGGCGTGGGCATCTCGATCGGCGTCTCCCGCATCCTCGCCCCGCTCATCGGCAAGGGGGAGTTCGTCGCGTCCCGCTCGGTGCCGACGTGCGTCCTCGTGGCCGTGGACGCCGAGGACACCCGCGTGGCGTCCAACGACGTCGCCGCCCGGCTGCGCGCGCGTGGCATCCCCACCGAGGTGGCGCCCAAGGCGGACAAGTACGGCAAGCAGATCCGCTACGCCGACCGGCGCGGGATCCCGTTCGTGTGGTTCGGCGACACGGTCAAGGACATCCGCACCGGCGACCAGAGCCCGGCCGACCCCGACACCTGGACGCCGCCGGCCGAGGACCTGACGCCGAGCATCGCCCGGGGCTGAGGCGCGTGGGCTACCTCGACGATCTGTTCTCGCTGGCCGGCCTGCGCGCGCTGGTCACGGGCGGCTCCTCCGGCATCGGCTTCGCGCTGGCGCGCGCCCTCGGCGGGGCCGGTGCGGCCGTCACGATCGTCGGGCGCGACCCGGCCCGTCTCGCCGACGCCGAGGCCCGGCTCGCCGCCCTCGGGGTCCCGGCGGTGACCGTGCGCGCGGACCTGGGGGTTGCGGCGGACCTGGACCGCGTCGCCGGGGACGCTCGCGAATCCGACATCCTGGTGAACTGCGCCGGGGTGAACCCGCGCCCGCCGCTCGCCGAGACGACGGAACCTGAACTCGCGGAGGTGCTCGCGGTCAACCTGCTCGCGCCCTTCCGGCTCGGGCAGGCAGCCGGCCCCGCCATGGCCGAGCGTGGTTTCGGGCGGATCATCAACGTGGGCTCCCAGCAGAGCATCAGCGCCTTCGGGAACTCGGGGGTCTACGGGATGGGCAAGGCCGGGCTCGCGGGCCTGACGCGATCGCAGGCCGAGGCGTGGTCGGCGCACGGCGTGACCGCCAACACGCTCCTCCCCGGCTTCGTGGCCACGCCCATGACGGCGGCGACGCTCGCGATCCCGGGTAGGGCCGAGGCGCTCGCCGCGCGCAGCATGGTCGGACGCAACGGCGTCCCGCAGGACTTCGAGCCTGCCGTGGTGTTCCTGGCGTCCCGGGCGGCCGGCTACGTCACCGGCGCGCTGCTGGCCGTCGACGGTGGCTTCAGCGTCCACTGACCACGCACGATCTGACCGAGGGGACCGGACCGTGCCTCACCTACCATGGGTCCGGTGACCGCACAGACCCCCGCGCGCCGGCCGCTCCACCTGCCCCAGCTCGCTTTTTACTGCTACCTGCTCGCCCCGATCACGGCCGGCTTCGGCGGCATGCTCTTCCTCAACGCCAGCCGGTACGCCGGAGGCGGTGGCCACCCCGGGCGAGTGACCTGGGTCGAGTGGCAACTCCTGATCGGGGGCGGCCTCGTGGTGCTGGGGATCGTGCTGCTCGGGGTGGGCCTGGTCCTGAGCGGCGTCCGCCACCTCGCCGAGCAGATGCTGCGCGGGGCCTGAGCGACCGGCGCCTCTGCCGGCGTCGATTTGCCCCACTGTCGCCCGCCGGGGCAGCATGGGGGAGTCACATTCCCGACGAACGGACCTGAGATGACTGATCTCGACACCAGCCGCTGACCCGCGCTGACCGTCGAGCCACGCTCCGGTGCAGCGCCTCCAACCGCTGAACCGTCGGGAGCATCATGTCCATCCAGTCCGCGATCGTGCTCGATCGCCTCACCTTCGCCTTCCCCGGGGACGAGCCCGTCCTGGACGGGCTCACCGCGTCCTTCGCTGCAGGACGCACCGGCCTGATCGGGGCCAACGGCACCGGGAAGACCACCCTGTTCCGGCTGATCGCCGGCGAACTGACCCCCACGTCGGGCACCCTCACCGTGGCCGGGAACGCCGAGGTCGGATACCTGCCGCAGAACCTCACCCTGCGCACGGACGCCCAAGTCGCCGACCTGCTCGGCATCCGTCCGATCCTGGACGCGCTCGACGCGCTCGAGGCCGGGGACGCCGACCCGGCGCACTTCGACGCGATCGGCGACCGCTGGGACGCCGGCGAACGGGCGCTGGCCCGGCTGTCGGCCGTCGTCGGCACCCTCGGCGAGCCCGGGGACCTGCGCCGCAGGGTCGCCAGGCTGTCGGGTGGCGAGACCATCCTGACCGCGCTGGTCGGGCTGGAACTGGCCCGCACCCCGGTCGTCCTGCTGGACGAGCCCACCAACAACCTGGACGCCGCCGCGCGCGACCGTCTGTACGCGCTCGTGGACGGCTGGCGCGGCACCCTGCTGATCGCCAGCCACGACCTGGACCTGCTGGAGCGACTGGACGCCACCGCCGAACTGCGGTACGGCGCCCTGACCGTGTACGGCGGGCCGTACTCCGCCTACGCCGAGGCGCTGGCCGTGGAGCAGGAGGCGGCGCGCCAGGCCGTCCGGACCGCCGAGCAGCGGGTGAAGGCTGAGCACCGCAGCCGGATGGAGGCCCAGACCAGGCAGGCGCGCTCCACCCGGCAGGGCCGAGCGGCCCGGGACAAGGGCGACGTGAAGGTCGTGTTGGACTTCCGGCAGAACCGCGCCGAGAAGTCCCAGGCCGACGACCGGGCGATGCACGCGGCGCGCGAGGCCGCGGCGCGGGCGGGTCTGGCCGACGCCGAGGCCCGCGTCCGCGACGACGACCGGCTCACGCTCACCCTGCCCGACCCGCAGGTCGGCTCGGGGCGACGGCTCGCCGAACTGCGCGGCACCGACCGCAGCGTCGTGATCGCCGGCCCCGAGCGGGTCGGGCTCGTCGGGCCGAACGGGGTGGGCAAGACCACGCTGTTGCGCGCCCTGGTCGCGGGGGAGCCGTCGCACCTGCCCGCGGACGCGGTCGCGCTCACCGACCGCATCGGCTACCTGCCCCAGCGCCTCGACGGCCTGCGCGCGGACCGCACGCCGCTGCAGGAGCTCACCGCCCGGGCCCCGCACGTCCCCGACCGGGAGCTGCGCAACGCCCTGGCCAGCTTCTCCCTGCCCGGCCCGCTGGCGACCCGGCCCATCGGGGCGCTGTCGGGCGGGGAGCGGTTCCGGGTGGCGCTGGCCGCCCTGCTGCTCGCCGAGCCGGCCAACCAGCTGCTGGTGCTGGACGAGCCGACCAACAACCTCGACCTGGACACCGTCGAGGCCCTGGTCGGGGCCCTGGACGCCTACCGCGGCGGCCTGCTGGTGGTCAGCCACGACCGGGCGTTCCTGCGCCGGCTCGGGCTGACCCGGGTGCTGGAGCTGGACGCCGACGGCGGGCTCACCGACCGCGACGCCGCCTGATCGGGGGGCCCGACGGCCACGAGGGCCGCGGCGGCGCCCCGAGCGGGCGCGTCGCCGGGTCAGGGGCGCGTCACTCGGCGATGCGCGGGTCGAACGGCATGCCCTCCCACGAGGTGCGCACCCAGGCGGCCGAGGGCAGGTCGGTGAACTTCCAGTTGTTCAGGTCGCCGTTGCCGGCCATCACGTTGAGGTAGTACAGGTCGTTGCCGGGCGGCGCGACCGCGGGGCCGTGCCAGCCGTACGGCACCAGCACGACGTCGCCGGAGTGGATTTCGGCCAGCACGTCGATCGGGCGGTCGTCGGAGGAGAACACCCGCTGGTAGGCGGCGGCCGGACGCTCACCCTCGCCCTCGAGCTCGAAGTAGTAGACCTCCTCGAGCTGGGTCTCGTCCTCGGAGTCGACGTCGTGCTTGTGCGGCGGGTAGGAGGACCAGTTCCCGCCGGGGGTGTAGACCTCCAGCGCCATCAGCTTCTCCGAGCGCAGCGTCCCGGTGCGCATCAGGTACTCGTGCGCCATCCGACTCATGGTGCCCGCGCCGCGGCGCGCGATCGGCGCGTCCTCAGCGGCCAGGAACTGGACCGGGTACTGCCCGCTCGCCCGCGCGGAGGTGAAGGCGACGCGCCCGCCGTCCGGGGCGGTGATGCTGAACGTGGAGGCGGGCGGCAGGTAGAGGGTGTCGGTGGGGCCGTCGAAGACGTCGCGCCGCCCGCGCAGGTGATGCTCCTGGCCGTCGACGGCGATGTCGAACGCCCCGGCCAGCGGGATCGCGAGCCACTCCTCCTCAGCGGTGGCCAGTTCCGCCCCGGCCCCGGGTCAAGGGACAGGACGCGGAGGCCGCTCTGGTCCCAGCCGGCCCGC
The DNA here is from genome assembly GCF_011393335.1 of Propioniciclava coleopterorum. NCBI lineage: Bacteria > Bacillati > Actinomycetota > Actinomycetes > Propionibacteriales > Propionibacteriaceae > Propioniciclava > Propioniciclava coleopterorum. The sequence continues at coordinate 3,469,424 of NZ_CP049865.1, read as the reverse complement.
TCGGGCGGCAGGAAGACGTCGAAGCCCTCGTCCGCGGCGCTGCCGGCCGGCAGGAAGTGTTCGGTCATCGCAGGAAACCCTTCTCTCGTGTCCGGGCAGGATACGTGCCGCTCCCGCCGCGGCGCAGGCGATACCCTCCCGGCGGTGTCGGCCGTCCGTCGTGAGGTCAGAGCGGGTGGTGGACCCACACGTTGGGCTCCACGTAGACGGCGTAGTCATGCTCGACGACGCACTGCACCGGGACCAGCGCCTCCGGCACGACGACCGGGCCGGTGCGATCGAACGGCAGCCTGGTCCACTCGCGCCACTGGGCGAGGGTGCCCGGGATCGCCATCGCGCGCGGGGCGACCCCGACGATGCGCCCGCCCGCGCGGACGTGCACCCGCAGCCAGGCGTCCTCGGGCAGGCCGTCGGGCCGCACCCGGGCCGCGTACTCGCTCATCGGCACCTCGGGTACGAGGTGCTTGCCGGACGGGCGCACCGGCGCCACCAGGTCCGCGAAGCCCAGCCGGGCGGCCCGCTCCCGCATCGCGTCCAGCATGCGCGCCGAGAGCCCCTGGCGCTGGTGCGCGGTGGAGACCGTGATCTCCAGCGCGGAGACCAGGTTGCGCTCGCGGCCGAGCTGACGGTCGCGGGCCGACCGCCAGATGACGCCGTCCCAGCCGTCCAGGGGAAGCTCGCCGGCGGCGGGGTCACCGTCCCAGGCGAACGGGACCATGTACGCCCGCGCGATCGCCCGGTCGGGTTCGGCGGCGTCGTAGGCCACCAGCCCGAACTCGGGGTGGGCGATCCGGTTGTCGCTGTAGTAGAGCAGGCCCACCGTGTCCTGGTTCATGAACTCGGGCCACGGGTCGGTCTCGGGGAAGTTGGAGGAGAGCTCCGGCCGCTCCGCCGTGGACACGATGCGCAGATCCATGCCGCGATGCTAGCCGGGCGCCGATCCGGTGGGCGTCCAGGGGTGGGACGACCGCGGGGGTGGGGCCGACCAGCGTCGACCCCACCCCCGCGGCTCACCGGTGCGTCAGGAGCGGCCGCCCAGGAGGGCCCGCGTCGCCGTCACGCCGTCGGCGGCCTCGAAGGACGCCGCCAGCACGGGGGCCGTCGGGGAACCGTTCAGGTCGCCCTTGCCCTTGCCCGTGGCGTTCGTGACCGCCAGGAACGTGATGTCGGTCCGACCCGAGGACACCTTCACGACCTTGCTGCCCAGCACCTTGGAGCCGTCCCACAGGTAGACCCGCGCCGTTCCCGCGCGCGGGGTCTGCAGCGCGACCCGGACCGAGCCGCCCGAGATCGAGCTCGACAGGATCTTCAGGTCGTGCTTGGCGGGCGCGAAACCGCCCAGCGGCACCTGGTCCGCCGCCGACTGCAGGATCGACTGCGGCGACTCCACCGAGCGGGCGGCGGTGTCGGGCAGCGTCGGCGCCTTGGGCTTGGCGCCCTTGTCCGCGACGTCGAGGGTGATGATGCCCCAGCGCCACGGGTCGGCCCGCATGCCCGGGAACGTCGACCAGCCCACGCGGTTCTGCGCGGCCTTGTTCTGGGTGTCGGAGTCATTGACGACGACGTTGAACCCGACGTGCTGGGGATCCAGGTTGTCCGGCAGCACCGAGAACGGGATCTTCACCTCCATGTCGTAGCCCGTGTAGGCCTCGGTGGTGTCCGCCATCACGACCGCGACCTGCATGCCCGGGGCCGTGATGTGCGCCTCGCCCTGCCAGTTGTCGCGGTCGCGCCCCACGCCGGGAGCGCCGGTCATGGAGTCCATCGACGGGAAGATGCCGCCGATGAAGGTCTGCGCGGTGTTGCCCGCGGTGCCGCGCGGGTCGACGTAGATCTCGACCGAGTCGGTGCGCCGCTGCCGCTTGTTGTCCTCCTTGGGCAGGATCGTGCCGCGGATGTCGTCCTTCACCTGCAGGAACAGGTAGAGGTTGGCGTCGTCGTGGGTGATCCACGTCTTGCAGCTGATCGTCGGGTTGGTGCCGCCCATCGGGGAGCCGTCCCAGATCGTGTCGACGAGGATCGGCTCGCCCGGGTACTCGTCGGCCCCGCGGACGCCGTTGATGACCGGCGCCACCGCCGCCTTCTGCACGGCGTGGGTGGGGACGAGGTTCATCGTCACGTTGCGGTCGGCGCTACCCAGCGAGCTGGTCGCGTGGACGCCGACGGGCCAGCTGCCCTTGTTGGCCGGGCGGTTCGCCGTCGGGATCGACGTGTCGGTGTTGGACGCCTTGAACGCCAGGGACGTCGTCTTGCCGGCCGCCAGCCCGGAGTAGGGCAGGGAGCGCGGCGTGATGGCGAACCCGGACGGCATCGTGATCGCCACGTCGCCGGACTGGGACTGGTTGGAGAAGTTCTCCACCACGATCTCCAGGTCCCGCGTGCGGCCCTGACCCACGGCGAACAGCTCGGGCACGAGGACGTCGAGATGCTTGAACCCGAGCGCGGCGGTCCAGTTGCGGAACTCCTGGATCTCGGGCAGCGGCTTGACGGAGGCCTCCACGGCGCCGGCGACCCGCATCTGGGCGAACGACGTGCCGGAGGCCCCGCCGCTCGTCAGCGTCGCCTCGACGCGGACCTGCGTGCCGACCGTCGCATTCGCCGCGGCCGTCACCTGGAACGTGGCCGTGTGGGACGCCCCCTGCTTGAGCGCCGGCACCGACACGGGCCCGCTCACCGTCCAGCCCGCGGGGGCCTTCAGGGTGAGCTGCCCGCCGGCGAGCTTGGACGCCGCCGTCACGGTGACGCTCACCGGGACCGCCTGGGTCGGGACCGCCTCGAAGTGGCCGGGGCGGACGTCGATCAGCGTGCCCAGCGGCAGGCCGCCCGAGATGGCCAGGGCGGCGCCGCGCAGCGCGGCGTCGTTGCCCGACTTCGGGTCGACCACGGGGCCGCGGGAGTGGATGACGGTGAACCAGGTGTTGGCGATCTTCGTCGGGTCGGTCGTCCCCGGGGCGAAGGAGCCCCAGCCCTGGGAGACGTAGGCCCAGCGCGACATGTCCAGCATCTGCGACCAGCGCTTGCCGTTCCGCTCGCTGAACGTGCCGTTCCAGCACCCGAAGACCACATCGGACGCGACGGTGGGCGTGTACCCCGTCGCGAGACTGCCCTCGCCGGCAGGGCCCGAGCCGTTGGCGCCGGTGCGGAGCAGGCGACGCGGCGTCCAGGTCGAGAACCCCTCGGCGAAGTGCTCGGGGAAGCGCTTGGGGTCGCCGGCGGCCTCGTACGCCTCGACCGCGAACATCGCCGCCTGCTGGTGGTTGCCGTGGTTGCCCTCGACGGCGGACGGGTTCATGGTGATGATCACGTCGGGGCGGGTCGCGCGGACCACGCGGACGATGCGGTTGAGCACGGCCTCGCCGCCCCAGACGCTGTAGGACAGGGGAGCGCTCGCGGTGTAGTAGAAGTCCAGGCCGTCGAGGTTGAAGATGTTCTCGATGCCGGCGTAGCCGACGGCGGTGCGCTCCTCGGCCTCGCGCAGCATGCCGAGCGGCGGGCCCTCCTCGAGGCCGACCGCGTTGCCGCCGCCCTCGCCGCGGGTCACCGTGATGACGCCGGCCTTCATGCCGTGGTACTCGTTCCACTGCCCGAGCGCGGCCAGCGTGGAGGCCTCGTCGTCCGGGTGCGCGCCGATGAACAGCACGTTGAGCTTCACCGCGCCACCGGGGGCCGCGAGCGCCTGCTCGGCGGGGGTGAGCGAGGCCCAGTCGAGGCCCGTCATGGCCGCCGCGAGGCCCAACCCGCCGCCGGCCTTGAGCACGGTGCGGCGGGAGAGGGAGTGCGGCGGATGGAGCTGAGGATCGTTCATCTCGATCGTCCTTTCGCAGGATCGTCACTGCCGTGTGACGGTTGGGGGCTATTTCACAGAGAAAAGTAAGTGGTGTCAACGCCCGCGTCCACGGATCGATGCTGAGCGGGGCGCCCGCGGCTGAGGCGGAACTTTGTCGCCGCGACGCGTGGGATGGGGGCTTGCGCCGCCGGTTGCTTCACACTATAAAGAAAGCATGTCGCAGGAGACGGACACCGGGAGTGGCCTGAACGAGGCCCCCACGTCGAGCGCGGCGCTGCGTGCCCTTCGGCTCGAGAGCGCCGCCGCCGCTCTGCTCGCGCACGGCCCCCTGTCGCGCACGGAGCTCGCCGAGATCACCGGCTATTCCCGCTCGTCCATGACCGCCACGATCCGCGAGCTGATCGCCGGCGGCTTCGTGAAGGAGACCGGTCACGAGGAGTCCACGGGCGGCCGACGCCGCACGATCGTGCAGTTCGATCGACGCGCCGTCCACCTGTCGCTGGTGTCGATCGAGGGCGTGCACGTCCTGGTCAGCCAGATCGATCTGGTCGGCTCCGTGGAGGCCCAGCTCCGGCGCCGCCTCAACCACGACGACCCGCTGAGCACCATCATCGAGGCGCTGCGGGCGCTGCACGCGGCCTCCGAGCACGCCTCGCGCTGCGTGGTGGTCTCGCTGCCCGGCGTGATGTCGGCCGAGGGCGACGTGTCGCTGGCCCCCGCGCTGGGCGCGTCCATGACGGTGCGGCTGCGGGACGCGCTGGGGGAGGCGATCGGCCTGCCGGTGCTCGTCGAGAACGACGTGAATCTGGTCGCGCTCGGCGAGTCGACCGCGGGCGCCGCCCGCGACCACAGCGACGTCGTGCTGATCTACGTGGGCGACGGCATCGGCTCCGCCCTGCTGCTGGACGGCCGCATCCACCGCGGTGCCACCGGCTCGGCCGGCGAGGTCGGCTTCCTGCCCTGGGACAAGGTCATGCCCTCGGCGTCCGCCGCGGTCGGCCCGCTCGAGGCGCGCTGGGCGGTCGGCGCGCTCGTCACACGCGCCGCCGAGCTCGGCATCGACTGCACCGACCACACCGTCGTCGCGGAGCTCGCGGCGTCCGAGGACCCCGATGCCCGGGCGCTGCTGGAGGGCGCCGTCGAGGCCTGGGCGTACGCCGCCGTCGTCACCGCCTACATCATGAACCCCGCGCTGGTGGTCTTCGCCGGCGAGGCGGTCCACCTGCCCAAGGCCGCGCGCGCCGCCCTCGCGGGCCGCGTGACCGCCGCCGTGCCCGCGCCCATCAAGGTGCGCTTCGCCCACCTCGGCGAGGGGGCGATCGCCCAGGGTGCGATCGCCCACATCGAGACCCGACCGCGACTCGTCTTCGCGCTCGACGTCCCGTTCGACCAGGCCCCCGACGGGAAGGGCGCCGCGACGGAAGGGGGGACACCGCCCGGCGATTCCTAGCCGGACGCGGACGGGCCGCCCGGGGCCGCCGCACCACCACACCGCACCACCTATGGACTGACCGCACCGCGCGGTCGCGCCTTTCAAAGGAGAAACAGCACATGATCTCGCGTCGCAACCTTCTGGCAGCCACCGCCGTGGCCGCCGGATCGGTCAGCCTTCTCACCGCCTGCGGCCTCGACCAGAGCCCCGCGCCGGCGGCCACCCCGAGCGGTTCCGCCGGCTCCACCGCCGCGGCGCCCGTCGCGTTCACGATCTACACCGCCCGCGACAAGAAGCTCGCCGAGCAGGTCGTGGCCGACTTCGAGAAGAAGTACCCCGAATGGGCCGGCAAGGCCACCATCCTCACCCTCGGCGCGCAGGAGGCGCTCGAGCGCGTGCGGGCCGAGAAGTCCAACCCGCAGGGCGACATCTGGTGGGGCGGCACCCGCCAGCAGCTGTCCCGCGGCGCGGCCGACGGCGTCCTCGAGGCGGCCCCCAAGGCCGTCGTCGACGCGGTGCCGGCCGACTTCCGCGACAAGGACGGCCTGTGGATCGGCGAGATGAAGCTCGCCGAGCTGTTCATGGTCAACACCGAGATGATGCCGCTCGAGTCGGCCCCCAAGGACTGGGACGACCTGATCGCGGCGGACATGAAGGACAAGCTGGCCATCCGCGACGTCGAGGCGTCCGGCACCATGCGCTCCATCTACTGCTCGATGATCGACCGGGCCTACGCCCAGGGCAACAGCCCCGACGCCGGCTACGAGTGGCTCAAGAAGCTGGACGCCAACACCAAGGTGTACGCGGCCAACCCGACGGACCTCTACCAGCGCGTCAGCCGCCAGGAGGCCCCGCTGTCGCTGTGGAACCTGCAGGACATCATGCTGCAGAAGAACGGCGACTTCCCGATGCTCGCCCCGAAGGTCCCCGCGTCCGGCGCGCCGATGCTCGTCGACGGCCTGGCCAAGGTCAAGGGCGGCCCCGGCTCGGCCGGCGCCGACCTGTTCATCACCTTCCTCATGAGCGAGGAGGTGCAGGGCAAGCTCGCCGAGGAGAAGTACCAGATCCCGACGATCAAGCTCAGCAAGGAGCCGTCGTGGCTCGCCGAACTCAACCTCACCGAGATGAAGGTCGATTGGGACCGGATCGCCACGAACGAGACCGACTGGATCAAGTACTGGGCGGCCAACATCAAGGACAAGGGCTAGTCCTTTCCCGCGTGCCCCCGGCCGGCGCCCATTCGCCGGCCGGGGCCCTCGCCCGGCCCCCGCTCGCCCCGCCCCCGCTCGGTGCGCATCGACGCGCCCGTCGCCACCCCGCCCGCCTCGCCATCCCTGAAGGAAGCCTCGCCATGACCACCGTCGACCTCGACCGCGTGACCAAGACCTACGGCAACGCCGCACCCTCCGTGGACGCGCTCAGCCTGACCATCGCCGAGGGGGAGTTCTTCACCCTGCTCGGCCCGTCGGGCTGCGGGAAGTCCACGACGCTGCGCATGATCGCCGGCTTCATCACCCCGACGTCCGGAACCATCTCCTTCGACACCCGCGACGTGACGAAGGCGCCCCGTACAAGCGCGACACCGGCATGGTGTTCCAGAACTACGCGCTGTTCCCGCACATGGACGTCGCCGAGAACGTCGCCTACGGGCTCAAGATGCGCAAGGTGCCCGGCGCTGACCGCCCGGCCCGCGTCGCCGAGGCGCTGTCGGTCGTCGGCCTCGACGGCTACGCCGAGCGCCGCATCGACCAGCTCTCCGGCGGCCAGCAGCAGCGCGTCGCCCTGGCCCGCGCCCTGGTGATCCGGCCGTCGGTCCTGCTGCTGGACGAGCCGCTGTCGAACCTGGACGCCAAGCTGCGCGAGGAGACCCGCACGCAGATCCGGCAGATCCAGCAGCAGGCCGGGACGACCAGCGTGTACGTCACGCACGACCAGGCCGAGGCGATGGCGATGTCGGACCGGATCGCCGTGATGAACGCGGGCGTCCTGCACCAGCTCGGTGCCCCGCGCGAGATCTACCGCCGGCCCGCGACCGCCTTCGTGGCGCGCTTCATCGGGCGCTCCAACGTGCTCGACGGCGTCGTCGAGGGCCGCGACGGCGACGTCGCCGCAGTGCGACTGGCCGACGGGGCGCTGCTGCGCGCCCGCGTCGACGCCGACTCCACCCTCGGCGACGTGACGGCCGGGCAGGAGATCGCCGTCTCGCTGCGACCGGAGTCGCTGGCGCTGTTGGGGGCCGCGCCCGCCGCGTCCGACCGCGCCGAGGGGACGCTGCACGGCACGGTGACCCTCATCGAGTTCACCGGCTCGCACTGCATGATCGGCCTGGACCTGGCCGACGAGCACGGCACCTCCCTCCTCATGACGATCCCCGACACCGACGACCTGCCCCGCGTGGGCGACGTCGTCGCCGTCCGGCCCGACCCGGCCAAGATCTGGATGGTGGCCCGATGAGCCGCCGCAGCGACCGCGCGTCGCTCACCGCGTCCGACCGGTTCGTCTACCTGCTGGCGCTGCCGCTGGTGGCGGTCCTGCTCATCTACATCGTCTTCCCGATGTTCGCCACGCTCTTCACCTCGTTCGGCGAGGGCGGGGCGGCCTACGGCGACTTCACCGACGGGTCCTCGCAGCGCGCACTGCTGCTGTCGGTGGGCATCTCGCTGGTCTCGGTCCTCACCTCGGCGATCGTCGGCGGGGGACTGGCGGTCCTGCTGACCCGCTTCGACTTCCCCGGACGCGGCGCGCTGCGGGTGTTCGCGCTGCTGCCGATGGCGCTGCCGCCGCTCATCGGAGCGCTGTCCTTCTACTACCTCTACGGCCCCTCGGGGATCGTGCCGCGCGCGCTCTCGGCGCTCAGCGGCACCGCGGCGGAGACCTTCGCCTTCGACGGCGTGGCCGGCGTGCTGCTCGTGCACACCCTCACGATGTACCCCTACTTCTACCTGTCGGTGAGCGCCGGCCTGGCCGGCAGCGACGCCTCCCTGGAGGAGGCCGCCATGAACCTCGGCGCAGACCGGGCCACCATGTGGCGCACCGTGCTGCTGCCGATGCTCACCCCCGCCATCGTGTCGGGAGCGCTGCTGACCTTCATGGTCTCGATGGCGTCCTTCACCGCGCCGCAGTTCTACAACGTCAACACGCTGACGATGCGGATCGTGGCGTCCAAGACCTCGGGCAACTACGAGCTGGCCGCCGCACAGTCGGTGGTGCTCTCGGTGGTCTCCATCACGTTCCTGCTGCTCATGCGCTGGTACCAGAACCGGCGGATGACCCGCAGCGCCTCCAAGGGCACCCCGCAGGCGCTCAAGGTCGTCCAGGGCGCCCTGCCCCGCACGCTGGCCGCGCTGGGCTCGATCCTGGTCGTGCTCGTGCTGGTCGCCCCCGTCGCGACGATCCTGCTGCTCGCGTTCACCGTCGACGGCACCTGGACGGTCCAGATCCTGCCGCCGACCTACACGGTCGCGAACTTCGTGGAGATCTTCACCGAGCCCAAGAGCCTGCGACCCCTGCTGGTGTCCACCCAGATGTCCGCGCTCGCCATGGTGGCCTCCGTCGTCGTCGGCGTCCTCACCGCGTGGGTCGTCGCCCGGTGGAAGGGCCGCGGCGCCGGCGTCCTCGACGTCATGATCATGCTGCCGTGGGCGCTGCCCGGCACCGTCGTCGGCATCAACATCGTCACCGCGTTCGCCTCGCCGACCCCGTTCAACCTCGGGCAGGTGTTCATCGGCTCGCTGTGGATCCTGCCGCTGGCCTACTTCATCCGGTTCGTGCCGCTGGTGTTCCGCAACGCGGCGGCCTCGCTCGCCCAGATCGACCCGTCGGTGGAGGAGGCGGCCCAGAACCTCGGCGCCGGGCCGTGGCGGACGCTGCGCACCGTCACCCTGCCGCTGATGGCCCGCGGCGTCCTGGCCGGCGCGCTGATGGCGTTCGTCCAGGGCTTCGGCGAGTACGTGGCGTCGGTCGTCATCTACCCGGCCCGCTACGCACCGCTCTCGGTCGAGATCTACAACCGGCAGTACGCCAACGAACTGGGTTCCGCGTTCGCCTACGGATCACTGCAGATGCTTGCCATCCTGGTGGTGCTGATCATCTCCGAGGTGCTCGAGAACCCGCGCCGGTTCCGCAGGAAGGGCGCGGCGCTCACCCCCGCGGCCCCGATCACCGCCCAGCCGCTCGCCGTCTGAATCCGAAAGGAACGTGACCCACGTGAACTCCGACCCCAACCGTCCCCGCGTCCCCCTGCGCGAGCGTGAGGATCTCTCGATCTTCTGGGACAACCACCTGCGCGTGGCCTTCGAGCAGGCCGCCGCGCACGACCTCCCGGCCATGGTCGAGGCGTCGCTGGCCCACGTCCTGGTGCTGCGGCGCACCGGCGCGTTGACGGCCGAGCGCGCCGACCTGCTGCTGTCGGGGCTCCTGACGCTGTGGCGGGAGTTGGGGCCCGAGGACGGCCGCGCGTCCTGGACGCCGCGGCTCGCCTCGCCGGCGTTCGACGGGTCGGTCGAGGACCCGTACTACTTCCTGGAGCAGCAGCTGGCCCGGGCGTGCGGCATCGAGACCGCGGACCTGGACGTGCAGCTCGCCCGGAGCCGCAACGACCTGGACGCCGCGGTGTTCCGGATGATCCTGCGCCGGGGCATCCTGGACATCGCCGACCTGCTGCTGCAGACGGCGGCCGACCTCGCGGACCGCGCGGAGGCGACCGTGGACGCGCTGATCATCGGCAACACGCACCGCCGCCCCGCGCAGCCGACCACGATCGGCCACGTGCTGAGCGGGCTCGCCGAGACGCTGCTCAGCCAGGCCGACGACCTGGCCGGGGTCTACGCCGAGATGAACGTCTCCCCGCTGGGCTCGGCCGCCTTCACGGGCACCGACATCGCGATCGACCCCGAGCTCGAGGCCCGGCTGCTCGGCTTCGACTCCGCGTTCACCGCGTCGTACGAGGCGGTCGCGGGGGCGGAGCACTTCATGCGGCTGGCTGCGGTGCAGGCGCGGATCACCGCGACCGGCGCCCGCTGGGCCCGCGTCCTGCAGGAGTGGATGAACCTGCGCTGGGTCACCACCCCCACCCCGTTCACGCAGGGGTCCTCGATCATGCCCCAGAAGAAGAACCCCGTGGTGCTGGAGCACATGGTCTCGATGGCGGGGGCGTCCAACGCCGAGCTGGCGTCGGTCTACAACACCATCGCGGCCGGCTGGTACGAGGACTCCAACAACGCCACCACCGACGTGCAGAAGCCGCTGTGGAGCAACACCGACCGGGTGATCCGGTTCCTGCGGCTCTACGACGGCGTCGTGCTGGCCCTGGAGCCCGACCAGCTCCCCACACCCGCCGACATCGTCCGGTCGGGAGCGACCACCACGGCCGTCGCCGAGGCGCTGGCCACCCGCTCGGTGCCGTGGCGGGCCGCGCACGGCCTGGTGGGACGCCTGTTCCGCGCCGGCGAGCCGCTCACGTGGACGCCCGAGCAGGTCGCCGAGGCGCTGGCCGCAGGCGGGATCGCCGACCCCGACGGCTCGCTCGTCGAGTTGGTGCTCGCGTCCGGACGCGAGCCGGAGCGCATCCTGCAGCGACCCCAGGCGGGCAGCCCGGGGATCGCGCCGGTGCTGGCGACGGTCGCCGACATCCGCGACCAGATCGCCGAACTGCGCGAGGAGTTCGGCGCCCGCCGCGCCCACCTGGACGCCAGCCGCGCGGCGCTGCTCGCGGCGTCCGCGCACCCCGAGCGGGTCGCCGGCTCGCTGACGGTGATCGGCAACGCCAACCTCGACGTGATCGTCCACGGCGCCACCGAGATCCCGGCCCCCGGCACGGAGCGGATCGTCGACGACATCGAGGTGCGCCTGGGCGGCTCGGCCGCCATCGCCGCCCAGCGGGCCGCGCAGTTGGGCGTCCCGACCCGGCTCGTGACCAAGGTGGGTGCCGACCCGGCCGCCGGCGTCGTGCGCGACCTGCTCGCCGCCGAACCGCTCGGCCTGGACCTGATCGTCGCCGACGGCACGCCCTCGGGCCTCACCGTGGTCGCCGAGGCGCCCGGCCGGGACCGCTCGTTCCTGTCCTCGCTCGGCGCGATGGCCGAGCTGGCCCCCGACGACGTGCCGGCCGACGCCCTGAGCGCCGGCGTGGTGCTGAGCAGCGGCTACTTCCTGCTGCCGGGCCTGCAGCGGGACGCGCTCTCCACCGTGCTGCGGCGCGCCAAGGACGCCGGCGCCCGCACCGCGCTCGACACCGGCGACCCCGACGACGGCTGGACGCCCGCGACCCGCGCGGACGTCCTCGCGGTGCTCGCCGACGTGGACCTGTTCCTGCCGAACGAGGCCGAGCTGTGCGGCGTCGCCGAACTGGCCGACGTCGAGGCGGCCGCGGCCGCGCTGGTGGCGCGCACCGGCTGCACCGTCGTGGCCAAGCTCGGCGCGTCCGGTGCGCTGGTGGCCGACGCCGACGGCGTCCGGAGGCTCGGCGCGCCGCGGATCACGCCGGTCGACACCACCGGCGCCGGCGACTCGTTCAACGCCGCCCTGCTGTCCGCGCTGCTGCACGGCGTCGCCCTGGACGACGCGGCCGAGTTCGCCGTGGCGACGGCGTCCGCGCTGGTCGCGGCGCGCGCCGAGGACCGCGAGGCCGTCCTCCGGGACGCAGGCGCCCGGTTCCTGCCGGTCTGAGGCGCTTGGGCTCGCCTCAAGCGCGGGCGTCTTGGCCGGCGCGCTGACTCACCAGGCGAAGACGCCCCCGTTTGCGTCAGTTGCCCACGCAGGAACGGGGCAACTGACCCAAGCGCGGGCGACTCGTCGCAAACGTGGGCGTCTCGTCGCAAACGTGGGCGGTTCGGCGCAAACGTGGGCGTCTGGCCGGCGCGCAGACCCACCAGTTGAAGACGCCCCCGTTTGCGTCAGTTGCCCACGCAGGAACGGGGGCAACTGACCCAAGCGCGGGCGACTCGTCGCAAGCGCGGGCGACTCGTCCGAAACGGGGGCGGCTCGTCGCGAGCGCGGGCGGTTCGTCGCGAACGGGGGCGGCTCGTCGCGAGCGGGGGCGGTTCGTCGCAAACAGGGGCGGCTCGTCGCAAACAGGGGCGGCTCGTCGCAAACGCGGGCGACCCGTCCAAAAGCGAAGGGGGCTCGTCGTGACGGCGGCGGGGCCGGTTCGGAGCCGGACGCCCCGACGCCCTAGACTCAGCAGGACGCGCCCGCACCGTCTATGCGGGGCAAGAAAGGAACATCGCCATGCTGCGAACGCGCACCGCAGGCACGCTGCGCTCCGCCGACGTCGGCCAGACCGTCACCCTCGCGGGTTGGGTCTCCAAGCGCCGCGATCACGGGGGAGTCGCCTTCATCGATCTGCGGGACGCCTCCGGGATCTGTCAGGTCGTCGTCCGCGACGAGTACCTGGAGTCCGCCGGGATCCACGACCTCCGCAACGAGTACTGCATCCAGGTCACCGGCGTAGTCGACGCCCGGACGCCCGAGAACGTCAACCCGAACATCCCCACCGGCGAGGTGGAGGTCGCGATCCGCGAGTTGGAGGTGCTCAACCCGGCCGCGCCGCTGCCGTTCCAGATCGACGAGCGCTCCGGCGTCGGCGAGGACGCCCGCCTGAAGTACCGCTACCTCGACCTGCGGCGTCCCCGCCAGCACGACGCGCTCGTGCTGCGCTCGAAGGTGACCCACACCATCCGCCACGTGCTCGACGGGCTGGACTTCTACGACGTCGAGACCCCGACGCTGACCCGCTCCACGCCCGAGGGCGCCCGCGACTTCGTCGTGCCTGCCCGCCTCCACCCGGGCAAGTGGTACGCCCTGCCGCAGAGCCCGCAGCTGTTCAAGCAGTTGCTGATGGTCGCCGGCATGGAGCGGTACTACCAGATCGCCCGCTGCTACCGCGACGAGGACTTCCGCGCCGACCGGCAGCCCGAGTTCACCCAGCTCGACATCGAGATGAGCTTCGTGGACCAGGACGACGTGATCGCCGTCGCGGAGAAGATCATCGCCGCCTGCTGGAAGCTCATCGGCGTCGACGTCGCCCTGCCGCTGCCGCGGATGACCTGGCACGACGCCATGGACGACTACGGCTCCGACAAGCCCGACCTGCGCTTCGGCAACAAGATCCGCGAGCTCACCTCGTTCTTCGCCGACACGCCGTTCCGCGTGTTCCAGGCCCCCTACGTGGGCGGCGTGGTCATGCCGGGCGGCGCGTCGCTGCCGCGGCGCCAGTTCGACGCCTGGCAGGAGTGGGCCAAGCAGCGCGGCGCCCGCGGCCTGGCCTACATCACGGTCGGTGAGGACGGCACGCTGGGCGGCCCGGTCGCCAAGAACATCTCCGAGGCCGAGCGCGACGGCATCGCCGCCGCCATGGATGCCGCCCCCGGCGACGCGATCTTCTTCGCGGCCGGCGCGCGGGAGACCTCCCAGGAGCTGCTGGGCGCGGCGCGCCTGGAGATCGGCCGGCGCTGCGAACTGTTCGACCCGAAGGACTGGGCGCTGCTGTGGGTGGTGGACGCCCCGATGTTCAAGTCCACCGCCGACGCGGTCGCCTCGGGCGACGTGGCCATGGGTGAGGGGAAGTGGACGGCCGTCCACCACGCCTTCACCTCGCCCAAGCCTGAGTCGCTGGACACCTTCGACACCGATCCGGGCTCGGCGCTGTCCTACGGCTACGACTTCGTGGCCAACGGCAACGAGGTCGGCGGCGGCTCGATCCGTATCCACCGCCGCGACGTGCAGGAGCGCGTCTTCTCGGTGATGGGCATCGGCGAGGAGGAGGCGCAGGAGAAGTTCGGCTTCCTGCTGGACGCCTTCTCCTTCGGTGCCCCGCCGCACGGCGGCATCGCCTTCGGCCTAGACCGGCTCGTCATGCTGCTGGGCGGGTTCGACACGATCCGCGACGTCATCGCCTTCCCGAAGTCGGGCGGCGGCTTCGACCCGCTCACCGAGGCGCCGGCCCCGATCAGCGCGCAGCAGCGCAAGGAGGCCGGCGTGGACGCCAAGCCGGTCGTCAAGGGGGAGCCGGGGCAGCCGCCCGCGGCCGCCCCCCAGGCTGCGCAGGCCTGACCGAGCGCGCGACGGCGCGTCGTCCCCTGAGGGGCGGCGCGCCGTCGTCGTGACCAGGGGTCAGCGCTTCTCGCCGGTGGCTCCGTCGAGCACGAACTCGGTGACGGCCGAGCCGGCGGTCACCTTGATCTCCCAGTGCGTCCCGGTGGCGGGAGCGCGGTCGGTGTCCAGGTCGGCCTCCACCAGGGTGCCCGGGTGGAGCTGCAGCCCGCGATCGATCGCCTGCAGGACGTCGATCTTCGTCTCTCCGTAGCGCGTGACCTCGTCGGCGGACAGCCGGTCGGGGTCGCTATCGGTGCGGGTCACCTGCGTGCCGTCGGCGGACAGATCGAGCTCGTGCTGCAGGTAGCCGACGACCACCTCGGCCTCCCAGTGCTGGTCGTCCCACTCGATCTTGGTCACGGTCCCCGTCACCGCCTGCTCGGCGGTCGCGACCGCCGTTCTGGCGGCGGCGAGCCGCTGCTCGGCCGCCTGGTCCAGAGACGGCTCGGGCCCCGGGGTCGCGCCTCCGGGCGTGGACGGCGCGGCGCTGCTCGGGGCGGGTGTCGTGGGCGGGTCGGTGGCGACGGGCGGGGCGGACGGGGAAGGCGCGGCGGTGCAGCCCGCGGCCACCACGCACACTCCGAGCGTCAGGGCGATGATGGGGTTTCTCATGCGTCCACGCTAGCCGGAACGCCCACGCGGGGCGATAGCGGCGAGCGCTGACCGCGGAGGACGCCGAGATCGGCGTGGACGCCCGCGCGGGCGATGGGCGACAGCAGCCCCCACCATGCGACCGCGGCGGGCGGCGGGACGCGGCACCACGGGTGCGGGATTTGCTAGAATCCTCAACGAGGTTCTCGACACGAGACTCCCGGACGATGGGTGCCGTACCCGGTGTGCGACAAGACGGCCCTTGACGGAGGTCACCGTGTTGGCATGGATCGTTCTCATCATTTCCGGCGTGCTGGAGGCCGTGTGGGCCACCGCGCTGGGCAGGGCCGAGGGCTTCACCCGGCTCGGGCCCTCGATCACGTTCGTGGTGGCCCTCATCCTGAGCATGGCCGGCCTGGCGTTCGCGATGCGCGACCTCCCCACGGGCACCGCCTACGCGGTGTGGGTGGGGATCGGCGCCACGCTGACGGTCGTCTACGCGATGGTCACCGGCGACGAGTCCGTCTCGGCGCTCAAGATCATCTGCCTGGTCGCCATCGTCGGCGGGGTCGTCGGGCTGAAGGCCCTGCACTGACGCCGTCCGCGCGCCGAGGCGGCGGCGTCACCCCTCGCGGATGTCGCCGCTGCCCGCGTCCACCGTCAGCGTGACCGGGTCGCCGTCGAAGTCCACCGTGACGTCCCACCTCATCCCCGTGAGCGGGGCGGAGTCGGACTCCAGGTCGGCCTTGAGCAGGTCGCCCGGGATCTGATCGAGCACGGTGTCGACGGCCTGGCGCATCGTGACGAACGCGTCGGTGAGCCGGTCGAGCTTGTCGGCGTCCAGCTTCTCCGGCGACGTGTCCGTCCGCGTCACCGTGTCGCCGGCGGGCGCGATCAGGAGCTCGTGCTCGACGTCCCCGACCACCACGTCGGCCTTCCAGCCCTGCTCCGACCACTCCAGCTCCACCGCGCGACCGCCGACCGCGCCCTCCGCGGTCTCGATCGCCTGCCGGGCGGCGGTGTTGCGGGACTCGTCCTCGGCGCCGGTCGCCGACGTGGGGTCGGTCGCTGCGGTGTCGGTGGGGAGGCGGCGGTCGTGGCGGGCGAAGGGGTCGGCGTGCTGGGCGAGGGGGGTGTCGTCGCGCAGCCCGCGAGCAGCACCATCCCCGACGCGAGAGCGACGAGGACGGGCACGAGTGGGCGAGACGTCATGGTCTCCAACCTAGGCCACCCGGGCGCGCACCGCGGTGAGGCGCGCGCCCCCCCACGCCCCGGTGTGTCGGCGCCGACGGCTAGGCTTCCGGGGGTGACCGACCTGTTTGGCAACCCCGACCCCGCCGACTTGGCGGCCCCGGCCGCGCGCACCGGCGGATCGCTGTCGGGGGCCGGTCACGAGGCCGTCCCCTTGGCCGTTCGGCTGCGGCCCCGCACCCTGGAGGAGATCGTCGGCCAGCAGCACCTGCTGGGCCCCGGCTCACCGCTGCGGCGCCTCGCCGAGGGACAGCCGATGTCGGTCTTCCTGTGGGGGCCGCCCGGCGTCGGCAAGACGACGATCGCCTCGGTGGTCTCCCAGGCCACCAACCGGCGGTTCGTCGAGCTCTCCGGCGTCACCGCCGGGGTGAAGGAGGTGCGCGCGGAGCTGGACGCCGCCCGGCGCGAGCTGGCGCGCGGCACCGGCACCGTGCTGTTCGTCGACGAGGTGCACCGCTTCAACAAGGCCCAGCAGGACGTCCTGCTCCCCGCCGTGGAGAACCGCCTGGTCACCCTCATCGCCGCGACGACGGAGAACCCCTCGTTCTCGGTGATTTCGCCGCTGCTGTCCCGCTCGCTCCTGCTCACCCTCAAGCCCCTCACGGACGCCGACGTCGACGCCCTGCTGGACCGCGCGCTCGCCGACGAGCGGGGCCTGCGGACGCCCGAGGGTGGCCACTACACCCTGGACGCCGACGCGCGCGCCACCATCGTGCGGCTGGCGGGCGGCGACGCCCGCCGCAGCCTGACCTACCTGGAGGAGGCCGCAGCGTCGGCGTCCGCTCTGGGCGGCACGACCATCACGCCCGAGGCCGTCGAGCTGGCCGTCGACCGGGCCGCGCTGCGCTACGACCGCGACGGCGACCAGCACTACGACGTCATCAGCGCCTTCATCAAGTCGGTGCGCGGCTCCGACGTGGACGCCGCCCTGCACTACCTCGCCCGGATGCTGGAGGGCGGGGAGGACCCGCGCTTCATCGCGCGCCGCCTCATCATCTCCGCCAGCGAGGACATCGGGATGGCGGCGCCGTCGGTGCTGCAGACCTGCGTGGCGGCCGCGCAGGCCGTCCAGCTGATCGGGATGCCCGAGGGCCGGCTCACCCTGGCCCACGCCACCATCGCCGCCGCCACCGCGCCGAAGTCGAACGCGGTCACCACCGCGATCGGCGCCGCGCAGGCCGACATCTCGGCGGGCAAGGGCGGCCCCGTCCCGCTGCACCTGCGCGACGCGCACTACGCCGGGGCGAAGCAGCACGGCTTCGGCAAGGGCTACAAGTACGCGCACGACTTCCCGCACGGCGTGGCGGAGCAGCAGTACCTCCCCGACGACCTGGCCGCGACCCGCTACTACGAGCCCACCGGGCACGGCAACGAGGCGCAGATCGGCGAGCGCCTGGAAGTGATCAGGAACCTGCTTGGCCGCGAGCCCCGTCGAGGCTGAGCGTCGCGCACGCCCCGGCGACGGAGGCGACGTGGGCCGCCACCAGCACACGCTGCTTGAGCAGCAGGCGAGCCGGCGCGTCGATCACTCGGTTGGCTGCGCCCTGGTCAGCGACTCCATGGCAGGGTGTCGACGGCCGTCGGATCGGTGAAGATCAGCACCGCATTGTCGAGGCGCTTGAAGACGAGGCTGTCGTTCTGCTGCTCCTCGGCCTCGCCCGAGAGGAAGACGAGCGGTTGCCCGCCGACGGTGCACCGGATCTCGGAAACCAGGGTCTCCCCACCGATCCGGGCGTCCAGGGTCACGATGTCGTGGACGAAGCCGACCGTGACATCGCGGACCCGTCCGACCGGTAGTTCCGTCAACTGTCGACTCCGGAAGATGCCGTTGACCGAAGTCTCCCGGCGCTCGATCACCTGCGCCTCGGGCACCTCACTGATCGGTCGGAGTTCGAAGGACTCGGTGGTCTGGGAGGGCTTCAGTCCCCAGCCCAACCCGCACTCCAGGCCTGCGACCAGACCGGTTGTCTGCAGCACCGGGAACTCCGGGGCGTCATAGCGAGGGCCCCGGCCGCTGTAGTCCTCCCACAGGGCCATCTCGTTGGCCCACCAGTCGACGACCACCTGACCGTCCAGCCATTGCGCCGCCGCGGTCAGCTCGCGCACCCATTGCTCCCTCATCGAACGAAGTCTTGCAGGCAGGCCTTGGTCGCCGTCGGGTTCGTCTCGCGGATCTCGTGGATCTCGTCGTCGGTTCGAGGTGGGCGATGGGGATGTCGCAGCCTGCCAGCCACCGCCGGTGGCGAGTCCGTGGAGTTGCTGATCGAGAGGAGGGCGGCAGAGTGGCCTGTACTAGGCTCGAACCCATGACTGTCGGAGAGATCGCCGGGCTGATCGCCGCCGTCGCCTTCGTGCTGCTGGTCGGCATGTGCGCCATCCCGCTGTTCAAGCTGGGACGGCTGCTCGACGAGCTGACGGGCGCCGTCAAGGACGTGAACGCCAGCACCGCGCCGATCCTGGCCGAACTGCAGGACACCGTCGAGGCGGCCAACACCGAGCTGACGCGCCTGGGCGGCGTCACCACCGAGGTGGAGAAGGTCACCGCCGACGTCGCGCGCGTCAGCGGGCACGCGTCCACGGTGGTGGAGAACACCGCCACGCTCTCCCAGATCTGGCTGGCCGCGTTCGGGCGGCCGCTGATCGCGCTGGCGTCCTCCTTCCACGGCTTCCGGGCGGCGCTGAGCGCCAAGGTGAGCGGCGGGCAGCGATGAGCCGCGCGCTGTGGTTCGTCGCCGGGGCGGCGGCGTCGGCTTTCGTCGTCGTGAAGGGGCGGCAGTATGCTCGTCGACTGACACCGGCGGGGATGGCCGAGGAGTTGGAGCGTAGGGCTGAGGACGCGGCCGGCCAGGCCAAGGACTGGGTCGACGACTTCGCCACCCACTACTCCCAGGCGCGGGCCGCCAAGCGGTCCGAGCTGACCGCCCTGCTGACCAAGGACGAAAGAAGACAACTGTCATGAAGACCGCTGAGATCCGGCGCCGGTTCCTCGACCACTTCGTACGCGCCGGGCACACGCTGGTGCCCTCGGCGTCCCTGGTCTACAACGACCCCACCCTGCTCTTCGTCAACGCCGGCATGGTGCCGTTCAAGCCGTACTTCACCGGCGCCGAGACCCCGCCGTTCCAGACGGCGACCAGCTCGCAGAAGTGCGTGCGCACCCTCGACATCGAGGAGGTCGGCAAGACGACCCGCCACGGCACGTTCTTCCAGATGAACGGCAACTTCAGCTTCGGCGACTACTTCAAGGAAGGCGCGATCCAGCACGCCTGGGAGCTCGTCACCGGGTCGATCGCCTCCGGCGGTCTCGGGTTCGACGGCGACCGCGTCTGGGTGACGGTGCTCGGGCCGGGTCACCACCCCGACTTTCCCGACGGCGACACCGAGGCGGTCGCGCTGTGGCGCGCGATGGGCGTGCCGGACGAGCACATCCAGCGCCGCGACCTGAAGGACAACTACTGGAACATGGGCATCCCCGGTCCCGGCGGCCCGTGCTCGGAGATCTACATCGACCGCGGCGCGGCGTACGGCCCCGACGGCGGCCCGATCGTGGACGAGGACCGCTTCCTGGAGATCTGGAACCTCGTGTTCATGCAGCAGGAACTGTCCGCGGTGCGCGCCAAGGACGACTTCGACGTGCTGCGCCCGCTGCCCAAGCCGAACATCGACACCGGCATGGGCCTGGAGCGGGTCGCCTACCTGATGCAGGGTCGCGACAACCTGTACGAGATCGACCAGGTGTTCCCGGTGATCGAGAAGGCGGCCGAGCTGTCGGGCAAGCGCTACGGCGCCGACCACGACGACGACGTGCGGATGCGCGTGGTCGCCGACCACGTCCGGTCCGGCCTGATGCTGATGACCGACGGCGTCACCCCGGGCAACGAGGCGCGCGGCTACGTGCTGCGCCGCCTGCTGCGCCGCAGCGTCCGGGCGATGCGGCTGCTCGGCGTCCACGACCCGGTGCTGCCCGAGCTGCTGCCGGTCTCCAAGGCGCTGATGGAGGAGTCCTACCCCGAGGTGGCGACCGAGTGGGCGCGGACCTCGACCTCGGCCTACGCCGAGGAGGAGTCCTTCCGGCGCACGCTGGCCGCCGGCACGCAGATCTTCGACGTCGCCGTCCGGCAGGCCAAGGACGCCGGCGTCACGACGCTGCCCGGCGACCAGGCGTTCCAGCTCCACGACACCTACGGCTTCCCGATCGACCTGACCCTGGAGATGGCCGGCGAGGCCGGCCTGGCGGTCGACCGCGACGAGTTCACCCGGCTCATGGGCGAGCAGAAGGCCCGCGCCAAGGCGGACGCCCGCGCCAAGAAGGGCGGCGCGGCGAACACCGAGGCCTACCGGACGCTGCGCGACGCCGGCGAGACGCCGTTCCGCGGCTTCACCGACCTGTCGGTGCCCAGCCGCGTGCGCGGGCTGGTCCGCGACGGCCAGCTCGTCACGCACGCCGCCCCCGGCGACGTGGTCGAGGTCGTCCTGGAGGAGACGCCGTTCTACGCCGAGGCCGGCGGCCAGGACGCCGACGCGGGCATGCTGACCGCCGACGGCGTCCAGCTCGAGGTGCTGGACGTGCAGCGTCCGGTCCAGGGCCTGGTCGTGCACAAGGTGATGGTGAACGAGGGCGGCGTCGCCGAGGGCGACGAGCTGCTCGCGGCCGTCGACCCGCCGGCCCGGTTCGCCGCGTCGCAGGCGCACACCGCCACGCACGTGGTGAACGCGGCGCTGCGCCAGATGCTCGGCGACGCCACGCACCAGGCGGGCTCCTACAACAAGCCCGGCTACCTGCGCTTCGACTTCAACGCGCACGAGGCGCTGTCGCCGGCGATGCGCAGCGAGCTCGAGGGGATCGTCAACGAGGCGATCCGCGACGACTTCGCGGTCACCGACCGCGAGCTGCCGCTGGCCACCGCCAAGGAGCTGGGCGCGCAGGCGATGTTCGGCGAGAAGTACGGCGACGTGGTGCGGATGGTCGAGCTGAACGGGCCGTGGTCGCGCGAGCTGTGCGGCGGCACCCACGTCCGCACCACCGCGCAGATCGGCCTGGTCAACCTGCTCGGCGAGGGCTCGGTCGGCTCCGGCATCCGCCGCGTCGAGGCCCTGGTCAGCACCGACGCGTTCAACAGGTTCGCGGCCGAGCGGACGCTGGTCTCCACGCTGTCCGACACCCTGAAGACCCAGCCCGACCAGTTGGTCGACCGCGTCGAGCGGCTGCTGGCGCAGCTCAAGACCGCGGAGAAGCAGATCGCCGACCTCCGCCAGCGCGAGCTGCTCGGCAACCTCGACGCGCTGGCCGCCGACGCGGTCGACGCCGGCCCGTTCCGATTCGTCGGCCACGAGCTGCCGGGCGTGGCCGGCAACGACCTGCGCGCCCTGGCCACCGCGCTGCGCGACAAGTTGTCGGGCGGCCCGGCGGTCATCGCGCTGGTCGGCGGGGACGCCAAGCCGGCGTTGATCGTCGCCACCACCCCGGCCGCGCGCGAACTCGGCGCCAAGGCGGGGGCGCTGGTCGGCGTCGGCGCGGCCCAGCTGGGCGGCAAGGGCGGCGGCAAGGACGACCTTGCCCAGGGCGGCGGCGCGGACGCGTCCAAGGCCACCGAGGCGCTGGCCGCGATCCGGGCGGCGCTGGCGCTGCCATGAGCGGGGTTCCGGCGGGGGTGCGGCTCGGCATCGATTGGGGCAGGGCCCGGATCGGTGTCGCGGCCTGCGACGCCGCCGGCGTCCTGGCCTACCCGGTCGAGACCATCGCGCCGGCGTCCGACCGGCGGGTGGTGACCGAGCGGCTGCGGGCGATCGTGGCCGAGTACGAGCCCGTCGCGGCCTACCTGGGGCTGCCGCGGCACCTGCGCGGCGCCGAGGGCGAGGCGGCCGCCATGGCGCGTCAGGGGGCCGCGTTGGTGGCCGGCCTGTTCCCCGAGCTGGACGTCCGGCTGATCGACGAGCGGCTCACCACGGTGACCGCGTCGCGGCACCTGCACGAGGCCGGCCGCTCCTCGCGCCACCAGCGCTCGGTCATCGACCAGGCGGCGGCCGTGGCAATCTTGAACCAGGCGCTCGACGCCGAACGGGTGGCCCTCGCCCGCGTCGGGGAGCGTATCGACGGAAGGAACACCCGATGAGCCCGCAACGGACGCACGAGCCCGACCGTCTCCGCGACCCCGAGACCGGCGAATGGGACATGGGGGAGGTGCGGCACCGCAGCAAGGGGTGGATCGCCGTCCTCCTGGCCCTCGTCGTGCTGGTCGGCGGCGTCTGGTTCGTCGGCGGCAAGGCCTGGGACGCCTGGATGGGCTTCCGCACCAAGGACGACTACATCGGCACCGGCGTCGACCCGATCCAGATCGAGATCCCCAAGGGCGCCTCCATGACCGCGGTCGGCAAGCTGCTGGAGGAGAAGGACGTCGTGAAGTCGGCCGACTCGTTCCGCCGCTACGCCCAGTCGCGTCCCGACGAGTCCAGCCGCGTCCAGGCCGGGCAGTACAAGATGAAGACCCAGATGTCGGTCATCAGCGCGTTCGACGCGCTCCTCGACCCGGCCAACCTCGTGCGCAACATGATGCAGCTGCGCGAGGGGCAGCGCACCAGCGAGCAGATCGCCGCGATGGCGCAGGCGTCCAAGCTGCCGGTGGAGGAGTTCCAGGCGCTGGTCAAGGCGCCGACCAACCTCGGGCTGCCGGAGTGGGCCAAGGGCAACGTGGACGGCTTCCTGTTCCCCGACACCTACGAGCTCGGCGGCAACCCGACCGCCGAGGGCGTCATGAAGATGACCGTCGACAACTTCAACAAGGTCGTCGAGCGCAACGACTTCGTCAACCAGGCCGCGGCGTCGCCGGCGAAGGACCCCTACACCGCGCTCATCATGGCCAGCGTCGTCGAGCGGGAGGCGATGACGAGCGAGGACCGGCAGAAGGTCGCGCGGGTGTTCTACAACCGGATCGCGAAGGGCGAGCGGCTCGAGTCGGACGCCACGGTCGCGTACGCCAACAACGTCACCGGACGCGTCACGACCACGGCCGAGGAGCGCAAGCTCGACTCCCCGTACAACACCTACCTGCAGAAGAACGCGGGCAAGCTGCCCCCGACCCCGATCACCTCGCCGTCGGAGGACGCGATCGAGGCGGCCGTGACGCCGGCCGAGGGGAACTGGATGTTCTTCGTCGTGGTGAACCTCGACACGGGCGAGACCGTCTTCAGCGACACCTTCGAGCAGCACCAGCAGGCGGTGAACCAGTTCCGGGAGTTCTGCAAGACCTCCGACAAGTGCTGAGCCCCGCCTCCGCGACGTCCGCCCCGCACCCTCCGGTGCGGGGCGGTTCGCCGCCTGTGGCAGAGTTTCAGGCATGCTGCGTTACTTGACGGCGGGGGAGTCCCACGGCCGGGCGCTGGTCGCCACGATCGAGGGCATCCCGTCCCACGTCCACGTGTCCACCGACGACATCGCCGACGCCCTGCGCCGCCGGCGCCTCGGGGTGGGCCGCGGCGCCCGGATGAAGTTCGAGGCCGACGAGGTCACGATGCTCACCGGCGTGCGCCATGGCGAGACGCTCGGCTCCCCGATCGCGATCATGGTCGGCAACACCGAGTGGCCCAAGTGGGAGACCGTCATGAACCCGGACGCCGTCGACCCCGACGTGCTCGCCGGGCAGGCTCGCAACGCCGCGCTGACGCGGCCGCGTCCCGGCCACGCCGACCTGGCGGGCATGCAGAAGTACGACTGGGACGAGGCCCGCCCGATCCTGGAGCGCGCCTCCGCCCGCGAGACCGCCGCCCGCGTGGCGCTGGGCCGGGTCGCGACCAACTTCCTCGACCAGGCCTACGGCGTCCAGCTCGTCAGCCACGTCGTCGAGATCGGGCCGGTCGCCAGCACCGGCACGGCCCTGCCCACGGCGTCCGACCGTGACGCGATCGACGCCGACCCCGTGCGCTGCTTCGACCCGGAGTCCTCGGCCCGGATGCTGGCCGAGATCGAGGCCGCCAAGTCCGAGGGCGACACCGTCGGCGGCGTCGTCGAGGTCGTCGTCACCGGCCTGCCGCCGGGCGTCGGCAGCCACTCCCAGGGCGACACCCGCCTGGACGCCCGGCTGGCGGGCGCCCTGATGGGCATCCAGGCCATCAAGGGCGTGGAAGTCGGCGACGGCTTCACCCTGGCCCGCACCCGCGGCTCGCTGGCCCACGACGAGATGGTGCCCGAGGGCGCCTCGGGCGTCGCCCGGGTCTCCAACCGCTCCGGGGGCACCGAGGGCGGGATGAGCACCGGCGAGGTGCTGCGCGTCCGGGCCGCGATGAAGCCCATCGCGACCGTGCCGCGCGCGCTGCGCACCGTCGACACCACCACGCTGGAGCCGGCCCAGGCCCACCACCAGCGCTCCGACGTGTGCGCGGTCCCCGCCGCCGGCGTCGTGGCCGAGGCGATGGTGGCGCTGGTGCTCGCCGAGCTGATGCTGACCAAGTTCGGCGGGGACTCGGTCGCCGAGACCTCCCGCAACCACCGCGCCTACCTCGACCGGCTCGCCGAGCGGCGGCTGGCGTGACGGCGCTCGCCCTGATCGGCGCGCCCGGCAGCGGCAAGTCCACCGTCGGGCCGCTGCTCGCCGCCCGGCTCGGGGTGCCGTTCGTGGACGTGGACGCCGTGATCGAGTCCCGGCAGGGCCGCGAGATCCGTGACATCTTCGCCGACGACGGCGAGCCCGCCTTCCGCGTCCTCGAGCGCGACGTCACCCTCGAACTGCTGGCCGGCGACGGCGTCGTGAGCCTGGGCGGGGGAGCGCCGCTCACCCCCGAGATCGCCGACGCGCTCGCCGCCGTGCCGACGGTCTGGCTGCAGGTGGACGCGCGCAACGCCGTCAAGCGCATCGGCCTGGACGAGGGCCGCCCCCTGCTGGCCGGCGGCGGCGTCCGCGCGACGCTCATCAAGCTGCTGAACGCCCGCACGCCGGTGTACCGGCGGCTGGCCGACATCGAGATCGACACCAACGGCCGGGAGCCCGACGCGCTCGCCGACGCCGTGCTGGCCGCCCTGGAGGAGCGATGACCACGCAGTGGGAGACCATCACGGTCGCCTCGGAGCATCCCTACGACGTCGTGGTGGGACGCGGCACGACCGCGCTGCTGCCCGGCCTGGTCGAGGGCAGCGCCAAGGTCGCGCTCCTGCACCCGGCCGAGCTCGCCGACGCCGCGGCGGCGCTGGCCGGCACCCTGGACGCCGAGGTGCTGCTGCTCACCGTGCCCGACGGGGAGCGCGTCAAGACGCCCGCCTTCCTGCTGGCGTGCTGGGAGGCGCTGGCGGGCGCCGGGTTCACCCGCTCGGACGCCGTGGTCGGCTTCGGGGGCGGCGCCACCACCGACCTGGCGGGCTTCGTCGCCGCCACCTGGCTGCGCGGCGTGCGATACGTGTCGATCCCGACCACGCTGCTGGCCATGGTGGACGCCGCGGTCGGCGGCAAGACCGGCATCAACCTGGACGCGGGCAAGAACCTCGTCGGCGCCTTCTGGGAGCCCGCCGGGGTGCTGGCGGACCTGGACCACCTCGTCACGCTGGCGCCCGACGACCTGCGCGGCGGCCTGGCCGAGATGATCAAGCACGGCTTCATCGCCGACGAGCGCACCCTGGAACTGTTCGAGGCGGACCCGGCCGCGATGCTCGACCCACGCTCGGACGCGCTCGCCGAGGCGATCACCCGGTCGATGCGGATCAAGGCCGGCGTGGTGAGCGGCGACCTGCGCGAGGCCACCAGCACGGGCTCCGACGTGGGCCGCGAACTGCTCAACTACGGCCACACGCTGGGGCACGCCATCGAGCGCCGCGAGCGCTACACGTGGCGCCACGGCTACGCGGTCGCGGTCGGCCTGGCCTTCGCCGCGCGGCTGTCGCACGCGCTCGGGCACGCCGACGCCGCCTTCGTCGAGCGCCACCTGCGCGTCCTGGAGTCGGTCGGGCTGCCCACCAGCTACGCGGCGGACGCCTACGACGACCTGCGGGCCACCATGAGCCTGGACAAGAAGTCCCGCGGCGCCTCGCTCCGCTTCGTCCTGCTGGACGCCGTGGGCGCGCCCTTCATGGCGACCGCCCCCGACGAGGACGTGCTGCGCGCCACCTACGCCGAACTGGCCCGCTGATGTACACCCCCGGCACTTCGCGATGGCGCCCGAGCGGGTCCGGGGGCTGCTCGCCTCGGCCACCACCGCGCAACTGGTCACCGCGCACGAGACCGGCCCCGTCGCGACCCTGCTGCCGCTCACGTGGCGCCCGGACGCCGCCGGCGGGCTCGGGTCGCTGATCTTCCACGTGACGCGCGTGAACCCGGTCTGGCGCGAGCCGTACCTCGGCGACGCGCTGGCGATCCTGTCGGGCCCCGACGGCTACATCCACGCCGACTGGTACGCCTCGAACGGCGAGACCCCCGGCGTCCCGACGTGGAATTACGTGACGCTGCACGCGTACGGCCCGCTGGTGATCCACGACGATCCCGCCTGGGTGCGGGACGCGGTGGGCGAACTGTCGCGGCTGCACGGCTACGACGACGGCCGCGTCGACCCGGCGGCGCACGACCGGCTGCTGCGGGCGATCGTCGGCATCGAGTTGCCGATCACCCGGGTCGAGGCCAAGGACAAGCTCAACCAGAACCGCACCCCCGAGGACGTGGCCGGCGCGATCGCCGGGCTGCGCGCGGCGGGCGGCGA
Organism: Propioniciclava coleopterorum; assembly: GCF_011393335.1. NCBI lineage: Bacteria > Bacillati > Actinomycetota > Actinomycetes > Propionibacteriales > Propionibacteriaceae > Propioniciclava > Propioniciclava coleopterorum. The sequence continues at coordinate 3,442,596 of NZ_CP049865.1, read as the reverse complement.
CGACCTGGCCGACGCGATGGAGCAGGTGAGCGTCCCGCACGCGGCGGCGCGGAGCGAACTGGTCGACGACGTCCGCCGCCGCAGGGGCGTCCCGCGCCCCTGAACGCCCGCGGCGTCCGCCGTTGGACGCCGTTTCGACCAGGCGGGGTTCCCCCGGTAGAGTGGACGGTCGGGAACTCGACGTGGAAAGGGACGCGCATGCCCACGATCTCGACCAACGATCTGAAGAACGGAACGGTCCTCGACCTGGACGGCCAGCTGTGGCAGGTCATCTGGTTCCAGCACCACAAGCCCGGCAAGGGCAACACCGTTGTGCGGAGCAAGCTCAAGCACGTGCTGAGCGGCAAGGTCGTCGACAAGACGTTCAACTCCGACACCAAGGTCGAGAGCGCCAACGTCGACCGTCGCGAGATGCAGTACCTGTACCAGGACGGCGACGCGTACGTCTTCATGGACACCACCAGCTACGACCAGGTGCACATCCCGGCCGCCACCGTCGGTGACGCCGCGGACTACATGCTGGAGAACCAGAACGCCCTGGTGGCCCTGCACGAGGAGAACCCCCTCTACATCGAGCTCCCGGCCTCGGTCGAGCTCGTGATCACCTACACCGAGCCCGGCCTGCAGGGCGACCGCAGCTCGGCCGGCACCAAGCCGGCCACGCTCGAGACCGGCAAGCAGATCCAGGTGCCGCTGTTCATCGACGAGGGCACCAAGGTGAAGGTCGACACCCGCGACGGCAGCTACCTCGGCCGGGTCAACGGGTGACCGAGCCCGCCACACCTTCCCACGGCCGGGTCCGCAACCGCGAGAACTCCACCCGGACGAAGGCCCGTAAGCGGGCGCTCGACATCCTGTTCGAGAGCGACCTGCGCGAGCGCCCCACGACCGAGACGCTCGCCGACCGGGTCGGCTGGGCCGAGCCGCCGGTGCGCCCGTTCACGATCGACCTGGTGAACGGCTACCTGGCGCACGCCGAGGAGATCGACGCGCTGCTCGCAGCCAGCCTCACCCCCGGGTGGACGCTGGAGCGGATGAACCGGGTGGACCGCAACCTGGCGCGCATCGCGCTGTTCGAGCTCGCCCACACCGACACCCCGCCCCAGGTGGCGATCAAGGAGGCGGTCGACCTGGCCGCCGAGCTGTCGACCGACGAGTCGCCCGCGTTCGTGAACGCGGTGCTGGCCCAGGCGGCCGCCCGCCTGCGACGATCCGTGCCCGCGTCCGGAGCCGACCAGGCGCCGGAGACCGGGGCGGACGACGCCGCGGCTGATGCGGGCCACACCCAGGACACGCCGTCCGCCGACTCCGGCACGGACGCCACCGACACCGCTGAGGACCCGACGGGGGACGCAGCCCAGGAATGAGAAGGGACGCACCCATGGAACGCACCGACAGCCCCGCACTGCTCGTACTCGAGGATGGTCGATTCTTCCGTGGATCGTCGTTCGGTGCGGCGGGCGAGACCTTCGGCGAGGCGGTGTTCTCCACCGGCATGACCGGCTACCAGGAGACCCTCACCGACCCTTCCTACCGGCGCCAGATCGTGGTGGCCACCGCCCCGCAGATCGGTAACACCGGCTGGAACGACGAGGACGACGAGTCCCGCCGCATCTGGGTGGCCGGCTTCGCGGTCCGCGACGCCTCGCGCGTCACCTCCAACTGGCGGGCCAACCGCGGCCTGGACGAGGCGCTGCGCGAGCAGGGGATCGTCGGCATCAGCGACATCGACACCCGCGCCCTGACCCGGCACCTGCGCGAGCGCGGCTCCATGCGGGCCGGGCTGTCCACGACCGAGCTGGACCCCGACAAGCTGCTCGAGCGCGTCCTGCAGCAGCCGCCGATGGTGGGCGCGAACCTGGTCGAGGAGGTCACGGTCGGCGAGCCCGTCGTGGTGCCCGCCGTGGGGGAGCGGACGCACACCGTCGCGGCGATCGACCTGGGAATCAAGGAGATGACGCCCGAGCTCATGGCCGCGCGCGGCATCGAGGTGCACGTCCTGCCCGCGACGACGACCCTGGCGCAGATCGAGGCGCTGAACGTCGACGGGGTGTTCTTCTCCAACGGCCCCGGCGACCCGGCCACCGCCGACGAGGCCGTCGCGCTGCTCACCGACGTGCTGGATTCCGGGCTGCCGTACTTCGGCATCTGCTTCGGCAACCAGATCTTCGGCCGGGCGCTGGGCTTCGGCACCTACAAGCTCAAGTACGGCCACCGCGGCCTGAACGTGCCGGTCCGCGATCACCGCACCGGACGCGTGGCGATCACCGCGCAGAACCACGGCTTCGCGGTCGACGCGCCGCTCGACCGGCCCACCGCCACGCCGTGGGGCGACGCGATCGTCAGCCACGTGTGCCTCAACGACGACGTCGTGGAGGGCCTGGAACTGCTGGACGCCGACGGCCGCATCCGCGCCTTCTCGGTGCAGTACCACCCCGAGGCGGCCGCCGGCCCGCACGACTCGGCCTACCTGTTCGACCGCTTCATCGAAGTCATGGACGCCCACCGCTCGACGGGAGAGAACGCCTGATGCCCAAGCGCACCGACATCACCACGATCCTGGTCATCGGCTCCGGGCCGATCGTCATCGGCCAGGCGTGCGAGTTCGACTACTCCGGCACCCAGGCGTGCCGCGTGCTGCGCGAGGAGGGCTACCGCGTCGTCCTGGTCAACAGCAACCCGGCGACGATCATGACCGACCCCGAGTTCGCCGACGCGACCTACATCGAGCCGATCACCCCCGAGATGGTCGAGAAGGTCATCGCGGCGGAGCGCCCGGACGCGATCCTGCCGACGCTGGGCGGGCAGACGGCCCTGAACACCGCGGTCGCCCTGCACGAGTCCGGCGTGCTGGAGCGCTACGGCGTCGAGATGATCGGCGCCAACTTCGACGCGATCCAGCGCGGCGAGGACCGCGAGAAGTTCAAGACCATCGTGGACGGCCTCGACATCCCCGGCGCGAAGCCGGAGTCGGCGCGCTCGTTCGTCACCCACACCATGGAGGAGGTGCTGGCCGCCGCCGAGGATCTCGGCTTCCCCGTGGTGCTGCGGCCCTCCTTCACGATGGGCGGCGTCGGGTCGGGCTTCGCCCACGACGAGAAGGAACTGCGCGAGATGGCCGCCATCGGCCTGGCCGCCTCGCCCGTCACCGAGGTGCTGGTCGAGGAGTCGATCCTCGGCTGGAAGGAGTACGAGCTGGAGGTGATGCGCGACAAGGCCGACAACGTCGTCATCATCTGCTCGATCGAGAACCTCGACCCGATGGGCGTCCACACCGGCGACTCCATCACCGTGGCCCCCGCCATGACGCTCACCGACCGCGAGTACCAGGCGATGCGCGACGTCGGCATCGCGATCATCCGCGAGGTCGGCGTGGACACCGGCGGCTGCAACATCCAGTTCGCCATCAACCCCGTCGACGGCCGCATGGTCGTCATCGAGATGAACCCGCGGGTGTCGCGGTCCTCGGCGCTGGCGTCCAAGGCGACGGGCTTCCCGATCGCCAAGATCGCCGCCAAGGTGGCCGTGGGCTACACCCTGGACGAGATCCCCAACGACATCACCGAGGAGACCCCGGCGTCGTTCGAGCCCGCGCTGGACTACGTCGTGGTCAAGGTGCCCCGGTTCGCGTTCGAGAAGTTCCCGACCGCCGAGTCCACCCTCACCACGCACATGAAGTCCGTCGGCGAGGCCATGGCGATCGGCCGCAACTTCCCCGAGGCGCTCAACAAGGCGCTGCGCTCGCTGGAGGACCCCAAGGCGCCCTTCGACTTCGCCTCGCCGGTCACCGAGAGCGTCGAGGACCTGCTGGCGCGCGCCGCGCGGCCGCACGACGGCCGGCTGCAGCTCGTGATGCTGGCCCTGCGCGCCGGCGCCTCGATCGAACAGGTCCACGAGGCCACCGGGATCGACCCGTGGTACGTCGACCAGCTCTGCCAGATCAAGGAGGCCGCCGAGCGCATCCGGGACGCCGAGGCGCTGACGCCCGAGCTGTTGTTCGGCGCCAAGCGGATCGGGCTGTCCGACGCCCAGATCGCGGCGCTGCGCCACACCACGGCCGACGTTGTGCGCGGCGTCCGGTGGGCGCTGGGGATCCGCCCGGTCTACAAGACCGTCGACACCTGCGCCGCCGAGTTCGCGGCACGGACGCCGTACCACTACTCGTCCTACGACGAGGAGACCGAGGTCGCGCCGCGCACCAAGGAGGCGGTGCTGATCCTCGGCTCCGGACCGAACCGCATCGGCCAGGGCATCGAGTTCGACTACTCGTGCGTGCACGCCGCCATGACGCTGCGCGAGGCCGGGTACGAGGCCATCATGGTCAACTGCAACCCCGAGACCGTCTCGACCGACTACGACACCTCCGACCGGCTCTACTTCGAGCCGCTCACCCTCGAGGACGTCCTGGAGATCTACCACGCCGAGGAGGCCGCGGGCCCCGTCGCCGGCGTCATCGTGCAGCTCGGCGGGCAGACCCCGCTCAAGCTCGCCCAGGCGCTGAAGGACAACGGCGTGCCGATCGTCGGCACCTCGCCCGAGGCGATCAACCTGGCCGAGGAGCGCGGCGCCTTCGGCGACGTGCTCGCGGCCGCCGGGCTGCCGGCGCCCCGCTACGGCATGGCCCAGAGCGCGGCCCAGGCGATCGAGATCGCCAACCGGATCGGCTACCCGGTGCTCGTGCGTCCCAGCTACGTGCTGGGCGGGCGCGGCATGGAGATCGTCTACGACGACGAGGCGCTGACCGGCTACATCGAGCGGGCGACCTTCATCACCCCGCAGCAGCCGGTGCTGGTCGACCGCTTCCTCGACGACGCCATCGAGATCGACGTGGACGCCCTCTACGACGGCACCGAGCTGTACCTCGGCGGCGTCATGGAGCACATCGAGGAGGCCGGCATCCACTCCGGCGACTCGGCGTGCACCCTGCCCCCGATCACGCTGGGCGCGGACGCCGTGGAGCACATCCGCGCGTCGACCGAGGCGATCGCCAAGGGCGTCGGCGTCCGCGGCCTGATCAACATCCAGTACGCGCTGCAGGGCGACACGCTCTACGTGCTGGAGGCCAACCCGCGCGCCTCGCGCACGGTGCCGTTCGTGTCGAAGGCCACCGGCGTCCAGCTGGCCAAGGCCTGCGCCCGCGTCATGCTGGGCGAGTCGATCGCCGACCTGCGCGCGTCCGGGCTGCTGCGCGCCGAGGGCGACGGCGCCGCGGTCGTGGACGCCTCGCCGATCGCGGTCAAGGAGGCCGTGATGCCGTTCAACCGGTTCCGCACCTCCGACGGCGAGAACGTCGACTCGCTGCTCGGCCCGGAGATGAAGTCGACCGGCGAGGTGATGGGCCTGGACGCCACCTTCGGGACCGCGTTCGCCAAGTCCCAGACGGGCAGCTACGGCGGCCTGCCGACCGGCGGGACGGCCTTCGTCTCCATCGCCAACCGCGACAAGCGGCACGCGATCTTCCCGGTGAAGCGGCTCGCGGACCTGGGCTTCCGGATCGTGGCGACCGCGGGCACCGCGCAGGTGCTGCGGCGCAACGGCGTCGAGGTCGAGGTGCTGCGCAAGGCGCACCAGGGCACCGGCCCCGACGGCGCCCCGACCGTGGTGGACGCCATCATGAGCGGCGACATCGACCTGATCTTCAACACGCCCCAGGGTGCCAGTCGCGACGGCGCCCCGCGCCGCGACGGCTGGTCGATCCGGTCCGCGGCGATCCTGCGCGACATCCCCTCGATCACGACCGTGCAGGGGCTCTCGGCCGCCGTGCAGGGCATCGAGGCCGCCAAGGCCGGCGAGGTGGGCGTCCGCTCGCTGCAGTCGTGGAACGCGGCCGTGGACGAGGAACTGGGCCGCGTCGACACCGAGGCGGCGGCCGGGCGATGAACCTCGTGCGCGACGGGTACACCCGGTTGGTGCGCCCGGCGCTGTTCCGGGCGCACGCCGGCGACCCTGAATCGATCCACGAGGACATGATCGGGGCGCTGGCGCTGCTCGGGGCGCTGCCGGGGGTGCGCGACCTGGTCGGCCTGCTCACCCGGACGTCGGGCGACCCGGTCACGGTCGCGGGGATCGACTTCCCCGGGCGCGTGGGGCTGGCCGCCGGGATGGACAAGGACGCGCGCGCCGCGCTCGCCTGGCAGTACCTCGGCTTCGCCTTCGCCGAACTCGGGACGGTCACCGCGCAGGGGCAGCCCGGCAACGACCGGCCGCGGGTCTTCCGCGCCCCGGCGTCGGGGGCCCTGGTCAACCGGATGGGCTTCAACAACGGCGGCTCGGTCGAGGTGTCCAACCGGCTCGGCGTGGCCGGGATCGTGCGCGGGAACCGCGCCGCCGGCATCCCGCTGGGGATCTCCCTGGGCAAGACCAAGGCGACGCCGCTGGCCGACGCGGTGGGGGACTACCTGACCTCCTTCGACCGGCTGGCGCCGCACGCCGACTACATCGCGATCAACGTCTCCAGCCCCAACACCCCCGGCCTGCGCTCGCTGCAGGACGGCGGCGCGCTGGGGGAGCTCGTGGGCGCGCTCACCGCCCGCGCGGCGCTGCAGGCCCCCGGCGACCCGCTGCCGGTCTTCGTCAAGGTCGCCCCGGACCTGACCTGGCCCCAGCTCGACGAGGTGCTGCAGGCGGTCACCGACGGCGGCGCCGCGGGCCTGATCGCCACCAACACGACGCTGAGCCGGACGGGGCTGGCCGAGGCGGACCGGCGGCTCGCCGACGAGGCCGGCGGGCTGTCCGGCCGTCCGCTCACGGCGCGGGCCCGCGAGGTGGTCGCGTACGTCGCCGGGCACACCGACCTGCCGGTCATCGGCTCGGGCGGCGTGATGACCGCGGACGACGCCCGTGCGCTGCTGGACGCCGGCGCGAGCCTGGTCCAGCTTTACACTGGCTTCATCTACGCAGGCCCCGCACTCATCGCGGACATCAACGAGGAGGTTCGGTGAGCACCTACAACCAGCGTCTGAAGGCCCTGACCGCCGAACGGGGCAACCTGTGCGTGGGGATCGACCCGCACGCGTCGCTGCTGTCGGCGTGGGGCCTGCCCCTGACGGCCGCCGGACTGGAGCGCTACTGCCGCACCATCATCGACGCCCTGGGCGAGACCGTGGCGGTCTTCAAACCCCAGTCGGCCTTCTTCGAGGTGTACGGCTCGGCGGGGATCGCCGTCCTGGAGACCGTGATCGCTGAAATCCGCGCGGCCGGTGCGCTGAGCATCATCGACGCCAAGCGCGGCGACATCGGATCCACCATGTCCGCCTACGCCGAGGCCTACCTGGCCCCCGATTCGCCCCTGGCGGGCGACGCCGTCACCTTGTCGCCCTACCTGGGGTTCGAGTCCCTCATGCCCGCCTTCGAGCGCGCGATCGCCTTCGACCGCGGCGTGTACGTGCTCGCCCGCACGTCCAACCCCGAGGGCGGAAGCGTCCAGCTGGCGCTGGGGCGGGAGGGCTCGGTGGTCCAGGAGATCATCGACGCCGCCAAGGAACTGAATTCGCGGGCCCGCACCCGCGCCATCGGGCTGGTCGTGGGCGGCACCCACGGGACGCTCGCCTGCGACGTCTCCGAGTTCAACGCGTCCATCCTCGTCCCAGGAATCGGCGCCCAGGGTGGGCGACTCGAGGACCTGCCCGAATTGTTCGGACCCGCCTTCGACAAGGTGCTTCCCATGGTCGGACGCGGGATTCTTCAGGCCGGGCCGGACTCCGAGGCGCTACGGGCAAAAGCGAAGTCCTACGCGGCCGTCTGAGTTGCTACCATTCGAAGACCCAGCCGTCTGGTTGGTGGGTATTGAGTCCCTCCGAACGTTGGAGAAATAAGTGTCCATTCCGCAGTTGACCACCGAACAACTCCAGGCCGCCCGCGCGGCCGCCACCCAGGCGCGGCGCGTCCGAGCCGAGTTGAAGGCCAAGGTCCGAACCGGGGCACTGTCCCTCTCGGAGGCTCTCGACGAGGCCGCCGGCGATGACGTGCTCGCTCACGTGAAGGTCGTCGACCTTCTCAAGTCGCTCCCGCGTGTGGGGGAGAAGCGCGCCACGGCCGTCATGGAGAAGCTCGACATCGCCCCGAACCGTCGCATTCGCGGCCTCGGCCGTCACCAGGTGGCGGGCCTGAAGGCTGAATTCAAGTGACGGCACGCATCACGGTTATTTCGGGGCCCGCGGGCGTCGGCAAGGGAACCGTGGTGCGGCAATTGCGAAAGCTCCATCCCGAGGTTTGGGTGAGCGTGTCGGCGACGACACGCCCGCCCCGACCCGGCGAGGTGGACGGCGTCCACTACCTGTTCCGCTCGGTGGATGAATTCGAGCAGCTCATCGCGGAGAACGGGTTGCTGGAGTGGGCGACCGTCCACGGCAAGCACCGTTACGGGACGCCGTCGGCGCCCGTGTTCGCGACCCAGGCGGCGGGCCGCCCGGCGATCCTCGAGATCGACCTGCAGGGCGCCCGCCAGGTCCGCGACCGCCTGCCCTCGGCGCAGTTCGTGTTCATCGCCCCGCCCGACTGGGACACCCTCGTCGAGCGGCTCGAGGGCCGCGGCACCGAGACCCCCGACCAGGTGGAGCGCCGGCTGGAGACCGCGAAGGTCGAGCTGGCGGCGGCCGAGGAGTTCGATCGGATCATCGTGAACGACGATGTGAACAGGGCCGTCGCCGAACTGGTAGACTTCTTGAGTTTGTAACCTCGAGACGCAACAGAAGGTGGACGTTGAGCACCCATGTTCCTGAGGGGATCACCAACCCTCCGATCGATGATCTGCTGAGCAAGGTCGATTCCAAGTACCGTCTGGTCCTGTTCGCCGCCAAGCGGGCGCGCCAGATCAACGCCTACTACAGCCAGCTGGGCGAAGGCCTGCTGGAGAACGTCGGGCCCCTGGTCGAGACGACCGTGCAGGAGAAGCCCCTGACGATCGCGCTGCGCGAGATCTCCGCCGACGTGCTGGAGTGCAACGAGATCGACCCCGAGGCCGAGGCCGCCGCGCGCGCCGAGGCGGAGGCCGACCCCGACTTCGGCGTCGACCCCTTCGCCCCCGACGACCTGGCCTGAGCGGGCCGGCGTGAGCCGCATCGTCCTGGGCGTCGCCGGCGGCATCGCCGCCTACAAGGCGTGCGAGTTGCTGCGGCGCCTGAGCGAGTCCGGGCACGACGTCACGGTCGTGCCCACCCCGAACGCGCTGGAGTTCGTCGGTGCCACCACCTGGGAGGCCCTCTCGGGGCACCCGGTGCGCACCGGCGTCTTCGGCGGCGTCGAGGACGTGCCCCACGTCCGGATCGGCCAGCAGGCCGACCTCGTCGTGGTGGCCCCCGCCACCGCCGACCTGCTCGCGCGGGCGGCGTCCGGGCGGGCCGACGACCTGCTCACCAACGTGCTGCTCACGGCGCGCTGCCCGGTGCTGTTCGTGCCGGCGATGCACACCGAGATGTGGCTGCACCCCGCCACCCAGGCGAACGTCGCGACCCTGCGGGGGCGCGGCGCGCTCGTCATGGATCCGGCCGACGGCCGCCTCACCGGCGCCGACTCCGGCCCAGGACGCCTGCCCGAGCCGCACGACATCCAGGCGGTCGTCGCCTCCCTGCTGGGGGACGAGGACGCCGTCGCCGCGGTCCGCGCGCGCGATCTGGCCGGCCGGCACGTGGTCATCAGCGCCGGCGGGACCCGCGAGCAACTGGACCCCGTGCGCTTCCTGGGCAACGCGAGCAGCGGACGCCAGGGCGTCGCGCTGGCCCGCACCGCCGCCCTGCGCGGCGCGCGCGTCACGCTGGTGGCCGCCCACATCACCGAGCCGGTGCCCAGCGGCGCCGACGTCGTCCGCGTGGGCTCCACCGCCGAACTGGCCGAGGCGATGCTCGCCCTGCAGCCGACCGCGGACGCGCTGGTCATGGCCGTCGCGGCCGCGGACTTCACCCCCGAGCGAGTGGCGGACGGCAAGATCAAGAAGGACGGCTCGGGCACGCTCGAGCTCCGCCTGACCGAGACCACCGACGTGCTCGCCGCACTGTCGGCGTCCGGCGCCGGCCCCGCCGGGCAGGTCATCGTCGGCTTCGCCGCCGAGACCGCCGACGACGAGGCCCACCTGCTCGAGCTGGGACGCGCCAAGCTCGCCCGCAAGGGCTGCGACCTGCTCGTGCTCAACAACGTGTCGGGCGGTGCCGTCTTCGGCAGCCCCGACAACTCCGTGACGATCATCGCCCCTGATCAGGTGGTGTTGACCGCCAGCGGAGACAAGGCCGCGATCGCGCACCGCATCTGGGACGCTGTCGTCGGCATCCATTCGTAGGAGGAAATCCGTGACCCGTCTGTTCACCTCGGAATCCGTCACCGAGGGACATCCGGACAAGGTCGCCGACTCCGTCAGCGACGCCGTGCTGGACGCCCTGCTCGCCCAGGACGTCAACAGCCGCGTCGCGGTGGAGACCCTGGTGACCACCGGCACCGTCGTCGTCGCCGGCGAGGTGTCCACCGAGGCGTACGCCGACATCTCCGGGATCGCGCGCGAGCGGATCCTGTCCATCGGGTACGACCACGCCGGCGCGTCGTTCGACGGCAAGAGCTGCGGCGTCCTGGTGTCGCTGGGCAACCAGAGCCCCGACATCGCCCAGGGCGTCGACCTGGCCGAGGAGGTCCGCGAGGGCGGCGGCACCGACGCGCTCGACCGGCAGGGCGCCGGCGACCAGGGCCTGATGTTCGGCTACGCCTGCACCGACACCCCCACGCTGATGCCGCTGCCGATCGACATCGCCCACCGGCTGTCGGAGCGCCTCTCCGAGGTCCGCAAGACCGGCGAGCTCGACTGGGTGCTGCCCGACGGCAAGACCCAGGTCACCATCGAGTACGACGGCGACCGCCCCGTGCGCGTCGACACCGTCGTGGTCTCCACGCAGCACACCGAGCGGGCCTGGAGCGAGGGCCTGGTCAAGGACGCCGTGACCCGGCTCGTCATCGACCCGGTGCTGGCCCGCTACGACATCGCCTCGGAGGGCCACCGCACCTTCGTGAACCCCACCGGCAAGTTCGTCATCGGCGGCCCCATGGGCGACGCCGGCGTGACCGGCCGCAAGATCATCGTCGACACCTACGGGGGCATGGCCCGCCACGGCGGCGGCGCGTTCTCGGGCAAGGACCCGTCCAAGGTGGACCGCTCCGCCGCCTACGCGATGCGGTGGGTCGCCAAGAACGTCGTGGCCGCGGGCCTGGCGGACCGGTGCGAGGTGCAGGTCGCCTACGCGATCGGCCGCGCGCACCCCGTCGGCTTCTACACCGAGTGCTTCGGGACCGAGAAGGTGCCGCTGGAGCAGATCAACGCGGCCGTGCTGGCCACGTTCGATCTGCGACCGGCCGCCATCATCCGCGACCTGGACCTGCTGCGCCCGATCTACTCCCAGATCACCAACTACGGCCACTTCGGCCGCGAGCTGCCCGCCATGACGTGGGAGCGCACGGATCGGGCCGAGGCGCTGGCCGCGGCCGTCCGGGGCTGAGCGTCCGAGCCGGCTCCTAGGATCGGGGCCATGACGACCCCGGACGCGCCGCTGATCGCCCACGTGGCGGTCGACGTGCCGTTGCCGCACCTGGACCGGGTCTTCGACTACGCGGTGACCCCGGCGCAGGCCGCCGAGGTCGCCCCGGGCGTCCGGGTGCGGGTGCGGTTCGCGGGCAAGCTGCGCGACGGCTACGTGATGGCCGTCGACCACGCGACCGACGTCGCCGCCCCGGCCGACCTGGAGCGGGTGATCTCGCCCGAGGTCGTCCTCACCCCGGCGGTCGCCGGGCTCGTGCGCGCCGTCGCCGACCACTGGGGCGGCACCTTCTCCGACGTCGTGCGCCTGGCGGTGCCGCCGCGGCACGCCACCTCCGAGAAGGCCGCCCGCCCGACGCGGCCCGCGCCCCGCACCGAACGGGCCGCCCCTGTGCTGCCCGGCTACCCCGGCGGCGAGCGGTTCCTGGCGGCGCTGGCCGCCGGCGAGGGCGTCCGGGCGGCGTGGAACCCGGTGGCGGTGTTCGCGCCCCCGGGGATTGGGCCGGCGGCCTGCTGGACGCCGCCGCGGCGTCCCTGGGCGGCGGTCGCTCGGTGATCCTGATGGTGCCCGACGCCACGGCGCTCGCCGCGCTGGAGGCCCGCGCGACCGAGCAGTTCGGGGACGGGAGCTTCGTCACCCTCACCGCCGAGCTGGGGCCGGCGACCCGGTACCGCAACTTCCTCGCGGCCGCGCGCGGCGACGTGCGCCTGGTGCTGGGCACCCGCGCGGCGGTGTACGCGCCGCTGCCCGACCTCGGCCTGATCGCGGTGTGGGACGAGGGGAACGACGCCTACGCCGAGCCGCGGGCGCCCTACCCTCACGCCCGGGAGGTGGCCGCCCTGCGGGCGTCGCGCGAGGCGTCCGGGCTGCTGGTGGCCGGCTACGGGCGCACGGCCGAGGTGGAGGCGCTGCTGGCCCGGGGCTGGCTGGTGCCGCTCGCCCTGCCCGCGCAGCAGGCGCGGCGGATCGGTCCGGCCGTCAAGGTGGCGGTGGACAGCGACCGCGCCCTGGAGCGGGACCCGAACGCCCGCGCCGCCCGGCTGCCCCACGAGGTGTTCGCCACGATCCGCGCGGGGCTCTCCCAGGGGCCCGTGCTCGTGCAGGTGCCGCGCGCCGGCTACGCGCCCCGGCTCGCGTGCCAGGCCTGCCGCGCCCCGGCCGACTGCCCGCGCTGCGGCCAGCCGCTGCGCGGGGAGCGCGCGGCGGGGGAGATGCGCCTGACCTGCCCCTCGTGCGGCCCACTGCCGGGGCCCTGGCGCTGCGCGGAGTGCGGCGGCACCCGGCTGCGCGCTCCCCAGGTCGGCGTCACCCGCACCGCCGAGGAACTCGGGCGGGCCTTCCCGCAGACCCGGGTCGTGCAGTCGTGGGGCGGCCGCCGGGTGGACGCAGTGGGCGCCGAGTCGGCGCTGGTGCTCGCGACCCCGGGCGCGGAGCCGATCCCCGAGGCGGGCTACGCCGCAGCGGTGCTGCTGGACGCCGGCGTGATGCTGGCGCGACCCGACCTGCGCGCCGGGGAGGAGGCGCTGCGACGCTGGCTGGAGGCCGCGTCCCTGGTGCGGCCCGGCGAGACCGGCGGCACTGTCCTGGTCGTCGGGGACGCGGCGGAGCGTCCCGTGCAGGCCCTCGTCCGGCTCGACCCGGCGGGGGCGGCGGCGCGCGAGCTCACCGAGCGGGTGCAGACCCGGTTCCCCCCGGCGGCCCGCCTGGTGGTGCTGGAGGGCCCCCGCGCGGCCCTGGAGGACGCCGAGGCGGCGTGGCGCCCCGTGCCCGGCGCGGAGCACTTCGGCCCCATCCCGCTGGACGACGAGTCGTGGCGGCTCACGGTCCGCTGCCCGCCCGCCGAGGGCGCCGGGCTGGTGCGCGGCATGCGGACGCTCCTGGCCGAGCGGTCGGCGCGCAAGGCGCCGGGGGCGGTGCGCCTGAGGGTCGATCCGCAGGCCGTCGGGTGATCGCCTAGGGTGGCCCCGTGCGTCTCGTCTTCGCCGGAACCCCGGCCGTCGCCCTTCCCGCCCTGGAGGCGCTGCTCGCCTCCCAGCACGAGGTGGTGGCCGTCGTCACCCGCCCCGACGCCGCGCGCGGCCGCAGCAGCAGGCTGCTGCCCAGCGCCGTCGGCGCGTTCGCCCAGGACGCGGGGCTGCCGGTGCTCAAGCCGGCCCACCCGCGCGAGGAGGACTTCGTCGCGGCGCTGACCGAGCTCGCCCCCGACGCCTGCCCGGTGGTCGCCTACGGGGCGCTCGTGCCCCAGCGCGTCCTGGACATCCCGCGCCACGGCTGGATCAACCTGCACTTCTCGCTGCTGCCGCGCTGGCGCGGGGCCGCGCCGGTCCAACGCGCCCTCATGGCCGGCGACGCCGAGACCGGGGCGACGGCCTTCCGCCTCGTCCGGGAACTGGACGCCGGGCCGACGTTCGGGCGGGTGACGCTGCCCCTGGATGGCACCGAGACCGCGGGGGCGGTGCTGGACACGCTCGCCGCGTCCGGGGCGGACCTGCTCGTGCGCACCATCGACGCCCTGGCCACCGCCGAGCCCACGCCCCAGCCGGACGCCGGCGTCACCCTGGCACCGAAGGTCGAACCCGACGAGGTGCGGCTCGACTGGAGCCGGCCCGCGGTCGAGCTCGACCGCCTGATCCGCGGGGCGAACCCCAACCCCGTCGCGTGGACGATGCTGGGGCAGGAGCGGCTCAAGGTGCTGCTGGCCCGCGCCGTCGACGAGGCGCTCGAGCCGGGCGCGGTCCGGGCCGAGAAGCGCCGCGTCCTGGTGGGCACCGGCGCCGGCGCGCTGGAACTGCTGACGGTGCAGCCGCAGGGCAGGAAGCCGATGGCGGGGCCCGACTGGGGCCGCGGGCTGCGCGGCGAAGCCAGGCTCGGCTGATGCCGAACCGCAGGCTGCGCCGGCGCCGCCCCGACCAGCCGCGCCGGATCGCCTACCGCGTCCTGCGCGCGGTCGCCGAGGACGGCGCCTACGCCAACCTGGAACTCGGCCGCGCGCTCGACGGCGCGGACCTGGAGCCGCGCGACGCCGCGTTCGTGACCGAGCTCGTCGCCGGAACCAGCCGGCTGTCCGGTACCTACGACCGGGTGCTGGCCGCCGCCTCGGGACGCCGCGGCTTCGAGGCGCCGCTGGCCGACGCGCTGCGCCTGGGCGCCCACCAACTGCTGTCGATGCGCGTCCCGACCCACGCCGCGGTCGGGGCCACCGTCGACCTCGCCGCCGCGGAGGTGGGGGAGAAGGTCGCCGGGCTCACCAACGCCGTGCTGCGCAAGGTCGCCGCCCGCGACCTCGACGGCTGGATCGCCGAGCTGGCGCGCGGCGAGGACGAACTCGGCGCCCTGGCGCTGCGGACGCACCACCCGCGCTGGATCGCGGCCGCCTACCGCGACCTGCTCGGCGCGGAGGCCGAGGCCGCGCTGGCCGCCAACAACGTGGCGCCCGTGACCACCCTGGTCGTGCGTCCGGGGCTGGCGGCGCGCGCCGAACTCGGCGGCGAACCCACGGCGCACTCGCCGTGGGGGGCGCGCCGCGCGGGCAACCCCGGCGACGTCGAGGCGGTGGCCCAGGGCCGGGCGGGCGTCCAGGACGAGGGCAGCCAACTCGTGGTCGCCGCGCTCGCGGCCCCCGACGCGCCGGCGGGGCCGTGGCTCGACCTGTGCGCCGGCCCGGGCGGCAAGGCCGCCCTGCTCGCCGGCGTGGCGATCGAGGCCGGGACGCGGCTGCTGGCCTCCGAGCGGCAACCGCACCGCGCCGAGCTCGTGGCGCGGGCCCTGCGCGCCTACGCCGGCCCGCTCGCCCCGGCGGTCATCGCCGCGGACGGCACCCGGCCGGCCTGGCCCGCCGGCGCCTTCGCCCGCGTGATCGCCGACGTGCCCTGCACCGGGCTGGGCGCGCTGCGCCGGCGACCCGAGGCGCGCTGGCGGCGCACCGAGAAGGATCTGGCCGACCTCGTGCCGCTGCAGCAGGCACTGCTGCGGACCGCGCTCGACAGCGCGGCTCCCGGGGGCGTTGTGGCCTACGTCACCTGCTCGCCGCACCGCGCCGAGACCGTCGGCGTCCTGGACGCGGTGCTCGCGGGGCGCGACGACGTGACCGTCCTGGACGCGCCGGCCGCCCTGCCGGGGGTCCCCGACGCCACCCTGGGGCCCTACCTGCAGCTGTGGCCGCACCGGCACGGCACCGACGCGATGTTCTGCGCCCTGCTACGCGTCGGCTGAGGCCCGCAGCGTCCGGACGCCGTGCCAGGCCAGCCAGGCCAGCACGGGGTACTGCGCCAGCCGCTCGAGGCCGCCCAGGTAGCCCGAGCCCGCGAACACCAGGGTGGCGATGGTCGCCAGCAGGGTGAGCAGGCCGACCCGCAGCGTCCCGAACCCGAAGCGGTCGCGGCTGCGGCCCAGGACGACCAGCGCGGCCGACTGGGCGCAGAACGCGGGGAAGGCCAGCGCCGCGTGCAGGGTCAGGTCGGCGTCCACGGGCACGACGCCCGCGGCGCCCCAGGAGGCGCCGGCCAGCAGGAACAGCACCAGCGCCGCCGTGGCGGAGCCGCCGGTGCCGAGCGTCGGACGCAGCAGCAGGGCGCCGGTCCCCAGCGCCAGGCCGCCCGCCACGAAGGACGCGTTGACCAGGGCGTGCCGGGGCGAGCAGACGTCGACGGGACCCGCCGGGTAGTCCAGGGTCACGCACGTGGTGGCGCCGAGGTCGCTGATCGTCAGGGCGAAGGGGTCGTAGCCCGGCCACGCCGCGGCGGCCACGACCTCCGCGGCGACGGTGAGGGGCAGCAGCAGCCACAGCAGGGCGCCGAGTCGGACGGGTGTGCTCGCGGGGTGATCGGGCATGATGATCCACCCTGCCTGGCGACACCCCCGCTCGGCTAGAGTCTGCGGCGTGTCGCACCGCATCCACCCGAGCATCCTGAACGCCGACCTGGCGCGCCTGGACGACGAGATCCGCCGCATCCCCAGCGCCGACGGCGTCCACCTGGACGTGATGGACAACCATTTCGTCCCGAACCTGACCATCGGGCTGCCCGTGATCGAGAGCATCCGGGCCGCGCACCCGGACCGGTTCCTCGACATCCACCTGATGATCACCGACGCGGACCGGTTCGCCCCCGCCTACGCGGAGCTCGGCTGCGAGTCCGTCACGTTCCACATCGAGGCCTCCGACGCCCCGATCAGGACGGCGCGCACCCTGCGCGGCCTGGGGTCGAAGGCGGCGGTGGGGCTGCGGCCGCAGACGCCGATCGAGCCGCTGGCCGACTTCATCACCGAGTTCGACATGGTGCTGATCATGACCGTCGACCCCGGCTTCGGCGGCCAGTCCTTCCTGGCCGACATGCTGCCCAAGATCAGGCGCACCCGCGAGATCGTGGCGCGCACCGGCCAGGACATCTGGATCCAGGTGGACGGCGGCGTCGCGGAGTCCACGCTGGACCAGTGCATCGATGCGGGCGCGAACGTCTTCGTGGCCGGCTCGGCGGTCTTCCGGGCCGAGGACCCCGACGCCATGGTCCGTGGCCTGGCGGCGCAGGCGGGTGCCCGGTGCCCGGCGCACTGACCGGGCGCGAGCGCAGCGCCGCCCCGCTGACCACCCCGACGCCGCCCGGCGAGAAGCCCACCTACCGGCACCTGGGCCAGTTCGTGGGCGCGCTGATGCGGGCGGCGGTCGCCGAGGAGTGGGACGACGCCGCCTCGATCCCCGCGACCGGCCCCGCGATCGTCGTGTCGAACCACGTGAGCTACGCCGACGTGCTCGCCGTGGGCCGCTACCTGATCTGGTCGGGACGCTGGCCGCGCTACATCGGCAAGGCCGAGCTGTGGAAGATCCCCGGGATCGCCTGGCTGGCCCGGCGCTGCCGGCAGATCCCCGTCGAGCGCGGCACCGACCGAGCCAAGGACGCCCTCGTCCACGCCCTGGCCGCGCTCGCCCAGGGCGAGCTGGTGGCGATCTACCCCGAGGGCGGCCGGACGCACGACCCGCAGCTGTGGCCGCAGCGTGGCCGCACCGGCGTCGCCCGGCTGGCGCTCGCGACGCACGCCCCGTGATCCCGGTGGCACAGTGGGGGACGCACGAGGTGATGCCCGGGCGCCGGCTCACCTTCCCGCGGCTGCGCCCCAGGCGCACCGTGCGGGTCGTCAGCGGTCCGCCGGTCGACCTGAGCGACCTCTACGGCCGGGCGGAGGACCCCGAAGCGATGCGGATCGCGACCGACCGCATCATGGCGGCGGTGACGGTGCTGGTGGAGCGGCTGCGCGGCGAGGTCGCCCCGGCCGACGTGTGGGACCACAAGCTCAAGCAGCGGGTGCCGCGGGCCCGCTGAACCGGGCCCCGGCCGTCAGGATTCCCGGCGACGCAGGTAGCGCTCGAACTGCTGGGCGATCTCCTCGCCGGTCGCCTCGGCGGTGTCGTAGCGGGACTCGAGCTCGCGCACGTACTCGACGATGTCGACGTCCTCGGAGACGAGTTCGTCCACGCGGGTCTCCCACAGCGCCGCGGCGGCGGCCAGGTCGCCGTGGTCGACGGGTTCGTCGAGAAACTCCTCCAGCCGGCTGATGAGCGCCAGCGTCGCCTTGGGGTTGGGCGGGTCGGACACGTAGTGGGGCACGGACGCCCACAGCGTGGTGACGTTCAGCCCGGCGTCGGCGCACGCGGAGGCCAGCAGGCCC
Organism: Propioniciclava coleopterorum; assembly: GCF_011393335.1. Taxonomy (NCBI): domain Bacteria; kingdom Bacillati; phylum Actinomycetota; class Actinomycetes; order Propionibacteriales; family Propionibacteriaceae; genus Propioniciclava; species Propioniciclava coleopterorum. The sequence goes on along the minus strand of NZ_CP049865.1, from coordinate 3,424,426 downwards.
ACGATGCCGCTGGGACCGACGTAGTCGGTGCCGTCCTCGGAGATCGGGACCGCGCGGCTGTGCGGGGCGTCGGCGAGCATCGCGCCCATCGCGATCACCCGTTCGGGCTTGATGGAGCGGAACGCCGAGACCAGCGCGGCGCTGAACCCCCGCCACCGGAAGTTCGGCTCGGGCCCGTTGACGAGCACCACGTCGCGCTCGCCCAGGTGGGCGATCAGCACTTCGGTGGTGGCCCACTGCACCGTGCGGTGGTCGCCCTCGCGGACGACCACGGGGCGGTTCTGGGTGAGGTCGTAGTACTCGTCGGCGTCCAGGGAGAAGCCGTAGTCGGTGTCGTACACGTCGCTGAGGTGGTCGACGACCCCCGTGGCGGCGTCGCCGGCGTCGTTCCACCCGCTGAAGGCGAACACGACCACCGGGCGGCGGAGATCGGTGAGCGCGGACATGCCCGCGAGTCTAGCCACGTGCCGCGGCGGCCCCGGCGCGCGGCGACCGCTGCCCGGTAACCGGTCACACGCCCGGGGCCGCCGCCCAGATCGCCTATCCTTGCCCGGTGAATCCCGACCTGCGCAGCGCCCTGAACCACCGAGTCATCGTCACCGACGGCGGCATGGGGACGATGCTGCAGGGCTTCGACCTCAGCCTGGAGGACTTCGACGGCCTGGAGGGCTGCAACGAGGTGCTCAACGTGACCCGGCCCGACGTGGTGGAGGCCATCCACACGGCCTACCTCGAGGCCGGCGCGGACGCCGTGGAGACCAACACGTTCGGCGCCAACCTCTCGGCGCTGGGGAGTACGACATCCCCGAGCGCATCGCCGAACTCGCCGAGGCGGGCGCCGCGATCGCCCGCCGTGCCGCCGACGCCGCCTCGACCCCCGACCGCCCCCGCTGGGTGTTCGGCTCGGTCGGGCCCGGCACGAAGCTGCCGAGCCTGGGCCACATCGGCTTCCGCGAGCTGCGGGCCGCCTACGGCACGCAGGTGGCGGCCATGCTGCGGGGCGGCATCGACGCCGTTCAGATCGAGACCTGCCAGGACCTGCTGCAGGTCAAGGCGGCCGTGCAGGGCTCCCGCCGCGCGATGGCCGAGGTCGGCCGCGAGGTCCCGGTGCTCGTCAACGTCTCGATCGAGACCAACGGCACGATGCTGCTGGGCTCGGAGATCGGCGCCGCTCTGGCCGCTCTGGAGCCCCTGGGCATCGACGTGCTGGGCCTCAACTGCTCGACCGGGCCCGCCGAGATGAGCGAGCACCTGCGCCACCTGAGCCGGTTCGCGCGCATCGGCGTCGGCTGCATGCCCAACGCGGGCCTGCCGGAGCTCACCGCCGACGGCGCCCGCTACCCGCTGGGCCCCGAGGGCTTCACCGCCGCGATGGCGGGCTACGCCACCGAGTTCGGCCTGAGCGTCGTGGGCGGCTGCTGCGGCACCACCCCGAGCACATCCGGCAGCTCGTCGAGGCCGTCCGCGGCCGGGAGGTGGCCGACCGGGAGGTCCCGACGGCCGGGTCGGGCGGCGCGACCGTCGCGAGCCTGTACGCCGAGACCCCGCTGCGGCAGGACACCTCGTACCTGAGCATCGGCGAGCGCACGAACGCCAACGGCTCCAAGGCGTTCCGCGAGGCCATGCTCGCCGGCGACTGGGAGGCCTGCCTCGACATCGCCAAGGGCCAGTCCCGCGAGGGCGCGCACCTGATCGACCTGTGCGTCGACTACGTGGGACGCGACGGGGCGGCCGACATGCGCGAGCTCGCCACCCGGATCAACACCGCCGTCACTCTGCCGGTGGTGCTCGACTCGACCGAGCCGCCCGTCATCGAGGCCGGCCTGGAGAGCTTCGCCGGTCGCTGCATCATCAACTCGGTCAACTTCGAGGACGGCGACGGCCCCGACTCCCGGTTCCGCCGGGTGATGCCGATGGTCAAGGAGCACGGCGCCGCCGTCGTCGCCCTCACCATCGACGAGGAGGGCCAGGCCCGCACCGCCGAGTGGAAGGTCCGGGTCGCCGAGCGGCTCATCGGCCAGCTCACGGACGACTGGGGCATGAAGACCTCCGACATCATCGTCGACTGCCTCACCTTCCCGATCGGCACCGGCCAGGAGGAGACCCGCCGCGACGGCATCGAGACCATCGAGGCGATCCGGCAGATCACGGCGAAGTACCCCGACGTGCAGACCACGCTCGGCGTCTCCAACGTCAGCTTCGGGCTCAACCCGGCCGCCCGGATGGTGCTCAACTCGGTGTTCCTGCACGAGTGCGTCGAGGCGGGCCTCAGCTCCGCGATCGTGCACCCGTCCAAGATCGTGCCGATGGCCCGCATCCCCGACGAGCAGCGCGAGGTCGCGCTCGACATGGTCTACGACCGGCGCCGCGAGGGCTACGACCCGCTGGCGAAGTTCCTGGAGCTGTTCGAGGGCGTCACCACCACCAGCACCAAGGAGGCGCGCGCCGCCGAGCTGGCCGCCCTGCCGCTGGGGGAGCGGCTGCAGCGCCGCATCGTGGACGCCGACGACAAGGGCCTGGTCGAGGACCTCGACGAGGCGCTGACCCTCAAACCCGCCCTGGACATCGTCAACGACGACCTGCTGGCCGGCATGAAGACCGTCGGGGAGCTGTTCGGCTCGGGCCAGATGCAGCTGCCGTTCGTGCTCGCCTCGGCCGAGGTGATGAAGAAGTCGGTGGCCCACCTCGAGCCGCACATGGAGAAGTCCGACACCGAGGGCAAGGGCACGATCGTGCTCGCCACGGTGAAGGGCGACGTGCACGACATCGGCAAGAACCTGGTCGACATCATCCTCACCAACAACGGCTACACCGTGGTGAACCTGGGCATCAAGCAGCCGGTCGGCACCATCATCGAGGCGGCGGTGGCGCACAACGCCGACGCGATCGGCATGTCCGGGCTGCTCGTGAAGTCCACGGTCGTGATGCGGGACAACCTCGCCGAACTCAACTCCCGTGGTCTGGTGGACACGCCGGTGCTGCTCGGCGGCGCCGCGCTGACCCGCGCGTACGTCGAGCAGGACCTCAACGGCATGTTCGACGGCGAGGTCCGCTACGCCCGCGACGCCTTCGAGGGCCTGTCGCTGATGGACGCCGTGATGGCGGTCAAGAAGGGCACCGCCGCCGCGCTGCCCGCGCCGCGCGAGCGCCGCGTGAAGGCCAGGGAGCGCACCCCCGAGGACGAGCAGGCGATCTGGGACACCACCCGCTCCGACGTGGCCCGCCGCGTCGACGTGCCCACGCCGCCGTTCTGGGGCAGCCGCGTCGTGAAGGGCATCGCCCTGGCCGACGTCGCGGGCTGGCTCGACCACCGCGCCACGTTCATGGGCCAGTGGGGCCTGCGCGGCTCCCGCGGCGGGGCGACCTACGACGAGCTGGTCGAGGCCGAGGGCATCCCGCGGCTGCGCTCCTGGCTCGACCGGATCGCCACCGACGGCCTGGCCGAGTTCGCGGTGACGTACGGCTACTGGCCGGTGCACTCCGAAGGCAACACCCTCATCGTCGGCGCGCCCGAGGATCCGGCCCGCGAGCTGCACCGGTTCACCTTCCCGCGGCAGACGCGCGACCGCCGGCTGTGCCTGGCCGACTTCTTCCGCGACGAGCAGGAGGCGGCCGAGCTGGGGCCCGACGTGATCGCGTTCCAGTTGGTCACCATGGGGTCGCGCGTCGCGCAGGAGACCGCGAAGCTGTTCGCCGCGGACGCCTACCGCGACTACCTTGAACTGCACGGGCTGTCGGTGCAGCTCACCGAGGGGCTGGCGGAGATGTGGCACGCCCGCGTCCGGGAGGACCTCGGCCTGACCGGGGACGCCGACGTGGACGCCATGATCCGCGACCAGGCCTACCGCGGCTCCCGGTACAGCTTCGGCTATCCCGCCTGCCCCGACCTGGAGGATCGTGCGAAGCTGGTGGCGCTGCTGGAGCCCGCTCGCATCGGCGTCATGCTGAGCGAGGAGCTGCAGCTGCATCCCGAACAGTCCACCGACGCCCTCGTCGTGCATCACCCGGAGGCCAAGTACTTCAATGCCCGCTGACGCCACGCCCGCCCACCTCACCGCCCCCGCGTCCCCCAGGAGCCGACCCGCCCCGCGGCGCTGCTGTGGGACTTCGACGGCACCCTGGTCGACTCCGAGCCGTCCTGGCACCGCGCCGAGGCCCGGCTGCTCGCCGAGCTGGGGGCGAGCCGATGGACGCCGCGGCGACGGCCGAGATGGTGGGGCTGGCCCTCACCGACGCCGCCGCGGTGCTGCTGCGCCGCGCCGGACGCGACGACGCCGACGCGGCCCGCTGGGCCGAGGTGCTGAACTCCTACGCGCTCGAGGCGATGGTCGAGGACGGCGTCCCGTTCCGGCCCGGCGCCGCCGAGCTGCTCGAGGAGGCCAGGCTGGCCGGCATCCCCTGCGCGCTGGTGTCCATGTCGTACACCTCGGTGCTCACCCCGGTGGTCGCGTCGCTGCCGCCGGGCAGCTTCGCGGTGGTCGTCGGCGGGGACCAGGTCGCCCGCGGCAAGCCCGACCCCGAGCCGTACCTGCGCGCCGCCGCCGCCCTGGGGGTCGCGCCCCTGGACTGCCTGGCGCTGGAGGACTCCTTCCCCGGGACGCTCTCGGCGCAGAACGCCGGGATGCCGGCGCTGGGCATCCCGTTCGAGCAGGACATCGTGCCCGGCCCGCGGCGCGCCATCGTGCCGACGCTGGCCGGCCTGAGCCTGGAGGACGCGTCCGCCCTGTGGCGCGAGCTGCGGGATGCCTAGACCGCTCGCGGTCGCGCTGGCCGGCGTCCTGCTCGCCGGCTGCACCACCCCCGCGCCGCCCCCTCGCCGACGCCCACGCCCACCCCGACCGAGAAGCGGCCCTTCACCGTCACCACCACCGAGGCGCCCGCGACCTTCGACCCCGCCGCCGCGACCACGGCGGCCGACGCGATCGTGGCCCTCAACGTGTTCAGCCGGCTGATGGTCGTGCACCCCGACGGCGCCGACCTCAAGCCCGACCTGGCCACCGACTGCCTCTACACGTCGCCCACCAGCTACGAGTGCCAACTCCCCACCGGCCTCACGTTCCACAACGGGCACGCGCTCACGGCGTCGGACGTGAAGTTCAGCATCGAGCGCGCCTACCGGCTCAACGTGCCCCGCAGCTCGATCCAGCTGTTCGACTCGCTCGACCGCATCGACGTCGTGGACGACCGGACCGTGCGCTTCGAGCTCAAGTTCGCCGACACCCAGTTCGGCTACGCGCTCGCCACCCCGGCGGCCGGCATCGTCGACGAGGAGCTCTACGACCCCGACGCGGTCCGCCCCCGGGACGCCCAGGCGGTCGGCTCGGGCACCTACGCGCTGGTCACGACCGCCGAGGATCACCTGGTGTTCGAGCGCTTCGAGGCGTACAAGGGCGCGCTGACCGGCGCCATCGACGAGATCCGGCTGAGCTTCGCCGCCGACAGCGCGGCCGCCGAGCAGGCCGTCGTCGAGGGCACCACCGACGTGATCTGGCGGAGCCTGTCGACCGCCGCCATGGAGCGGCTGACCACCGAGATGAACGAGGGCGGCGGCGCCACCAAGTCCGGCTTCCGGCGGGTGCCGCTGCCGCAGACCCGGCTGCAGCGGCTCGTGTTCAACCCGGCCTCGCCCTACCGCGACGACCAGGCGGTGCGGTCGGCCGTCTCCGCCGCGCTGCAGGCCGACCGCAGCGCGGCGTCCATCGTGCCGCCGACGGTGACCGGCTCGGTGCCGTCCTTCCCGGTCGGCGGCGAGGCGACCATCCCCGACATCGGGGGGCAGCGGCCGCGGCTGACGCTCGGCTTCACGTCCAAGGCCCCCGGCCAGCGCGACCTCGCCGGCCTGATCCGCGACCGGCTCGAGGAGAGCGCGGGCCTGTCGGTGCTGCTGCAGCCCGACAACCCGGACGCCGACCTGGTGCTCACCGACCGGTCGGCCTGGGTGAACACGGCCTTCGGGTGGCTGCAGGCCTACGTGGACGACACCCTGCCCGGGACCCAGGCCAAGGTGGACGGGCTGGTGCGCAACGCCCGCTCGACCGGGGACGCCGCCACCCGGGAGGCGCTCCTGGCGGAGATTCAGCAGCAGGCGGCCGTCGACCTGACGGTGCTGCCGCAGTCGCTGGGGACCGAGACGATGCTTCTCGGCCCCGACGTCAGCCTGCAGGGGCAGCCGTTCGGGCCTGCCTGGCAACTCGGACTTTGGAGCCTTCGCGCGTGAGCACCTTCTATCCCACGACCACCGGACCGTTGCGCGAGGGCGAGCGCGTCTCGCTCAGCGACGCCAAGGGCCGCCGCCACTCGGTGGTGCTGCGCGCCGGCGGCATGTTCCACACCACCAAGGGCGGCATCAGCCACGACGACCTGATCGGCGGGCCCGAAGGCGCGGTGGCGACGTCGATCGGCGGCGATCAGTTCCTGGTCTTCCGGCCGCTGATGCACGACATCATGGTGTCGATGCCGCGCGAGGCCGCGGTGATCTACCCCAAGGACGCCGCCGTCATCCTGATGCAGGCCGACATCTTCCCGGGCGCGCGCGTCCTGGAGGCGGGCGTCGGCTCGGGCGCCCTGTCGATCGCGATGCTGCGCGCCATCGGGCCGACCGGGAAGCTGTTCAGCTACGAGCGGCGCCCCGAGTTCGCCGACGTCGCCCGGCGCAACGTCCGCGCGTTCTACGGCGAGGAGCCCGACTGCTGGGAGGTCCGCCTCGGCGACCTGGCCGAGGCGATCGGGCCCGAGGAGGTCGACCGGGTCATCCTCGACATGCTGGCGCCGTGGGACTGCATCGACGCGGTCGCCGACAGACTGGTGCCCGGCGGCGTGCTGTGCTGCTACGTGGCCACCACGACGCAGCTCGGCCGCACCGCGGACACGCTGCGCACCCACGGCGGCTTCACCGAGCCGGCCATGAAGGAGCACACCGCGCGGGACTGGCACGCCGAGGGGCTGGCGATCCGCCCGGGGCACAGCACCAGCGGCCACACCGGCTTCCTGCTGTTCGCCCGCCGGCTCGCCCCGGGCGCGGTCGCGCCGCGCAAGCGTCGGCGTCCCGCGCCGGGCGCGTACGGCGCCGACTACCACGGCCCCCGCCCGCCGTGGGTCCCGACCGCCGAGCAGGTGGCGGCTCAGGAGCCCGCCAGCGACTGAACCTGCGCGGCGAGCCACGCCGGCGCCCGGAACGGCACGTCGTGCGCCGCGCCGGCGACCACCGCGGCCCGGCTCCCCGGGCGGGCGGCGCGCAGCGCGGCGGCGGAGGTGCGGACCGCGCCCCCTTCGGCGTCGCCGTGGATGAGCAGCGCCGGGCCGGCGCCCTCGCCCCAGCCGGCGGGGATCGTGAACCGGTTGTTGGCCGCCACGATGCCGGCCAGCGCCGCCGGGTCGACGCCCACCGACGTCGCGACGTAGCGGTCCAGCAGGGCGTCCGGGACGCCGAGGGCGCGCCCCTGCAGCCGGGCGAAGCGCGCCGAGCGGGCCAGGGGCAGCGTCGCGGCGAACAGCGGGTCGACCAGCGACGCGAGCGCCAGGGGCCGGGCCAGCGAGCTGATGACGACCGTCGCCGCGACCAATTCGGGGAACCGCGCCGTCAGCGCCACCGCGAGCTGGCCGCCCCACGAGAACCCGACGACGACCGCGGGCCGGTCCAGCAGCCGCGCCAGCGCTCCGACCGTGGCGTCGACGCCGTGGAAGGGGGCGGACGCGCTCGCCCCGTGCCCGGGCAGGTCGGGCACGCTCACCCGCAGCCCCGTCAGCCGGCGCACCACCGGCTCCCACATCCAGCCGGCGACCCCGGCGCCGTGCAGCAGCAGGACCGCTGGTCCGTCGACGTTCCCCGTGCGCGTGACGTGCATGCGACCAGCCTGACACGCCGCGACGTCCGCCGCGGTGGCTACGCTGCGGCCATGACCCGTTTGCTGCAGCCGGTCCTGGACACCGCCGACGTGGGCCGCTCCGCCGCGTTCTACCTCGCCTGGTTGGGCGACGGCTGGGCGTGCCGCGGCGGCGACCCGGCGCCCGACGCCGACTGGGCGGTCCTGCAGGGCCCGGATGGGGCGCGGCTGGCGCTGCAGCTCGCCGACCCGTTCGACGCCGCGACCTGGCCCCGCCCCGGGGTGCCGCAGCAGGCGCACCTGGACTTCCTGCTCGACTCGCCGGCGGCCCTGGAGGCGACCCGCGCCCGCCTGGCCGGGCTCGACGCGCCGCTGCTGCGCGACAACGGTGCCGACCCCGACGAGCCGCTGTACGTGTTCGCCGACCCCGACGGCCACCCGTTCTGCGTCCTGGCGGTGGGCGCATGAGCGAGGAGGTGGCGCGCCGGCTGGAGCTGACCGAGCGGCGGCTGGCGCAGGCGCGGGCCGACGCGCGCGCCCTGGCGCAGCAGAACGATCGGCTCAACGTCACCCTGCGGGAGGCGCGCGACCAGCTCGGCGCGCTGCGCGAGCAGGTGGACGCCCTCGGCGCGCCGCCGCTGCAGTTCGGCCTGGTGACCGCGCTCCCGGCCGACGGTGTCGTGGACGTGTCGCTGGGCGGGCGCCTCCTGCGCGCCGCCCTGGCGCCGGACGCCGCCCCGAGGGCCTGGCCGTGGGGGATCGCGTCCTGGTGAACGAGGCGCTCGTCGTGGTCGGGCCCGCCGGACGCCGCGCCGCCGGAGAACTGATGCACCTGCGCGAGCGGCTGGGGGAGCGCGCGGCCCTCGTCACCGCCGCGAACGACGAGGAGGTCGTGGTCGAGCTGGCCGACGGCCTGGCCGGCGAGCCGCTCGAGATCGGGCAGTCGCTGCTGGGCGACCACCGCGCGCTGCTGGCGTGGGCGACGGTGCCGCGCAGCGACGTCGCCGAGCTCGTGCTGGACGAGGTGCCCGACGTGACGTGGGCCGACATCGGCGGGCTGACCGAGCAGATCCAGCAGATCCGCGACGCCGTGGAGCTCCCGTTCACGCACCGCGGCCTCTACCGCGACTTCGAGCTGGAGCCGCCCAAGGGCGTGCTGTTGTACGGGCCGCCGGGCTGCGGGAAGACCATGATCGCCAAAGCGGTCGCCAACGCGGCGGGCTCGTCCTTCCTCAACGTGAAGGGCCCCGAGCTGCTGAACAAGTACGTGGGGGAGACCGAGCGCCAGATCCGGCAGACGTTCGCCCGCGCCCGCGCGGAGGCGGAGGCCGGCCGTCCGGTCATCGTCTTCTTCGACGAGATGGACTCGTTGTTCCGGACGCGCGGCTCGGGGGTGAGCTCCGACGTGGAGTCGACGATCGTGCCGCAGCTGCTGGCCGAGCTGGACGGGGTGGAGGCGATGTCGGACGTGATCGTGATCGGCGCCACCAACCGCGAGGACCTGATCGACCCGGCGCTGCTGCGGCCCGGGCGCCTCGACGTCAAGATCCGGCTGGACCGCCCCGACGAGGCCTCGGCCCGCGCGATCCTGGGGCTCGCGCTGTCGCCGCGCACCCCGCTCGACGCCGCCGAGGCCGAGGCCGCCGGTGGCGCGGAGGCGTTCCGGTCGGCCCTGATCGAGCGCGCCGTCGCGGACCTCTTCGAGCGGCGTCCCGCCAACGCGTCGGTGGAGGTGACCTACGCGTCGGGTCGGCGCGAGGTGCTGTACGTGGCCGACTTCATCTCCGGCGCGCTGCTGGCGAACGTGGCCGCCCGCGCCAAGCAGGCCGCCATCAAGGACCTGATCGCCGGCGGCCCGCGCGGCGTCGGCACCGAGCACATCCGGCGCGCGGTGCGGGCCGAGGTCGCCCAGAACGAGGACCTGCCCAGCGCGGCGCAGCCGGAGGAGTGGGCCCTGATCTCGGGGCGCCGCGGCGAGCCGATCGTGGGTCTGCGCCGGTTGGCGGGGGCCGGCGCGGCCACCGTCGAACGCCCCGGGGACGGCTCCCCGGGGTAGGTTTCGGCGCCCCGACCACTCCGTGGGACGGCGTGTCGCGAGTCTGCAACTGCCATGCAAAACACCGTCCGACAAGGCATGGCGGCGGAATATGTTACGCAACGGAATGTCACGCGTTCGGGTGACTGATGGACAGGTGTCGGTTGCGTACGTTCGGGGTGTGCAACCCACTCCCGGGCAGGTACTGGCCGCTGCGCTGCGCGCGGTCGACGACCCATGGCCCACCACCGAACAGCAGCGCCTCACCTGGTTCGACTCGATGGGGCTGACCCCACGCGTCCGGTCGGGGACTGGGACTACTGGGGGACGGGCATCGCGGGCTGGGGCGACACCCACATCTGCTGGTCGTGCCACCACGACGCCGACGGCACCGAGCTCGCGGGGATCGGCTGGTTCCTGTGGGGCGGCCCCGACACCCCTGACCTGGGCGCCGCGCTGCACGCTGCGTTGGTCGAGCGGTTGGGCCCCTCCTGCGAGCGGTCGGGCACCGGCACGCCGTGGCGGCAGTGGCGCGTGCGCGACCGGTTCGTCGAACTGGGGTGCGCGGCGGACGACCCCCGGCTCCAGTTGCACGTCGTGGCCGCCGAGTTCGCCGACGACCCGGCGCCCGAACCCGCGCGGGGGAGCGACGCCGCCTCGTCGTCCAGCTAGTGCGCGGTGGTGGCGCCGCGCCGGCGCGCCACCAGCCACGCGATCAGCCGCCAGCCGACCAGGAACACCGCGAGCGTGATCGCCGCCACGATGACGAAGGCGACCGCGATGGTGTCGCCGATGAGGACCCGGAACACCATCCCGCCGATCAGCGTGATCGCCCATACGAACGCCCCGGTCCGCAGGGTGGTGCCGTCGGCGCGCCGCATGATGAGGGTGATCCAGGCCAGCAGCGCGCCCGCGACGAAGGGCAGCGCGGTGCGGCTCAGCCCGGCGACGTCGAGCGCCTCGGCGTGACTGGAGCGACCCAGGGCGGCGAACGCCACCACGAGGACGAGGTCGAGGACGATCGCGGCGGTGCGGTTCACCGGTGTCTCCTTGGTCGGACGGTCGGCGGCGGCGCGGTGCCGCCTGATCGGCCAGCGTAGCCGCGCTGCGATGATGGACGCATGTTGCTGGGGACGGAGACCGAGTACGGCATCCACGCGGCGGGTGGCGAGCTGGACGCCCACGACCTGTCCGCCGCCGTCGTGGACGCGTGCGGCGTGCCCGCGACGGCGTCGACCGGCGACGCGTCGCACCGCGTCCTGGGCAACGGGGCGCGCTTCTACGTCGACCACGGCCATCCCGAGTACGCCACGCCCGAGACGACGTCCGCCGCGGACGCGACGCTGTGGGAGCTGGCCGGCGACCTGATCGTCGAGCGCGCCGCCGCGGCCGCGTCGCAGCGGCTGGGGATCCCGATCACCGTCTTCAAGAACAACACCGACGGCAAGGGGAACAGCTACGGCTACCACGAGAACCTGCTGGTGGGCCGGGCGACCCCCTGGGAGGCGCTGGAGGCCGTCCTGCCCGCGTTCCTGGTGAGCCGCGTCGTGATCGCCGGCGCCGGACGCGTGGGGCTCGGAACCGCCTCGCAGGAGCCGGGGTTCCAGCTCAGCCAGCGCGCGGACTTCTTCGAGCGCGTCGCGGGCCTCGACACCACCCGGCGCCGCGGCATCGTCAACACCCGCGACGAGCCCCACGCCGACCCCCGCCGCTGGCGCCGGCTGCACGTGATCGCCGGCGACGCCACGCGGATCCCGTACGCGACCTGGCTCGGCCTGGGCTCGCTCGCGCTGGTCGTCGCCGCGATCGAGTCCGGCCTGGCGCCGCTGGTGCGCCTGGCCGACCCGATCGTCGCGTTCCGCACGGTCAGCCGCGACCTCAGCCTGAGCCGCCCCCTGCCCCTGGCCGGCGGGGGCGCCGAGACGGCCCTCGGCGTCCAGGAGCGGTTCCGGGACGCCGCCGCGGCGCTCGCCGGCCGGGTCGAGACCCCCGGCGCCACCGCCCTGGTCGAGGCCTGGACCCAGACCCTGGACGACCTGCGCGTCGACCCGGCCCGCGCCGCCGACCGGCTCGACTGGGCCGCCAAGCTCCAGTTGCTCCGGGGGTACCGGGCGCGCGGGGCGTCCTGGGGTGATCCCAAGCTGGCCCAGGTCGACCTGAAGTGGGCCCAGCTCGGGCCCGGTGGGATCGTGGGCGTCCTGCAGGACGCCGGACGCTTGCGCGCCGGCGCCGACCCCGCCGAGGTGGAGCGCGCCGGCCGGGAGGCGCCCCGCGACACCCGCGCGTTCGGCCGCGGCCGCTGGGTGAGCGAGCACCCCGAGGCGGTCATCGCCGCCGGCTGGGACGGGCTGCTGGTGCGCGACCCTGCGGGCGGCCTGCACAGCCTCGGGCTGCTCGACCCGTTCGGCCACACGGCGGTCGGCGCGGAGCCCGGCGCGAGCGTCGATAGACTGATCCGGAGCCACGAGGAGAGAACACGATGAGCGAGCGCATCCAGCGCACCCGGACGCGGGCCCCGCAGCGCGTCGAGGACGCGCCGATGGCGGCCACGCGTCCCGACGTCAGCGCGATCGACGCGCTGCTGGACCAGATCGACGACGTGCTGGAGTCCGACGCCGAGGAGTACGTGAAGAGCTTCGTGCAGAAGGGTGGCCAGTGATCCAGGTCTCCCTGAGTCCCGCCCTCGTGATCGGGACCGGGCTCGTCGGCGCGTCCGTCGCCCAGGCGCTCACCCGCGCCGGCGTCGAGGTGCACCTGTCGGACGCCCGCTACAGCCACGCGGTCGTCGCCGCCTCCCGCGGCGCCGGCACCCTGGCCGAGCTCGACCCGGGTGCCTACAAGCTGGTCGTCGTCGCGGTGCCCCCGGCGGCGCTGGCCTCGGTGATCGCCGAGGCGCTGGCCACCTACCCGAACGCGACCGTGACCGACGTCGGCTCCGTCAAGGGCGTCGTGCTGGCGCAGCTGCGCGCCACCGGCGCCGACCTGGCCCGCTACTGCGGGTCCCACCCCATGGCGGGGTCGCAGAAGGACGGCCCGCTCACCGCGTCGCCCGACCTGTTCGTGGACCGCACCTGGGTCATCACGCCGCACGACACCTCGGCCGCGCAGTCGGTGCTGAGCGTCCGCAAGCTCGCCGAGCTGTGCGGCGCCCGGCTGGTGACGATGGCCGCGCAGCACCACGACGAGGCGGTCGGCCAGGTCAGCCACGTGCCGCAGCTCATCAGCGCCCTGGTCGCGGGCGGGCTGCTGGACCTGCCGGCCGAGCACCTGCAGCTCGCCGGGCAGGGCCTCCGCGACGTCACCCGGATCGCCGGCGGCGACCCCAAGCTCTGGCGCCAGATCATCGCGGCCAACAGCGGCGCGCTGCGCGTCGAGCTGGAGGAACTGCACGCCGACCTGGGGCGCCTCATCGAGGTGATCGACGACCCGGACTCGGTCGAATCCTTCCTGGACCGGGGCCGGCGCGGCACGCGGGCGCTGCCCGGCAAGCACGGCTCGGCGCCCAGCGAGTGGGCCGAGGTCGTCATCGAGATCCCGGACGCCCCCGGCGCGCTCGCCCGGCTGTTCACCGACATCGAGGACGCCGGGGTCAATGTCGAGGACATCACCATCGACCACGACCCGAGCCGCCCCGTCGGCATGCTCGGCGTCCACGTGGATCCGACCGCCGCGATGTCGCTGACGAACGTCATGACGGCCAAGGGCTGGACCGTCAAGCCCTGACGCAGCGCGTCGGGCGCCGCAGGTCCGGAGGGGGACACCGTCTCCCCTAAGATGATCGGGTGCCTTCACGCCTCGTCATCGCCATCGATGGACCCAGCGGGTCCGGCAAGTCGTCGACGGCGCGCGGCGTGGCCCGGGCGCTCGACCTGTCCTACCTCGACACCGGCGCGATGTACCGGGCGGTCGCCGTGGCCTTCCTGGACGCCGGCGTGGCGCCCCAGGACGAGGCCGGCGTGATCGCGGCGACGGTCGCGGCCGACATCCAGATCTCGCTCGACCCCGACGACCGCTGGGTGCGGGTCAACGGCCGCGACGTCACCACCGAGATCCGGGAGCCCCGCGTCGCCCAGCACGTCTCGGCGGTCAGCACGCTGGCGGCCTGCCGCGAGAACCTCGTCGCGCGCCAGCGCACCCTGATGGACGCCGACCCGCGCGGCTGCGTGGCCGAGGGCCGCGACGTCACGACGGTCATCTACCCCGACGCCGACGTGCGCGTCCTGCTCACCGCGGACCCGCAGGCGCGCCTGGCCCGCCGCGGCGGCGAGCTCGGCGCCCGCGTCAACACCGAACAACTGCGCGACCAGGTGCTGCGCCGCGACGCCGACGACTCCAAGCTCGTCGACTTCACCCACGCCGCCGACGGCGTCCACCTGCTCGACACCACCCACCTGAGTCTCGACGAGGTCATCCGCGCCGTCGTCGCCCTCGCGAAGGAGATCGCGTGAACGCCAAACCCGTCCTGGCCGTCGTCGGCCGGCCCAACGTGGGCAAGTCCCAGCTCGTCAACCGGATCCTCGGGCGCCGCGAGGCCGTCGTGCAGGACCTGCCCGGCGTGACCCGCGACCGCGTGAGCTACGACGCGAGCTGGAACGGCCGCGAGTTCGTCGTCGTCGACACCGGCGGCTGGGTCTCCGACGCCAAGGGGATGGCCGCCCAGATCGCCGAGCAGGCCGAGCTGGCGATCGGCGCGGCCGACGCCGTGCTGTTCGTCGTGGACGCCACCGTGGGCACCACCGACGAGGACGAGGCCGTCGTCAAGGTGCTGCGCCGCAGCGGCAAGCCCGTCGTGCTGGCCGCCAACAAGGTCGACGACCAACGGCTGGAGCCGGAGGCCGCCGGGATGTGGAACCTCGGGCTGGGGGAGCCGTTCGCGGTCTCCGCGCTGCACGGCCGTGGTTCGGGCGACCTGCTGGACGCGATCCTCGAGGCGCTGCCCGAGGCCCCGCGGGAGCCCGAGGAGGAGATCGGCGGGCCGACCCGCGTGGCCATCATCGGCAAGCCGAACGTCGGCAAGAGCTCGCTGCTGAACAAGATCACCGGGCGGCAGCGGGCGGTCGTCAGCGACCTGGCCGGCACCACGGTCGACCCGGTCGATGAGCTGGTCGAGCTCGACGGCGAGGTGTACCGCTTCATCGACACCGCCGGCATCCGCCGCCGCGTGAAGGAGGCGTCCGGCCACGAGTACTATGCGTCGCTGCGCACCCAGCAGGCCATCGAACGCGCGCAGGTCTGCATCGTCGTGATCGACGCGTCCGAGTCGATCACCGACCAGGACCTCAAGCTGCTCACCATGGTCGAGGAGGCCGGCAAGGCGCTGGTGGTGGCCTACAACAAGTGGGACCTCACCGACGACGAGCGCCGCCGCTACCTCGAGCGCGAGGTGGAGCGCGACGTCCAGGCGTTCGCGTGGGCCCCGCACGTCAACATCTCGGCGCTGACGGGCCGCAACGTCGACCGGCTGCGCAAGGCGATCGACGCCGCGCTGGAGGGCTGGGAGACCCGCGTCTCCACCGGCCAGCTCAACGCCTTCCTGGGCCGGATCACCGCGGCGCACCCGCACCCGGTGCGCAGCGGCAAGCAGGCCCGCATCCTGTTCGGCACCCAGGCGCAGAACTGCCCGCCCACGTTCGCCCTGTTCACATCGGGCCCGCTCGACCCGCAGTACGTCCGGTTCGTGGAGCGGCGGCTGCGCGAGGAGTTCGGCTTCGTCGGGACGCCGATCCACGTCGAGGTGCGGGCGCGCCAGAAGCGCGCCAAGCGCTGAGGCGTCGCTGGGCGGCGGCGGCGAGGACCCCGCCGCTGGGATAGGTTGCGGCCATGGCCCAGCAGTTGCCCAGCACGCCCTTCCTGGCGATCGATCTTCCCGTCCTCGAGGCGAACATCGAGCGAGTCGCCGCCTGGGCCGACGAGCGCGGCCTGGCGCTGCGCCCGCACGTGAAGACGCACAAGAGCCCCGAGATCGCCCACCGCCAGGTGGACGCCGGCGCGCAGGGGCTCACCGTGGCGACGCTGGGCGAGGCCGAGGTCTTCGCCCAGTCGGGGTTCGACGACCTCCTCATCGCCTACCCGCTGTGGCTGGACGACGCCCGGCGCGAACGGCTGCGGCGGCTCGCCGTCGAGGCGGACGTGCGGGTCGGCTTCGACTCGGTCGAGGCCGCCGCCCGCCTGGTGGGGCTGGGGGTGACGGGGATGCTGGAGGTCGATTCGGGCCATCACCGCTCGGGGGTCGCCCCGGAGCGCGCCGGTGAGGTCGTCGCCGCCGCGGTCGCCGCGGGGCTCGACGTCGTGGGCGTCTTCACCTTCCCCGGCCACAGCTACGCCCCGGACGGTCGCGAGGCCGCGGCCGCCGACGAGGCGCGGGCGCTGCGCACCGCCGCCGACGCCCTGACCGCCGCCGGGGTCGCGCCGCGCGTCATCAGCGGGGGCTCCACGCCGAGCCTCGCCGCGACCGGCGAGGGCCTCAACGAGTCGCGTCCGGGGGTGTACGTGTTCAACGACGCCCAGCAGTGGGAACTCGGCGCCTGCACCCCCGAGCAGATCGCGCTGACCTGCCACGCCACCGTCGTCAGCCACGCCGGCGGACGCCTCGTGCTCGACGCCGGCTCCAAGGTTCTGGGCGCCGACCGCGCGCCGTGGGCGTCCGGGTTCGGGCGGCTGCTCGACCACCCCGACGCGCGGCTGGTCATCCTGTCGGAGCACCACGCGGTCGCCGACCTGGGCGGGGCGGATCTGCCGCCCCTGGGGTCGATCGTGCGGGTGGTGCCCAACCATGCCTGCAACGCGGTCAACCTCGTCGACGAGTACGCCGTCTTCGACGACGGCGCGCTGGTCGGCACGTGGGGCGTCGCCGCGCGCGGCATGAACGCGTGACGGCGCGGGGCGCCTCGGGGCGGCTCGGCGCGGGCCTCGGCGCCGCTCTGATCTCCGCCGCGGCGTTCGGGACCTCGGGGCGTTCGCCAAACCGCTGCTCGCCTCGGGCTGGTCGCCGGCCGCCGCCGTGGCGGTGCGCCTGGGGGCCGCCGCGCTGCTGCTGGCCATCCCGGCCGCGCTCGCGCTGCGGGGCCGCCGCGGCGTCCTGCGGGAGCGTTGGAAGCCGATCCTGATGTACGGGATCTTCGGGGGCCTCACCGTCCAGGCGGCGTACTTCTACGCGATCCAGTACATCGACATCGGGCTGGCGCTGCTGATCGAGTACTTGGGGGTCGTGCTCGTCGTGCTGTGGGTGTGGCTGCGGACGCGGCGGCGTCCGGGCGGCCTGACGCTGCTCGGCATGGTGGTGGCGATCGCCGGCCTCGCGGTGGTGCTGAACCCCGGCGACCTGGCCGACGTCGACCCGCGCGGGCTGGCCTGGGCGGCGCTGGCCTCGCTGGGGATGGCCGTCTACTTCATCACGTCGGCCGGCACGCCCGGCATCCCGCCTGTCGCGTTCGTCGCGTCCGGCCTGGGCGTGGGGGCGGTCGGCCTGCTGCTCCTGGGGCTGGTGGGGCTGGTGCCACTGACGGTGAGCTTCGCCGACGTGCCGCTGTTCGGGGTCTCGCTGCCCTGGTGGGTCCCGCTGGCCGAACTGGTGGTGGTCGCCGCGGTGACCGCCTACGTGATCGGCTTCATCGCGGCGCGGGCGCTGGGGGCGACCGTCGCGGGCTTCGTGGGGCTGACCGAGGTCGTCTTCGCCGTCGCGTGGGCGTGGCTGCTGCTGGGGGAACTGCCCGGGTGGGTGCAGCTCGGCGGCGGGCTCGTGCTGCTGCTCGGCGTGGCCGCGGTGCAGTCCGGCAGCCAGCGGGACGCGCTGGCGAACCTGGATGTCAGCCCGGAAGGCGCCCGCTGATCAGGAACACGTCGTGGTCGAAGTCCTCGCCGTCCTTGGCCTTGGTGATCGTGGTGGCGGTGCGGGCGGCGACGTCGACGAACCCGAGGCCGCGCAGCTGAGCCTGCAGGTCGTCGCGGTCGATCCCGTGGTGCCCGGCGAAGTCGTCGGCGTGGTAGGTGTTCTGCGGGTCGGCGTCCAGGTCGGCCAGGGCGATCCACCCGCCGGGCCGCAGCGAGGCGCGCAGGCTGGTCAGGAGGACATCCAGGTCGGCGACGTGGTGCAGCACCATGGACGCGAAGATCAGGTCGACCGGGCGGGCCAGGGGAGCGGCGCTCAGGTCGCGCCGCTCGACGGCGTAGCGCGCCGGGTCCGCCGCGGCCCGCTCGCGGGCGACCTCCAGCATCCCGGCGGAGACGTCGGTGAGCAGCACGTGGCGCAGCCGCGGCCCGAGTTCCAGTGACAGCAGGCCGGTGCCGCAGCCGATCTCCAGGGCGTCCCAGGACGCGTCGAGGGGGACCGCGGCGATGATCGCCTCGGCGATCGCGTGCGTGGAGGCGACCTTCTCCGGGGTGTCCCAGTCGCGGGCCCGCTCGTCGAAGAAGTCGGCCGGATCGACGCCGTTGTGCGGGTGGTCGTGGCCGTGCCCGCCGCGTCCGCCGTTGTGATCGTGGTGATGGTGCGCCATGCCCACCATGGTGGCACGCGCACGGGGCGTCCGCGGTCGGTGTCGATGCGACAACCACACCCCGATACGTGTATCTTGGTCCCTCGGTGGCACTCAGCGATGAACCACCATCGGGACGTGGCGCAGCTTGGTAGCGCACTTGACTGGGGGTCAAGGGGTCGCAGGTTCAAATCCTGTCGTCCCGACGCTGTGAGGCGTTGTCGGAGGCACTTTTCGGGAGACCGGAGGGTGCCTCTTCTGTTTCTCCTCGGCGTCCCTCACAAGGGCCGAGCACCGCGCGGGTCGGCGTCGAGGTCGAGGGTCGCCAGGATGCCGAGGAGTTCGCGCTCCTCGTAGCGGAAGTGGGACTCCATGATCGCGGCCAGCCCGTCCAGGGTGGCCGCTTCGAGTCCGTCACCGCCGGGCTCAAGACGGCGGGCGCGCGCGTCAGGGTCCGGCGCCAAGTTGCGGTGTCGATCGTGGGCACGATGATCAGGCTGACACACGTCGAGGCGCATCAATCGAAGTCCTCGACACACGAGCGCACTTCGGACGCCTGCTAACGACCTGTAGTCGCGTGTGGTCATGGGATCGTCAAACTACGTCGCCGCACTGGTAGTACCAAGTCCATGGGACACTGGGACCCGGGAGCCGCCAGTCCTGGCAGGTAGACGTCCACCGATTCACGCTTACCGTGCCGTTGCGAGCCGGACGGTTAGCCTGCATCGCAGGGTATGCAAGGAGTAGCAATGAGGGTCGCGCGGATCCGTATCGGACGGTTTCGGGGCTATCGCCATGTAGTGCTCGTCGTGCCAGAGAACATGGTGCTCGCAGGTGAGCCACAGGCGGGCCGCACTGACATCGTCGAGGCCTTGCGTCGGGTCCTCGACGCCCGCAGCACACGTTCCCGCGTGAATCCGCTCGATGTCTACCGACCTGCCGACGGCGACGGAGGGTCCCTGACGGAGGTAGAAGTGACTCTCCTCGACCTCGGGAAGGACCTCGAGACTCTCCTCAGCGAGAATCTGGAGACATTCGACCAAGAGACCGGGGAGATCGCCACGCCAAGCAATGCGGGCGACGCGGTTCTGGGCGTACGTCTGTGCTATCGCGCACGATATGATCTCGATACAGACATCGGCGAGCACTGGGTTGATTACCCGGCGCGAAGTGATCCCGCTGCCGGGGTGTATAGGAGAGCGAGCCGGATCGAGCGTGAGGCCCTGCCTGTCCAGTTCGTTGACAGTGCACCGGCACTCCAGTTGCGGGCAGAGGGAGTCCTGAGAGCACACCTCGCCGACGGCGACCCTGGTGGCCTGGACAGTGCCCTCGCCAATCTGGATTCGGCTGTCCATGCTGCAACCGAGTCGTTCTCTAGGACTGAGGTGGTCACCTGCGTTCTGGATAAGGTCATTGATTCTGGACCGCACACTCTCTTCGGTATCAATGACGCCGCCGACATAACTTTCCTGGCGGACGACGGCTCAATGGCTGCCCTCCTCAGAGCGCTTCAACCGGCGATCTCGATGGGTGCGGCCGGAGTCCTTCCCGTCCGTTCCCAGGGGTCGACTGTTGAAAGTGTACTCTCGGCCGCTGAAGCAATCGCAGCCGCGCGAGATGCACAATCAGGCGTCGTCATCATTGGCGATGACTTCGGGGATCGCCTCGACGCATCGTCTTCTGAACACATGGCGCGGCTCATCCACGTAACCGCAGGGCAAGCGATCCTTACAACGCGCCGTCCTGAGGTAGTACGAGCATTCGATCCCGGTGAGCTGGTTCGGCTCACGGTCAGCCACGGCGAAAGGCGACAGCACCGGCTCTCTGCGGTCACGGACAAGACGGGCCGAGTCAACCGGAGGCTCATCCTGGAGCAGCTTTTCGCAGCGCTGAGCGCGAGAACCGTCGTCCTCGTGGAGGGACCGCTCGATGTCGAGGGGTACGGGGCGCTCGCGTCGCGGCTCTTCCGCAAGACGAACAACCAGCGCTTCAGCCTTCCTGCCAACGGCATTCGCCTGGTCGCCCCGCCAGGGTCAGACGGAGGAGTCACCCGGCTCCCTGCTATCGCCGCGATCGCCCTTGAGCTCGGATTCCACGTCCGAGCGGTCGTTGACAACGACAAGCCAGGACACGAAGACCCAGCAGTCGGAGTCCTTGCAGGAGTGGTCGAACAACTCGTCGTGCTTCCTACGCGTACCGCCGTGGAGGCGGCGCTCATTCGCGGTGTACCCGGAGATCAGCTCCGCAAGACGGTCACGACCTTGGAGGATTTCGGCATGCCCGCCCTGCCGGACGATCTCAGTGACGACGACATCGCGGAACACCTCATCACGACGAAAGTGATCAAGAAGCAAGGGTTAGGGGCGGCCTGGGCTCACGCGCTGACATGCCAGCCCCCAGTAGCGGCGTCCACGATCGAAGCAGTCTGCGGCGACACGCTCGGACGCATCGACATTCCCGCTCTGTCATGACTTTCGTCCCGCAGAACCCGGAGCAGGAGCGAGTCGTAGCTACGCAGGCCGAACTCGCTGTCGTGCTCGGCGGAGCGGGTGTCGGAAAGACGACAAGCGCGCTCGCCGCGGCTCACGCCCATCTCGAGCGAGTAGCAGGAAGCGCACCCCACGATCGTGTCCTGTTCCTTTCGTTCTCTCGTTCCTCGGTGGCACGCATCGCCTCTCGTGCAAATGATATCCTCGGTCGCCGAGGCTCTCAGGTGGACATCATGACGTTCCACTCGCTCGCGTTCTCCGTGGTTCGGAGGTTCGGGAATCTGGTCGGACGTGGTGATGCCGTTCTCGTCAGCCCTGCGCGCGAGAAACTCGGCTTGGCTGAGCACGAGATCGGATACAACAGGCTCATTCCGCTCGCACTCGAAATCGCCCAGGTCACACCCGCTGTCGCAGAACACCTGCGTACCCGATGGGGCCTCGTAATTGTCGACGAGTTTCAGGACACAGGCGATGCGCAGGAAGAGCTCCTTCAACTGATCGCTCGCGACAGCCGGGTGATACTGCTCGGTGACCCGAACCAGTGCATCTACACGTTCCTCGCCGAAGATGGTGTCAGAGTGGAGCGCATCGATGAAGCCTGCTCGGCCGCTGGGGCCGAGAACACCATCGTGCTGCCAGAAACCTCCTTCCGAGACCCCTCCGGGATCATCCCGGCCGTGGCCAACGCCATCAGGGGACGCCGGTTCAACTCAGAGGCCATCGCGGCGGCCATCCAGGGCGAGAGACTGGTCATCCGAGACGGGATACCACTCTCCGATGAGACCAGTCACGTTGCACGGGTCGTTAGCGAGCTAGCCGCGGAGGACTTGGGCGTGGCAGTATTCACGCACCACAACGATATGCTCGCGGCTCTCTCCGATGCACTTGAAGCCGACGGGATCGAACATGAAGTGGCCGGTCTTAGTGACGCGCTCGCCGCCGCCCTCGACGCCCAGACTGCGATGGCAGGGTTCCACATCGGCGATGGCGCCTGGGAAATCGTGCTCGAAGCGATAGCCGTGTTCCTGACGAGTGCGCAACGTGGGCAGAAGGCGCCCCCCATCGCATACCAGGTGATGAACGGTTCCGGTCCCACGACCCTGCAAGCTCGCTTGAACGCTCTTCGAGAGCGACTCTCCGACGCCGGGTCCCTTCGGGAGGTAATCGAGGTAGCGGCGACGGCACACGACGCGCTTGGGCTACCGCAGAAGTCGGGTGCCTGGCAGCAAGCAGCCACCCTGCTCTCGGTGATGTACGCGCGAGCCGCACGCACGAGCAGCGCCCGCGATGACCATCAGATGGTCGCAGCGATCTGTGCAGAAGCCCGTGAGGCGAGTTACGCGGCGCTCACAGACTCGGCGCTGAGCCCGCGAGAGGTTCAGCTAATGAACCTCTACCAGACGAAGGGACGCGAGGCCGACGCGACCGTCGTGGTGTTGCGGGAGGGAGACTTCATGGGCTACGAATCAGAACCGTTCCCCGCAACAAGTCGGCTCCTCTACGTGGTCTTCTCCAGAGCCAGACACAAGATCGTCGTGCTGCTCGTGGGCAACAGGTTCCACGCCGCCGTAGCTCCTCTCGCGGCTCTGGCCGCGAACTGAGGTTACACACGGGGACCAGAAGGGGACAGAATCGTGCAACCATGCATCCGGAGACGTGTTCTGCATGAACTGACGCCCGGAATCACGCGGAATCTGGGCGCGCAGAAGCAGTTTGGGCGCCCGGGGTCAAGGGGTCGCAGGTTCAAATCCTGTCGTCCCGACGCTGTGAGGCGTTGTCGGAGGCACTTTTCGGGAGACCGGAGGGTGCCTCTTCTGTTTCTCTTCGGCGTCCCTCACAAGGGGCCGAGCACCGCGCGCGGGTCGGCGTCGAGGTCGAGGGTGGCCAGGATGCCGAGGAGTTCGCGCTCCTCGTAGCGGAAGTGGGACTCCATGATCGCGGCCAGCCCGTCTAGGTGGCCGCGCAGCGCAGCCGGCGCGGCGTCGGAGGCGAGGGCGGCGTCCAGGTCGGCCAGCAGGCCGGCGACCATCGCGTGGTCCTGCACGAGCCGTTCGATGGTGGGGGCCAGGTCGGGACGCCGGGCGACCAGCTCGGGGAACAGCGCCGCGTCCTCCGCAGCGTGGTGGCCGCCGAGCGCCGCGCAGAACCCGAGACAGTGCAGGCGCAGGTCGGAGCGGGCCGCGGCCGCGTCGCGCGGGTCGTCGGAGTCCCGAGCCAGCCGCAGCGCGCGCCGGAGCCGGTCGTGGGCGTCGAGGAGTTCGCGGTTCCAGGCCACCAGCCTGTCGCGCTCAGCCACGACGCGAGGTGGGGATCATGGGCGGACCTTCCGGCTCGGGCCCCGCCGCTCGGCGGGACGCACAGGGGCCACGGTACCGCGGTCACGTGGGCGGATCACCCCTAGTGAACCCCTTGTGTGCGGCCCCGCTCGACCTAGCATCGGCGATGGGGGATCGCAGCGAACCCACCGATCATGGGCCCCGGCTTCGACCGGGGCGAGCGCGCCCGAGGCGTCGCGACCGGCGGGTGCCGCGTCCCCGCCGACGATCGGCAGGGCCGAGGGGGAGAACATGAGGATCGCAGTGGCGGGCGGAACCGGCACGGTGGGGCGGCACGTCGTCGTCGCCGGACGCGAGGCGGGGCACGAGATGGTCGTCATCAGCCGGCACGCGGGCGTCGACGTCCTGACCGGGCACGGGCTCGACGAGGCGCTGGCCGGCGTGGACGTCGTGATCGATGTCACGAACAGGGCGGCGCCCTCGGCGGACCGCGCCCGCGCCTTCTTCGAGGCCGTGACCGCCGCCCTGATGGGGGCCGGGGCGCGCGTCGGCGTCCGGCACCACGTTGCGCTGTCGATCGTGGGCATCGACGGGATCGACGCCGGCTACTACGCCGGCAAGCTCGCCCAGGAGCGCGCGGTGGAACGCGGCCCGGTGCCGTCCACGATCGTCCGCGCCGCGCAGTTCCACGAGTTCGTCGGCATGTTCCTGGGACGCGGCCGGTCGCCGCTCGCGGTGCTGCCGCGGGCGCTGATCCGGCCGGTCGCGGCGCGGGAGGTCGGCACGCACCTGATCGCGGTCGCCGAGGCGGGCCCGGCCGGTCGCGCGCGCGACCTCGTCGGCCCCCGCGACGAGGAACTCGTCGACCTGGCCCGCCGCCAGTTGCGGCACGGCGGCGTCCGGCGCGCGGTCCTGGGCGTCCGGCTGCCGGGCCGGTACGGCGCCGGGATGGCATCCGGTGCCCTGCGCGGCGGCCCGGACGCGCTGCCGGGCACCCTGACCTTCGACGCCTGGCTGGACGGCCCCGACCACCCGTCGGCGGTTCAGCCGGGACGCTGACTCCGCCGGGCCCCGCGAGACGACCGGGACGACACGGCCCCGGCCGCTACGGTGGCGCCGTGAGCACCCCCGCGGAGACCGTCGACACCCCCTACGGCCGGTTCGCCCGGGCCACCTCGGGCCTCTTCGTCGCCGGCGGCGACCCCGAACTGGCCGTTTCGACACAGTCCGCGGGGAGGGTCCCCGAGCTGGCGGCCCGACTGGCCGCGTTCGCCCGCGCGCCCCGGGCCTGGACGCGGCGGGCCACCGACGCGGTGGTGCGGGCGTTCAGCGAGGGCGAGCCGTCGGCGTCCGACCTGGACGAGGCGGCCGCCGACCTGCGCCTGGAGACGGTCGAGGTCCGCGACGACGGCGCCGTGGTGCTTCACCTCGAGGACGGCTGTGGGGAACACTTCATGCAGGGCTACTGGCCCGCGGTCCGGTTCGATGACGACGGCGACGTCGTGGAAGTGACGGTGGAAGCATGAGCGACGAGACGAACCAGCAGTTCAACAAGGCACTGCACCTGCTGGACGCGGGCGAGCCCGCCCGCGCCGAGGAGACCCTGCGGGCGGTGATCGCGGCGGCCGAGTCCGAGGCCGACCCCGAAGCCGAGGTGCGGGGACGCGTCGTGCTCGCCGACCTGCTGGTCGAGGCCGGGCGCGGCGAGGAGGCCGCCCCGTTGTTGAAGCAGGCGCTGGCCACGGCCGTCGAGGACGACCTGGTGGACGTGGAACGCGCCCGGGCCTCGGAGCTGCTGGCGCGGCTGGCCGGGGTGACGCCGACCACCGAGACCGGCTCCGGGGCGGGTGGCGCCGGCTCCTGGTGAGCACGGGCGGCCGGGTGGTTGGGCCGGCGCCGCAGTGATCGGCGACCGGCGTCCCCGAGGCGTCCTCAGTCGTCGCCCAGGGGCAGGTCGGTCTCCCCGGCCGCGAGCCGCGCGGCGTAACGGGCCGCGAACCGCTGCAGGTCGGCCTCGGCGTCCGCCGCGCCGTCCCAGCGGTCCGGCAGGTCGGCGCCGTCGCGGCGGCAGCGCGTGAGGCGCGCGGGCCCCGGGTCGAGGTCGGTGTCGACGAACGTGCACCGGCTGAAGCTGGTGCCCGGGCCGAGGACGGCCCCGGCGAAGCTGCAGCGGACGAACGTCGCGTCGGCCAGGGCCGCGTCCGACAGGTCGACGCCCTCGAACGTGCAGTCCTCGAAGCGGGTGTTGGGCTCGCAGATGAGCCGGCGGGCGTCGGCGCCGGTGAAGTCGCACCCCACCACCTCGGTGCCCAGGGTGACGCCGCGCAGCCGGGCTGCCCGGAAACTGCATCGCTCGAGCCGGCGGCCCAGCCGCGTCCCGGTGGCGAGGGCGGCGTGGTCGAAGCGGCCGTCCTCGATCACGCACCGGTAGAGCGACACGGCGCCGCGCGCGTGGCTCAGGTCGACGCGGGACAGCGTGAGGAACGACAGGCGGACGGGCTCGCGGCCCGCCCCAGCCCGCGCAGGTCGAGGAACCCGTCCGCGGCCGACCAGTCCGTCTCCAGGCGGTGCGGGCCGCGCACGTCGCGGGCCTGCGCCGCCACCTGGGCCCTGAGGTCGGCGAGCCGCTCCGGCGTCCAGCGGCGCCGCCAGCGGGCGACCTGCGCCGCGGGGGCCGTCATCGCGGCACCTCCAGGGTGCCCGCCGCCAGCGCGGTGAGCAGCGCGGCCACGTCCGGGGCGACCACGTCGGCGTCCTCGAAGTCGGGCTCGGCGCCGCCGACCACGACGCCGGTGGCGCGGCTGACGCCCCAGAACGCGTACGCGCCCCCACGGCCAGCAGGATGGGCAGGACGTCGTCCCAGAAGCGCGTGACGCGTGCTGCGTCGTCGGGGCCCATGGCCGCGTCCAGCGACAGGGTGCGCCACTCGTCCCAGGCGAAGGCCGCGTCCGAGGTGCCGGTGTAGTCGTCGAGGGCGAGGAACCAGGCGTCCTCGTCGGGCCCAACGAGCGCGTCGAACCGGAGCAGGCAGGCGGCCCAGTCGGCCGGGATGGCCAGCGCGGACAGCCGCGCCAGGTCGGCGGTGCGGTCGGCCACCGCCGGCGTCAGCGACCACCCGCGGGGGACCAGGGCGGCGAGCAGCGCGTCGGGTGCGGTCGTCATCGCAGGCCCCTGCGTCCCGCGGCCACCGCGTCGGTGCGCGGCCGGTCGGCACGACCGGTGTCGTCGAGGCGCCGACCGCTCCGGTCGGGCAGCGTGGGGGAGAGGGTGGGCACGTGGCGATCCTAGGGCGAGCGGGACGGCGGGCGTCGGCGTCCCAGCGGCGCGGGCGGCTGACGTTCAGCCAGGCGATCCCCCATCACCGCCTCGGTTGCGGCGGGCGGCCGCACTGGTCAGGATCGGTCGCATGACCGCAGCCCCGCGCCCGCTCGACGTCGCCTCCTGGCCCCGGCGCGAGCACTTCGAGCACTACCTGACGGCGGTGCCGTGCAGCTACGCGCTCTCCGTCGAGGTGGACGCCGGCGCGTTCGTCGCCGCCCTGGCCCGCTCGCCGCGCAAGACCTACCTCGCCCAGATCTGGGCGCTGGCGACGGTCGTGAACCGACACGACGAGTTCAGGATGACCCTGCTCGCGGACGACCGACCGGCGGTCTGGCCGGTCCTGCACCCGTCGTTCACGGTGTTCAACCCGCGCCGGGAGACCTTCGCCGCCGTCTGGGCGCCGTACGACCCCGACTTCGCGGCCTTCCACGCCGTCGCCGCGCCGCTGCTGGCCGAGCACGCGGACGCCACCGCCTTCCGCCCGCAGGGGTCGCCCCCGCCCAACACCTTCGACGTGTCGAGCATCCCCTGGGTGTCGTTCACGTCGAACACCCTGGCCATCGAGAACGCCTGGCGCCACCTGGCGCCGATCTTCACCCTCGGGCGCTACGCCCGCCGCGGGGACACCACGGTGCTGCCGCTCGCCGTCCAGATCCACCACGCCGCAGCGGACGGTTTCCACACCGCGCGCCTGATCCAGGAGTTCTCCGCCCTGCTGGCCGACCCGTCCTGGGTCGACAGCCGCGCAACGCCGCTCTAGCGACGCGCGCCCGCCCCGGCAAGCGCCGGGCGCGCGGCGCGGCGCCGCGAGGCGCCCAGCAGCACCGCGCCGAACAGCGCCACCCACACCAGGAACGGGACCAGCACCGCGCGCTGCAGCGCGCCCGCCCAGGGCGCCGTCGCCTCGGCCCACGCCGGCACCTTGCTCGCCAGCGAGAACACCAGGTCCGCGACCACGGTGACGAGGGCCAGGAACAGCGTGGTGCGCCAGAAGCCCCCAGGCGCGGCTCGCGCCGGATCCGGCGCAGCCACACGAACATCGCCACGGGCATGAGCACGAACACCAGCGCGCCCAGGATGTTGTGCGCCATTCCGTGCCAGGTCGCGGCGTCCAGCGGTGTGCCGGCCGGGTCCATCACCAGGGGGCCCGACGCGAACAGCCCCGCCCCGATCAGGCCCAGGAGCAGCGGCCCCGCGATCGAGGACGGCCCGGAGGGGAAGGTGGCGCGCAGCCACGCGGCGAACAGGATCAGGCAGGCGCCGGTGAGCAGGAACGAGGCGATCTGGACCCAGCCGCGCGGGCCCAACGACAGCGCGCTGACGAAGTCCGCGGCCGCGTCGTAGCCGGGGCGCAGCGCCCCCTCGATGAGAAACACCCCCACGAACACCAGCGGTCCGATCACCCCGGCCGCGGCACCGTTGCCCCGTGCGTCCACGTCCGCCCCTTGGGAGCACAATCTAAGGCGCGGCGGGCTCGCGCGTGGCCCGAACGACCGACCCGGCGCGGCGACCGCGGACGCCGCAGCGGCCGGTACCCGGCAGGCCTTCCGTGACAGACTGGCACCGATGAACCCCGACGACCTCCCGGCCCGCCGCCCGGCGGCGGAGCACTCGCTGACGCACCGGCGCTGGGCGCTGCGCATGCAGCAGCCGATGCCCACCTCGACGAGGGTCGACCGGGTCTTCTTCCTGCTCGGGACGGCGTCGGCGGTCTTCCTGGCCGTGCTCGGGTCGCTGCTGGGGATCCGGACCTGGTGGTCGTCGTTGCTGCTGCTGCCCGTCTACGCGGTGCTGGCCTACCTGGCCCTGCCACGGCTGCACCGGATGCTGACCGACTTCTACGTCCCCGACTACTTCTTCGGCCGCACCCGGACCACCGACGGGCTGCTCGGCGACCCGGTGAACCTGGCGGTCGACGGCGAGGTCGAACAGTTGGACGCCGTGATGCTGCGGGCCGGCTGGCACCGCGCCGACGACATCACCCCGGCGTCCACGTGGGGGATCGTGGTCTCGACGCTGACCCGGCGCAGCTACCCGACGGCGCCCGTCTCGCCGCTGACCCTGTTCGGGCGCCGCCAGGACGTCGCCTACCAGCAGGAGGTCGCGGGGAACCCCAAGCAGCGCCACCACGTCCGGTTCTGGCACACCCCGCCCGGCTGGCTGCTGCCCGGCGGCACCCACGTCGACTGGCTGGGGGCGGGCACCTACGACACCAACGTGGGGCTGTCACTCTTCACCTTCCAGATCACGCACCGGATCGACGAGAACACCGACATCGAGCGCGACCACATCATCGACTCGGTGCTCCGCCACAACGACGCGGTCGTGGTGCACGACCTGCCCCACTTCACGACCGGCTACCACTCCCGCAACGGCGGGGGAGACCAGTTCGTCACCGACGGAAACCTCCCCATCCTCGATCTCAACGCCGTCGCCGTCGCGGGGCCGGCCCTGCCGTCCGGCACGGAGGACGAGACCACCAGCGACGGGGCCCTGGAGCCCGGACGGGGGACCCCGAGCCGGACCGTGTCCCTGCGCCGCGCCCCGGTGTCGATCGTGCTGGCGGCGCTGCTCGCCCTGGTGGTCACCGCGATGTCGGTCGCTTCGATGATCATCGAGGCCATCCAGGACCCGGGCACCCTGGGCACCCCCGACGAGGACGCGTGGGCCCGCGGCTTCGTCATCGCGGTCGGGGTCGTGATCCTGCTGGTCCAGATCCTCCTGGTGCGCGGCGTGCTGCGCCGCGGGCCACGGTCCCGGTTCGCCCTGATGGTCCTGCTGGGGCTGGGCGTGCTGTTCGCCGCCATCGACTACATCACCGGCGCGGCCCGCCTGGGCTTCAACGGGACGCTGCTGGGCGCCACGCTGCAGTGCCTGGCCCTGATCGCGCTCACCTCCACGTCGTCCGCGGCCTGGGTGCGCGAGCGCGGCGAGGACATGCCGATCGGCTGACCGGGACGCCGGCGGTGTTGGCGAGGGCTGCTAGGTTGCCGCCACACCACCCTGAGGAGACCCGTCATGGCCAATCGGTCCTACCTGTACGCACTGAGCAACCGCCCCCGCAGTTACAGCGATCGCCCCGAGCGCATCGAGGGACTGTCCGAGTGGCCCTACGACGTGCCGTTCCTGTACCGGCTTCTCGCCTCGGGGGACACCCAGGCCTGCGCCTCGCTGATCTCGGAGGGGCTGGAGGACGAGGACGCCGACGGCAACGTGACCAGCCGCGGCCCGCTGCACGCCATCAGCGGCGACTACACCCTGGGCTTCGCCCGGGTCGAGCGCTTCCTCGAGGCGGCCCGGATCATCGCGACCACGCCGCCGGCGCCCGCCGCGGCCGAGCCGGAGCCCGAGCCCGGGCTGTTCGCCCGCGTCGCGCGAGCCCTGTCCGGGGGACGCCCGCTGCGCCGAAGGCCACCGCCGAGGCGGAGCCGCCCGCGAACACCGAGCTTTTCCTGCGCGCGCTGGAGGAGTCCGCGCAGTTCCTGGCCGAGCACCGCGACAGCCACGTCCTGCTGGAGACCATCGAGGTCGACATCATGTCCGAGAACGACATCGACCGGCTCGCCGCCATGGTCGACGAGGAGGTGGAGCGCTGCCGCCGCGCCGGCGCCGCGGTGGACGCGCTCCCCGCGGACCCGCAGCAGGCGGCCGCCGTGCTCGCGCGGGCCGCCCAGAAGGCCGATCAGCCCGTGCTGGAGCCATTCGAGGGGCTGCGGTTCGACGACGAATGCGACGACCGCGACCAACTGCGCACGATGGGCGTCTTCCACTGGACCACCGTTCTCTACTTCGCGTTGTGGAACAAGGCGCAGTACGAGGCGGAGCATGGAACGGTGGAGGGCTGATCAACCGAACGGTTGATGCCCACGCGACAAGGCATTTCTAGTCTTGAAGACGTACCTGGGAAAGGAAATGTCTTCATGCGCAAGCTCTACTACGCCTCGTTCGCGTACATGGCCGTCGGCGTCGCGTCCGGCCTGTTCTACCGCGAGTTCACCAAGCTCAACGGCTTCCCCGAGGGGCAGTTCACCCAGCTCGGCCTGGCGCACACGCACCTGCTGACGCTCGGCACCATCTTCGGGCTGATCTTCCTGCTCACCGAGAAGGCGTTCTCGCTGTCGGGCTCGAAGATGTTCGACTGGTTCTTCTGGACGTGGAACGCGGGCGTCGTGCTCACCAGCGCCATGCTGATCTGGCACGGCTCCCTGACCGTCCTGGGCCTGGAGTCGACCAAGATGATCGCCGGCGTCGCCGGCATGGGCCACATGCTCCTCACGGCCGCGTTCATCCTGTTCTTCCTCATGCTGGGCAAGGCGCTCAAGCAGCGCGAGGTCCCCGCCACCGAGGACGTTGCGGCATCGTTGAGCCTGTGAGCACCTCCACCACCTCGGAACCAGTCGCGGCGCCCACGCGCCGCGACTGGTTCGCGCTCGCCGTCCTCGCGACGGGCCTCGGCCTGATCGTGCTGGACGGCACCATCGTCGGCGTCGCGCTGCCGACCATCATCAGCGACATCCACCTGGACCTCACCGACGCCCAGTGGGTCAACAGCCTGTACGCGGTGCTGCTGGCCGCGCTGCTGCTCTCCACCGGCCGGCTCGCCGACCGGCTCGGCCGCAGGCTGCTGTTCCTGGTCGGCCTGGTGGTCTTCGTGGGCGGCAGCGTCCTGGCCGCGTTCGCGGACGCGGCGACGCCGCTGATCGCCGCGCGCGCCGTCCAGGCCGTCGGCGCCGCCATGATCATGCCCTCGACCCTGTCGACGGTGAACGCCGTGTTCCGCGGGAAGTACCGAGGCGCCGCCTTCGGCGTGTGGGGCGCGGTCATCTCCGGCGCCGCCGCCGTGGGGCCGCTGGCCGGCGGCGCCCTGACGCAATGGGCCTCCTGGCACTGGATCTTCCTGGTCAACATCCCGCTGGGCGCCATCGTGTTCGTCGCCGCCCTGTTCACCGTCCCCGAGACCAAAGGGGCGCAGGGGCGGCCCGGTGCCGACGTGGACGGCGCGCTGCTGTCCGGGATCGGCTTCGGCGCCCTGGTGTTCGCCATCATCGAGGGTCCCGACCTCGGCTGGTGGACGCCCAAGGCCGACCTGAACCTCCTCGGGCTGACGTGGCCCGCCACCGCCCCCGTCTCGATCGTGCCGGTCGCCTTCGCGGTCGCCGCGGTCGCGCTCACGCTCTTCGTGGTGTGGGAGCGGCACCGCGAGAAGGTCCGCCGCTCGGCGCTGCTGGACCTCAACCTGTTCAAGCTGCCCACGTTCTCGTGGGGCAACACCACCGCCGCCATGGTGGCCGTGGGGGAGTTCGCCATCATCTTCGTGCTGCCCCTGTACCTCATCAACGCGCTCGGCCTTGACGTCATGGGCGCGGGCCTCGTGCTCGCCGCCATGGCCGTCGGGGCGTTCTTCTCCGGGGCGTCCGCCCGGCACCTGGCCGCCCGCTACGGCGCACCGGGCACGGTCCTGATCGGCCTCACCCTCGAGGTGGTCGGGGTGCTCGCGCTCGCGCTGCTGATCCGGCCCGACAGCTCAGGCTGGCTCGTCGGGGTGCCGCTGGTGGTCTACGGGCTCGGCCTGGGGCTGGCGTCCGCGCAGCTCACCGGGACGGTCCTGCGCGACGTTCCCGTGGAGGTGTCGGGGCAGGGCTCGGCCACCCAGAGCACGGTCCGGCAGATCGGGTCCGCGCTCGGCACCGCCTTCGCCGGCGCCGCGCTGTCGGTGTCGCTGGCCGCCACGCTGCCCGCGTCGCTCGGCGCCGCCGGGATCACCGGCGCCGAGGCCGACCAGCTCGCGTCGGTGACCCGCAGCTCGGCCGGCACGATGATCGGTCAGCTGCGCGCCCAGGGCGTCCACAGCCCGCTGGGGGAGCACACCGCTGCCGCCGTCGACGCGCTCTCGGCCGGTTTCACCGACGCCACCCGCTGGTCCCTGGTGGTCGCGACGCTGTTCCTGTTCCTGGGCCTGGTCGGCGCGTTCCAGCTGCGCCGGGCGTCCCACTGAGGCCCTTCCTGGACGCGCCCGCGCGGGGGCGTCCGAACCGCCCGGGGTAGTCTGCCTAGCGGCCACGAGACATCAACCCCGGCAAGCGGCCGAACGGAGGGGGACTCCCCATGGGCGACGACACGCAGGATCCCAAGCCCCGCGCAGGGCTCGGAACGGCGGCCAAGCGGCTGCTCAAGCAGGTCGACGAGACCTACCCGCACGGCATCCACCCGGCGCTCGTCCCCGGGATCGGCGTCGAGGAACAGCGGAACCGCTACGGCACCGACAAGGTGGTGTTCGGCGTCACCGCGGCGCTGATCCTGGCCTTCATCGTCTGGGGCGTGGTGTCGACCGAGTCGCTGTCCACCGTCTCCACGGCGGCCCTGAACTGGACGCTGGCAAACGTCGGGTGGCTGTTCACCGGTCTGGTCGCGGTCATCGTGTTGTTCATGCTCTTCATCGGCATGAGCCGCTACGGCACCATCCCGCTGGGCAAGGACGACGAGGAGCCCGAGTACCGCAAGTTCTCCTGGGTCGCGATGATGTTCTCGGCGGGCATCGGCATCGGCATCATCTTCTTCGGCCCGCTCGAGCCGCTCACCTACTACCAGTCGCCGGCGCCGGGCGCGGCGACCGCGGAGACCCCGGAGGCGGCCGTCAAGGCGCTCGCGCAGACGTTCTTCCACTGGGGCGTGGGGCCCTGGGCGGTGTACGGCCTGGTGGGCGGGGCGATCGCCTACGGCGCCTACCGCCGCGGCCGCGTCCCCCTGATGAGCGCGATCCTGACCGCCCTGCTGGGACGCCGCAGCGTCGAGGGCGTCGCCGGGCGGCTGGTGGACATGTTCGCGATCGTGGCGACGCTGTTCGGCACGGCGGCGTCCCTGGGCATCGGCGCCATGCAGATCGGACGCGGCGTCGAGATCGTGGGCGGGCTCGGCAAGCTCCCCAACGCCGCCCTGATCGGCATCGTCGCGATCCTGACCGCCTGCTTCATCGCCTCGGCGGTCTCCGGCGTCGGGCGGGGGATCCGCTGGCTGTCCAACATCAACATGGCGCTGGCCCTGTCGCTGTCGCTGTTCATCTTCATCGCCGGGCCGACGCTGTTCATCCTCAACATGTGGCCCGCCGCGATCATGGAGTACGCGCAGAGCTTCTTCCACATGCTCGGCCTCGGCCCGGCCTACGGGCCCGAGGCGGCCGAGTTCACCGGCGCCTGGACGGTCTTCTACTGGGCCTGGTGGATCTCCTGGTCGCCGTTCGTGGGCCTGTTCCTGGCCAAGATCTCGCGCGGCCGCAAGATCCGCGAGTTCGTCCTCTACGTCATCACCATGCCCACCCTGGTGTGCATGTTCACCTTCGGCATCCTCGGCGGGACGAGCATCTGGTTGCGGCAGAACGGCGACTCCATCTCCGCCGACGGCCCGCCGGAGGAGCTCTTCTTCCACGTGCTGAGCACGCTGCCGCTGGCGCAGATCACCCCGATCATCGGCATGGTCGTCATCTCGATCTTCTTCATCACCTCCGCCGACTCGGCGTCCCTGGTGATGGGGACGCTGTCGCAGCGGGGCAAGTCCGACCCCGACAAGCCCGTCACGATCTTCTGGGGGCTGGCGATGATGGGCATCGCGGTCGTGATGCTGCTCGTGGGTGGCGGCGACGCCCTCAACGGCCTGCAGAACATGATCATCGTCTCGGCGATCCCGTTCGCGATCATCCTCATCCTCATGATGCTGTCCTTCGCGAAGGACCTGCGCTCCGACCCCCTGGTGATCCGGCAGTCGTATGCCACCTCGGCGCTGCGCAACGCGGTGCGCCGCGGCGTCGACCGCTACGGCGACGACTTCGACCTCGTCGTGCGCCGGTCGGCCGAGGGCGAGGGGGCGGGCGCGGACTTCGACTCCCACGATTCCGCGGTCACCGAGTGGTACCAGCGCACCGACGAGGAGGGCCGTCCGGTCGACTACGACTACGCCACCGGGACGTACGCCGACGGCTGGACGCCCGAGGGAGACGTGCCCGAGGGAGACGTGCCCGACCTCGACGCCCTGGGCGGCGCAGTCGATCCGGGCGCGGAGCCCGACGCGGGGGAGGCCGACGCGCCGCGGGCCTGATCCCGCGCCGGCCGGCGCCCCGCGGGGTTACCGATTCGTGATGCACTCCTGGGCCCGATCGCTTGCGTGGTGAGAGTTAGTTAGGTTTACTAACTCCTATGACCAACGTGGCTCCCCGTGCACGACGCGCGCATCCCCATCGCGCGATGCTGCCGACGCACGGGCGCCGCCACAACCTCAGTCTGATCCTGCAGTCGCTCTACAGCGCCGGCCCCATGAGCCGGGCCGACCTGGCCCGCACGGTGGGGCTCACCAAGGTCACGGTCAGCGACCTGGTGGCGGAACTCCTGGGCAGCAACCACGCCGTCGAGGTGGGGCCGGCGGCGCAGGGGAGGCCCGGCAAGCCGGCGACGCTGGTGGACGTGAACCGCAGCGGGCTGCAGATCGTCGGCGTGGACCTGGCCGAACACCAGGTGCTGCGCGCGGCGGTCCTCGACCTGGACGGCACGATCCTCAGCCGCGTCGAGCGCCCGGTGCCCCCGATCGCGGACGCCGCCGTCGACCCGCGCGAGGACCCCGTCGTGCGCGCCGTGGTGGAACTGGTCCACGAGGCGATCGCCGCCGCGACGGCGCCCCTGCTGGGCATCGGTGTCGGGACGCCCGGCATCGTCGGGCCCGGCGGCGCCGTGGACACGGCGCCCAACCTCGGCTGGGACGACGTCCCGCTGCGCGAGGTGCTGCACGAGGCGACGGGCCTGCCCGTCTTCGTCTCCAACGACGCCGACGCGGCCGCGCACGCGGTCAGCACGTTCGGCGGCGGGAGCGACGACATGATGCTCGTCAAGATCGGTCGCGGCGTCGGCTGCGGCCTCATCGTCGGCGGACAGCGCGTCCGCGGCGCCCATTACGCGGCCGGTGAGATCGGCCACGTCACAGTCGGCACCGACAACGGGTCGGCCTGCCGCTGTGGGAAGTCCGGCTGCCTCGAGACGTGGCTGTCGGCACCGAACCTCGAACGTCTCCTCGCCGAGGCCGATCCGGACGACCCGGAGCGGCCCCTGCGGGACGGGGGCGAACGACTCGCGATCGCGATCGCGCCGGTCGTCGCCGCGCTCGACCTGGAGGAGGTGGTCATCGCCGGTCCCCAGGGGCTCGTCGGTGACGTCCTGCTCGGCCAGGTCGACGCAACCCTAAGGTCCAGGCTGCTCGCCCGACCCGCGACGGAGCGGGTCGTGCGGCGTGCCTCGGATCCCGACGACATCGTGCTGCGTGGCGCAGCGGTGCTCGTCCTGTGGGACCAACTGGGAGTCGCCTGACACCCCTGCGGGGGACTTCCACCGCCACACGCAGCACGCCGCACCCGGTGTGCTCATCGCAAACGGCCGCGAGCGGCCACCAGAAAGGAATCACGGGGACATGGCCACACGACTCGGAGTGAAGGTGACAACGGCGCTGGCAGTGTCGGCAGCGCTGCTCCTTTCCGCCTGCGGGGGAGCCGGCAGCCAGCCGACCGCCGCACCGACGACCACGGGGGCGGCCAACGCCGACCGCTCCATCACCATGTGGGTGATCGGCGGTGACACGCCGGACGACCTCCGCGCATGGCTCGCCGACGAGTTCAAGAGCAAGACCGGCGCGACCCTCAAGGTCGAGGAGCAGACCTGGGGCGACATCGTCACCAAGCTGACGACCCAGCTGCCCGACGCCAACAACACCCCCGACGTGACCGAGGTCGGCAACACGCAGTCGCCGACGTTCACCAACGTGGGGGCGTTCGCCGACATCAGCGATCTGTACAAGGAGTTGGGCGGCGACAAGCTGCTGCAGAGCTTCGTGGAGGTCGGCGCGGTCGACGGCAAGAACTACACGCTGCCGTACTACTTCGGCTCGCGCTACATGTTCGTGCGGTCCGACCTGTGGAAGGAGGCGGGCACCACCCTGCCGCCCAAGACGCTGGACGAGTTCAACCAGTCGGTGAAGGACATCACCGCGAAGAACCCGCGCGGCATCCAGAACTTCAGCGGCTTCTTCCTCGGCGGCCAGGACTGGCGCAACGGCATCTCCTGGATCTTCGCCAACGGCGGCGATCTGGCCAAGAAGGAGAACGGCAAGTGGGTCTCCACGCTGTCCGACGCCAACACGCTGAAGGGCCTGACGCAGCTGCAGGACCTCTACCGCAACGCCTCGAAGGCGCCGGCCGACGCCAAGGACGCCACGCCGTGGCTCTACGTCAACGACTCCGACGTCATCAAGGACGACAAGGGCAACGAGACGGGCAAGACGAGCCTGGCCGCCGCGACGATCATGGCTCCCGGCTGGGCGCACTGGTCGATCGGTGACCTCGGCGAGAAGGACGGCAAGCCGATCCGCACCTGGAACGACGCGACGTTCTCGACGTTCGTCCTGCCGGGCAACGACGGCAAGCCCGCCCCGGTGTTCGCCGGTGGCTCCAACATCGGTATCTCCGCCAAGTCCAAGAACCAGGACCTGGCCAAGGACCTGATGCGGATCATCTTCAGCTCCGAGTACCAGACGAAGCTGGGCGAAGCGGGCCTCGGGCCGGCCAACAGCGACTACGTCAAGAGCCTCGGCGACGACCAGTTCGCCAAGGCCCTGATCGAGTCGGCCAGCAACTCCAAGCTCACCCCGGCCGCTCCCGGCTGGGCGGCCGTCGAGTCGGCCACCGTGCTGGAGGAGTTCTTCGGCAAGATCCGCGACACCGACGACCTCGCGGGCCTGGCCAAGGAGTACGACGCCAAGATCACCCCGATGCTCAACCTGAAGTGATCTGAGGCACCGACCCATCACGGGTCGACCCGGCGCGGTCGGCGACGCAACGTCGCGTCGCCGACCGCGCCACCCTCGGCCAATCCGAAAGGCTGCACCATGCCCACGCGCCGTCGCGTGCCCCTGCTTCTCATCCTTCCCACCGTCGCCCTGCTCCTCGCCGCTCTCGGCTACCCGGTGGGGTGGCAACTCGTCACCAGCTTCCAGAAGTTCGGCCTGCTCCAGCAGTTCGGTCAGCCGCCCGAGTGGATCGGGCTGGGCAACTACGCCGCCCTGGTCACCGACCCCAACCTGTGGGCCGTCATCCTGCGCTCGCTGGCCTTCTGCTTCGTCTGCGCCTTCTCCACCGTCGTCATCGGGGGCCTCGTGGCCCTGCTGATGCGCCGCGTCCCGGCACCGCTCCGCATCCTGCTCCAGATCGCGATGCTCGTCGCCTGGGCCATGCCCGTGGTCGCCACCATGACCGTGTGGGTCTGGCTGGTCGACTGGCGCCGCGGCTTCCTCAACTGGTTCCTCGTCCGGCTCGGCGTGGACGCCGCGGGCCACAACTGGCTCGTGGAACCCCTGTCGTTCTTCGCCATCGCGGCGATCATCGTCATCTGGATGAGCGTCCCGTTCGTGGCCCTGTCGATCTTCGCCGGGCTCACCCAGGTCTCCCCGGAGATCCTGGAGGCCGGCCAGATGGA
Source organism: Propioniciclava coleopterorum (assembly GCF_011393335.1). Classification (NCBI taxonomy): domain Bacteria; kingdom Bacillati; phylum Actinomycetota; class Actinomycetes; order Propionibacteriales; family Propionibacteriaceae; genus Propioniciclava; species Propioniciclava coleopterorum. The sequence continues at coordinate 3,386,507 of NZ_CP049865.1, read as the reverse complement.
CGGCGCCACCGGCTGGCAGCGCGTCCGCCACATCATGCTCCCCCTGATCGCGCCCGTCGTCTCGATCGTGCTGCTGCTGCAGATCATCTGGGACCTGCGCGTGTTCACCCAGATCCGCCTGCTGCAGGACGCCGGCGGCTTCCCCAACGAGACCCACCTGCTCGGCACCTACATCTACCAACTCGGCACCGGCGCCGGTGACTTCGGGATGGCGAGCGCCGTGTCGGTGTTCATGCTGGCCCTCACCGTGGCCATCTCCTGGTACTACGTCCGTTCCCTGATGAAGGAGGAGGAGGCGTGATGAGCGCCGACACCGCCGCGGCCCCCGTCCGGGCCGACCAGCGCCCGTCCCGTGCGGCCGCCCCGACCCCTCGCCGCCGCCTCCCGCGCCCGACGACCGTGCTGTGGAGCCTGGTCGCGATCGTGATCGCGCTGGCCTGGGTCTTCCCCGTCTACTGGATGATCAACTCGGCCTTCCTGCCCAACGTCATCCTGCAGCGCACCACGCCCACGCTGACCCCGTTCGCCGACGGCAGCCTGGACAACTTCGTCACGGTGATCTCCGATCCGGCCTTCGTCCGCGCCCTGGGCACGTCGCTGGTGGTGACGCTGTGCACCGTCGCGGCGGCGATCGTAATCGCCTTCCTCGGCGCCCTGGCGATTAGCCGGTTCAAGTTCCGCGGCCGGCGCTCCTTCATCCTGGCGCTGCTGTTCATCCAGATGCTGCCCGCCGAGGGCCTGTTCATCGCGCAGTACAAGATGATGAGCTCCCTGGGGCTGCTCAACCAGGCGATCGGCCTGATCGTGCTCTACACGGCCGCGGTCGTCCCCTTCACCGTCTGGATGCTGCGCGGCTTCGTCGCCGGTGTCCCGGTGGACCTGGAGGAGGCCGCCATGGTCGACGGGCTGTCCCGCACCCAGGCCTTCCTGCGCATCACGTTCCCGCTGCTCGCGCCCGGACTGGTCGCCTCGGGGGTGTACGCCTTCCTCCAGGCGTGGAACGAGTTCACGATCGCCCTGGTCATCATGACCGAGGAGCAGTCCCGGACCCTGCCGCTGTGGCTGCGCGGCTTCCTGCAGGCCAGCGCCACCCGCGAGACGGACTGGGGGCAGGTGATGGCCGCCTCGACGCTGGTCGCCCTGCCGGTCATCGTGTTCTTCCTGCTGGTCCAGGGGCGGATGTCCAGCGGCCTGGTCGGCGGAGCGGTGAAGGGCTGATCATGGACACCACCACAGGGGCGCTGCGGCGCCTCATCCTCCGCACGCTCCTGCCCGGTTTCGACGGCATGACCGTGCCCGCCTGGCTCGTCGCCGCGCACCGGGATGGGCTCGCCTCGGTGTGCCTCTACGGGGCCAACATCGCCGACCCGGCGGCCGTCTCCGCGCTGTGCGCCGATCTGCACCGCCGGTGCCCGGGCCTCCTCATCGCCACCGATGAGGAGGGCGGCGACGTCACCCGGCTGCACTACCTCGCCGGATCCCCGGAGCCGGGCAACGCCGTCCTGGGGCGGCTCGACGACCCCGCGCTCACCGCCGCGTCCGCCCGCCGGATCGGCCGCGACCTGGCCGTGCTGGGCATCGGGCTGGATCTGGGCCCCGTCGTCGACATCAACTCCGCGCCCGACAACCCGGTGATCGGCGTCCGGTCGTTCGGAGCGACGGCCCCGCTGGTCGCCCGGCACGCCGTCGCGTGGGTCCGGGGCCTGCGGGACGCCGGGGTGGCCGCCTGCGCCAAGCACTTCCCGGGCCACGGCGACACCACCACGGACTCCCACCTCGCCCTCCCGCGCGTCGACGCCACCCGCGAGGTGCTCGACGCCCGCGAGCTCGAACCGTTCCGGGCCGTCGTGCAGGCGGGCATCCCTGCCGTCATGACGTCGCACATCGTGGTGCCGGCGCTGGACCCCGAGCGGCCCGCCACGTTCTCCCCGGCGGTGCTGCGCGGCGAACTGCGCGGCCGGCTCGGGTTCCGCGGCGTCATCGTCACCGACGCCCTCGACATGGCCGGCGCGTCGGGCGACATCGGGATCCCCGAGGCGGCCGTCCGGGCGCTGGCCGCCGGCGCCGACCTGCTCTGCCTCGGCCCGAACACCGGGCCGGACCTGCTCGAGCGGGTCGTCGCGGCGATCGAGGACGCCGTGGCGCAGGGCCGGATCGAGCCCGAGGAGCTGGCGGCCTCGGCCGCCCGCGTGCAGGCGCTCATCGACGACCAGGCCACCCCGTCGCCCGCCCCGGCACCCGGAACCGACCCGCGTCCCGAGATCGCCGACGCCTTCGAGATCGGCGCCGGCGCCGCGGCGTGGCTGGCCGACGACGCCCCCGCCGCCATCGTCCAGGTCGAGTCGGAGGCCAACCTGGCCGTCGGGCGGGTCGTCTGGGGGGCGGCGGCCGTCGGGGCCACCATCGCCGCGGGCGATGTGCCGCCCGGTGCGAAGGTGGCGGTGGTCGCGCGCGGCCTGGCGGCCGGGCATCCCGCGCCGGCCGTGGCCGACGCGCTGCGCGCGGCCGGTCACCCCGTGATCGTCGTGGAGTGCGGCTGGCCCCGAGGCTTCGGCGATCTGGTCACCTACGGGGCCTCCGCGGGGGTCGGGCGCGCCCTCGTCGAACTGCTCACCCGGCTTCCCGATCCCGTCGAGGTGCCCGAGGGGAGTGCTTCGCGATGAAGCTCGGGATCGACATCGGGGGGACCAAGACCGCCGCGGTCGTCCTGGACCCGCACGACAAGGTCATCGCCCACGAGACCACCCGCTCGGGCAGCGGGCCCGACGCCGTGCTCGCGGCGGCGGTGCGGATCGCCCGCCGCGCCATCGCGGAGGCGTCCCTGGACGACGAGGAGGCGCGCAGCCTCAGCGTCGGGGCGTGCATGCCCGGCCTGGTGGACGGCGCGACCGGAACCGTGTTGCACGCGGCCAACCTGCGGGTGGACCGCCTCGAGCTGGGCCCGCTGCTGGGGGCGGAGCTGGGCCTGCCGGTGAGCGTCGAGAACGACGTCAAGGCGGCGGGCCTCGGGGCGCGCGAGGCGCTGTGCGCGCGCTCGTCGCGCTACGCCGACCTGGGGCTGGGGTACCTCAACCTCGGCACCGGACTCGCCGCCGCCGTCGTGGTGGACGGCGAGGTGGTCCGGGGACCCCGCGGGGCCGCCGGCGAGATCGGCCACCTGCCGGTCGGCACCGGGGTTCCCTGCTCGTGCGGGCAGACCGGCTGCCTGGAGACGATCGCGTCGGGATCGGCGCTCGCCCGGCTGTGGCCGGTGCCGACCCCGAGGCCCGACCCGTTCGTGGCGGCGGCCGCGGGGGATCGGCGCGCTGCGGCCGCGCTGCACACTCTCAGCGACGGGATCGCGACGGCGGTGCAGGTGCTGGTCTTCGCCGCGGGCGTCGACCTGGTCGTGGCGGGCGGGGGACTGACCTCGCTGGGGGAGCCGCTGGCCGAGGCCGTCCGCGACCGGCTGCGGGAGCGGGCGCGGCGCGCGCCGGTGCTGGCCGCGCTCGACCTGCCGGACCGTTTCGAACTGCTGGTCACGGCCATCCCGTTGGCGGCCCTCGGCGCCGCGGAACTCGGGGGGCGGGCCCGGCCGACCTCGGCCGCCGGTCGGCTCAGCTGACGGCGGTCGGTGCCGGGACGCCGAGGCGCTCCGCCAGCACGTCGGCCAGCACCACCGCCTGATTGTGAACCGTGTCGCGGGCCCCGAAGAGCAGCGTCACGAGCGCGTGCGGCTCCAGCAGCCCGACGAGGTGGTCCAGGGCGTCCGAGCCGGACAGTTCGGCGCGATAGCGCGCGGTGAACTCCGCGAACCGGGCGGGGTCGTGGCCGAACCAGTCGCGGAGCTCGGTGCTCGGGGCCACGTCCTTGTCCCACAGGTCGAGGTCCGCCTTCGCCCGGCTCTCGCCGCGGGGCCACAGGCGGTCCACCAGGACGCGGAAGCCGTCGTCGGAGGACGCCTCCTCATAGACGCGCTTGAGACGCAGTTGCTCGGTCATCCCGACTCCTTCGTGCGGTGGACTCCACGCTACGCCCGCCGCGCGCGCCCGCGGCAGGACGAGGCGTCGCCCCCGCGTCAGGACAGGGCGGCCTTGACCTTGGCCGCCACGGTCCGGCCCTCGGCGCGTCCGGCCGCCCGCTCGTTGACCGCCTTGATAACAGCGCCCATCTGGCGCATCGTCGGCTTCTCTCCGGCAGCCGCCTCCGCCGCGGCGACTTCCTCGGCCACCAGGGCGTCGACTTCGTCCTCGGACAGCATGGAGGGCAGGTAGACCGACAGCACCTCGGCCTCGGCGAGCTCCTTGGCGGCCAGCTCGGGACGCCCGCCGTCGGTGTAGGCCTGCGCCGAGTCGCGGCGGGTCCGGACCTCGCGCTGCAGCACGGCGATCTCGTCTTCTGCGCTCAGCTCCCGGGCCTGCTTGCCGGCCACCTTCTCGTTCTTGAGCGCGCCGATCGCCATCCGCAGCGTCGTGGTCAGCTCGCCGTCGCGCGCCTTCATCGCGGCGATCATGTCGCCGTGCAGCCGGTCTTCCAGGGTTCCCATCGGTGTCCTTTCGTCGGGACCCATCCTCCCACGGCCGCGCGGGCGGCTACTTGACCGAGCCGCTCATCAGGCCGCTGACGAAGTACCGGCCCAGCAGGATGTAGACCAGCAGCGTGGGCAGGGACGCGATCAGCACGCCCGCCATCATCCGGGAGTAGTCCGGGTTCTGCGCCGAGGCCAGCTCCTGCAGCGCGTAGGTGACGGGTCCGGAGTTGCGGTCGGTCAGGAACAGCGCGAACAGGAAGTCGTTCCAGGCCGAGGTGAACTGCCAGATCAGCGTCACGACGAAGGCGGGGGCGGAGACCGGCAGCACGATCGAGGAGTAGATCCGCCACATGCCGGCCCCGTCGACGCGCGCCGCCTCCAGGATCTCGTCGGGCACCGCGGTGGCGTAGTAGTTGCGGAAGATGAGCGTGCAGATCGGGATGCCGTAGATGACGTGGGCGATGATCAGCGTCGGGATGCCGTAGAGCGCCGGCACGGTGTCGTTGAGGCCGATCATGAGCTGCTGCAGCGGGATCATGACGGCCTGGTAGGGGATGAACATCCCGAACAGGAACAGCGTGAAGACGACGTTGGCCCCCGGGAACCGCCACTTGGCGAACACGAAGCCGTTCATCGAGCCGAGGATCGAGGAGATCACCGCTGCGCTGACGCCCAGCACCAGCGAGCGGGCCAGCGCGGGCGCCAGCGCCTCCCAGGCGGCCTGCCAGCCGGAGAAACTGAGCCGGGCCGGCAGGTTCCAGGCGTCCACCACCGAGAAGTCGGCCGGGGACTTGAAGCTGGTGACCAGCACGACGTAGATCGGCATCAGGACGCCGACGGCGAACAGGATCAGCAGGGCCATCCGGATCGAGCGCCAGGTGAGCTGGCTGGGGGTGGCGGCGCGCCGGCGCGGGGGCGCGGCCGCGATCACGGTCGTCATCGGCCCTTCGCCCCCTCGGTGCGGTTGGTGTAGACGAGGTAGGGCACGACGACCACCGCCACGATGAGCAGCAGGATCGTCGCGTTGGCGGCCGCCGTCGGCGCGTTGCGCTGCTGGAACAGCTGCACCCACATCAGCGTCGCGGGGACGTCGGCGACGTAGTTGTTCTGCCCGGCGATGGAGTAGATCAGGTCGAAGGTCTTCATCGACATGTGGCCGATGATGATGAGCGCCGACAGCGCGATGGGGGAGAGCTGCGGGAACAGCACGTGCCGGTACACCCGCCACTCCGACGCCCCGTCCACGCGGGCGGCCTCCCGCTGGTCGTCGGAGATGCCGCGGAAGCCGGCCAGGAACAGCGCCATCACGTACCCCGACAGCTGCCAGATCGCCGGCAGCGCCATCGCCGCCATGTTGAACGGCCCGGGGTCGGTCCACCACCGGCTCTGCAGCCCCGGCAGGCCCACCATCAGGAACAGCCGGTTCAGCCCGATGGCCTCGTGGTCGCCGATGCCCGGCGACAGCAGCCACTTCCACACCGTGCCGGACGCGATGAAGGAGACCGCCATCGGGAACAGGTACACCGACCGGAAGAAGCCCTCACCCGAGACGCCCTTCTCCAGCAGCAGCGCCCACAGCACGCCGAACAGCATCGTCCCGCCCACGAACACCACGGTCAGGACCAGCAGGTTCCACAACGCGTGCTGGTAGCGGGGGTCGGCCAGCAGGTCGGCGTAGTTCGCGACCCCGCCCTGGGCGACGACCTTCTCGTTGCCGGCGAACGTCTTCTGCGTGACCCGCTCGAAGGAGGTCGCCACGTTCTGGCCGATCAGCCCGTACACGAACACGATCACCAGGACGATCGACGGGGCGACCATCGCCAGCCCCTGCCATCGGTTCCTCATACCCACCCCCGTCGTCAGCCGGACGCCGGAGCCCGTGAGCCCCGGCGTCCGGTCGTGGCGTGCCTAGCGGTTCTTGGACGCCGCCGCGCCGAGCGCGGTGACGAAGGCCGCCGCGTCCTTGTCGGTGACGTACTTCGACAGCGCCGTGGTGATGTCGGAGCTCCAGGCCTGCTGGGCCGCCGCGCCGTGCGCGATCGAGGGGGCGATCTTGTCGGACTGGAAGGACTTCATCGCGGACTGCTGGTAGGCGGGGAAGTCGCTGACCGACACGTCAGTGCGCGCCGGGATCGAGCCCTTGGCCAGGTTGAACGCCTTCTGGCCCTCGGCCGAGCCGACCGTGTTCAACCAGTCCTTGGCGCCGCTGGCGTTCTTGGCACCCTTGGGCAGCGTGAACGAGTCGGCCAGGAACAGGAAGGTGCCGTCGGTGCCCGGGGTCGGCCAGTACAGGTAGTCCGTCTTCTCCTTCTTGCCCTTCTCGGTGAACTGCGCGACCGCCCAGTCGCCCATCACGTTGTAGGCGGCCTTGCCGTCGATGACCATGTCGGTCGCCTGCGGCCAGTCGTCGGCGCCGCCGGTGTTGGCGAAGGACAGCAGCTTGCCGAACTTGTCGACCGCCGACTTCACCTTCTCAGAGGTCCAGTCGCCGTCGGAGAACAGCTGCACGTAGCCGTCGGTGCCCAACTCGCTGAGCAGGACGCTCTCGAACAGGTGGAGCTGCGTCCACGGCGCGGTGCCGACCGCGAGCGGAGTCTGCACGCCGGCGTCCTTCAGCTTCTGCATGTCGGCGAGCCACGCGTCCAGGCTGGCCGGAGCCTCGGCGCCGATGTTGGCCTTGGCCAGCACCGTCGGGTTCGACCACACGACGTTGGAGCGGTGCACGTTGGAGGGGACGGAGTAGATCTTGCCGTCGACCGTGATCAGGTCCAGCAGGTTCTTGGGGAACACCTTGGCGCCGCCGAGGCCATCCATGACGTCGTTGACGGGCTCGATCTGGCCGGCCTGGATGTAGTCGAAGAGCTCGGCGCCCGCGTGGCCCTGGAAGGAGTCCGGCGGGTTGTTGTTCTTCAGGTCGGCGGCCAGCTTCGCCTTGGCGTTCGACCCGGCGCCGCCGGCGACCGCGAGGTTGACGAACGTGTTCTTGGGGTACTTCTCCTTGAACACCTTCTGCAGGGCCTCCAGCCCCACCTTCTCCGAGCCCTCGGCCCACCAGGTGAACACCCCGACGTCGCCGCCGCCCGCCGCCGCGGGCGTGGTCGCCCCGCCGCCGCCTGTGGGGGCGGCCGTCTGGCCGCCGGGGGAAGCGCAGCCGGCGAGGGCGATCATGCCCGCGAGGCCCGCCGCGATGAGTGACTTCAACCGCATGGAAATCCCTCCTCCATCTGCCCGATCCGCCGTTGGACGGGCATGCTCCCGACCCCCCGTTGGGTCGGGCTTGCGCGAGACTGTAGGCCTGTTGGATCGGGCATAACACCCCCTCGCGGGTTACAGATTGGCAGCGATCCTGCGGCCTCGTGTCCGAAACACCGAATTTCTTGCCGTCGACTCCGCCTTCCCGTCGCGCCGGGATCGCCTAGGCTCGCCGACATGGGAGCACGCCTGTTCACGGCCCTCGTCCCGCCGCCCGAGGTTGTCGCCGACCTGGACGCCTTCTGCGCTCCGCGCCGCGAAGCCGAGCCCCGCCTGCGCTGGACCCCGCCGGAGCACTGGCACCTCACCACGTCCTTCCTGCCCGACGTTGACGCCGGCCACCAGGATCGGCTCGTCGAGGCGCTCGCCGAGGTGGCGGAGCGGACGCCCCCGCTGCGCCTGTCGGTCTCCGGCGGCGGCTGCTTCCCGGAGCCGCGGCGCGCCAAGGTGCTGTTCGCCGCGATCGAGGGCGACACCGAGGCGCTGGGCGCGCTGGCGCGCCGCGCCCGGAACGCGGCCGTGCGGGCCGGGGCGACCGTCGACGGGACGCGCTTCCGCCCGCACCTGACGCTGGGACGCTCGGGGCGCGGCCTGGACGCCACCCGGCTGCTGCGCGTCCTGGACGCCTACGCCTCGCCGGCCTGGACGGCCGCCGAGCACGTGCTGATCGCCTCGCACCTGCGCGACAGGGGGGCGCGCTACGAGGTGCTGGAGCGCTTCGCGCTGGCCGGGGGGCGAGACGCCGCAGAGGCCGCGGGCGGGCCGCGCCTAGGCTGACGACACTCGCCCGCGCCGAAGGAGCACCCACAGATGAGCGACTACAGCATCGAGACCCTGGCCGTCCACGCGGGTCAGGAGCAGGCCGACCCCGCGACGAACGCGCGCGCCGTCCCGATCTACCAGACCACCAGCTACGTCTTCGACGACACCGCGCACGCCGCCGACCTGTTCGCGCTGCGCAAGCCGGGCAACATCTACACGCGCATCATGAACCCCACCCAGAACACCCTTGAGCAGCGGATCACCGCCCTGGAGGGCGGGTTGGCGTCCCTGGCCACCGCCTCCGGCGCGGCCGCGATCACCTACGCGGTGCTCAACCTGGCCGGCGCGGGCGACAACATCGTCGCCAGCTCGAAGCTCTACGGCGGCACCTACGCGCTGTTCGCCCACACCCTGCCGCAGTTCGGCGTCGAGACCCGCTTCGTCGACCCCGACGAGCCCGGCGCGCTGGCGTCCGTGGTGGACGACCGCACCAAGTTGGTCTTCGCCGAGTCCATGGGCAACCCCGCCCTCAACGTGCTGGACATCCCCGCCTGGGCCGACGCGGCGCACGCGCTGGGCCTGCCCCTGATCGTCGACAACACGGTGCCGACGCCGTACCTGGAGCGGGTCTTCGATCTGGGCGCAGACATCTCGGTGCACGCCGCCACCAAGTACCTCTCGGGCAACGGCACCGTGATGGGCGGCCTGATCGTCGACGGCGGGAAGTTCGACTGGACGGCCAACGCCGAGCGGTTCGGCAACCTGACGGGCCCCGACCACGCCTACCACGAGACGGTGTGGACCGACGCCGCCGGGCCGGCCGCCTATATCATGCGCGCCCGCACCGTCATGCTGCGCAACACCGGGGCGGCCATCGCCCCGATGAACGCGTTCCAGATCCTGCTCGGCATGGAGACGCTGCACCTGCGGATGGAGCGGCACAGCACCAACGCGCTGGCGGTCGCGCAGTTCCTCGAGAAGGACGACCGGGTCGCCTGGGTCCAGTACCCCGGCCTGGAGGGCGACCGCTACCGCGAGGTCGCCGACCGGGTGCTGGCCGGACGCGGCTACGGCGGCCTGGTCAGCTTCGGCGTCAAGACCGGACGCGAGGGCGGGTCGCGGCTCATCGAGGGCCTGGAGCTGTTCAGCCACCTGGCCAACATCGGCGACGCCAAGAGCCTCGCCATCCACAACGCCACCACCACGCACAGCCAGCTGACCGAGACCGAGCTCAAGGACGCCGGCGTGGCGCCCGAGGGCGTCCGGCTCTCGATCGGCATCGAGAACGCCGACGACCTGATCGCCGACCTGGATCAGGCACTGTCTGCGTGACCGAGATCTGGCAGGACGGCTCGGTCGGGCTCGTCGAGACGCAGACCGCGCGGCTGTTCACCGCCGAGGATCCCCTCGTGCTGGCGAACGGCTCGCGGCTGGGTCCGGTCGACGTCGCCTACGAGACGTACGGCACGCTCGCGCCGGACGCCTCGAACGTCGTCTACCTGTGCCATGCGCTGACCGGCGACGCGCACGCCGCCGGCTGGCACCCCGGCGACCGACGTCCGGGCTGGTGGGACAACCTCATCGGCCCGGGGCGTCCGCTGGACACCGACCGGTTCTTCGTGGTGTCGGCCAACCTGCTGGGCGGCTGCCGCGGCACGACCGGGCCCGGCTCGATCGACCCGGCCACCGGCGAGGCCTACGGCATGGACTTCCCGCTGCTGGACGTCGCCGACTTCGTCACGGTGCACCGGGCCCTGCTGGCCCACCTGGGCCTGAGCCGCGTGCTGGCCGTGCTGGGCGGCTCCCTGGGCGGCATGCAGGTGCTGCAGTGGTCGCTGAGCCACCCCCAGGACATGACGCACGCCATCATCGTGGCGGCGTCCAGCCGGCTCACCGCGCAGAACATCGCGTTCTCGGCGGTGGCGCGGCGGGCGATCACCGACGACCCCCACTTCCACGAGGGCCGCTACGCCGCGGCGGGCACCAGCCCCGACGTCGGGCTGTCGATCGCGCGGATGATGGCCCACATCACGTACCTGTCCGAGGACGCCCTCACCGCGAAGTTCGGCCGCGCCCCCCAGGACGAGGAGTCCACGCGGGGCTTCGGGATCGACTTCGCGGTGGAGAGCTACCTGGACCACCAGGGCCAGGCGTTCCTGGAGCGGTTCGACGCGCTGAGCTATCTGTACCTGTCGCGCGTCATGGACTACTTCGACCCCTTCGCCCGCCCGGACGCGCTGGTGCACGTCGCCGCCGACCCGGTCCGGTACCTGCTGCTGAGCTTCGACACCGACTGGCGGTTCTCGACCGCCCACACCCTGCGGATGCTGCATCACCTCGAGGGCGCCGGGCTGCCGGTGACGTTCCGCGAGCTCAGTTCGCCGTACGGTCACGACTCGTTCCTGCTGGAGGACGCCGTCTACCACGCCACGCTGCGCGCCTTCCTCGACCGCGCCCTGGAGGAGGCCCGATGAGCCGCCGCGACGGGCTGCGTCCCGACCTCGCGCTGGTCGCCGACCAGATCTTCGACGGCTCCCGCGTCCTGGACCTGGGCTGCGGCGAGGGCATCCTGCTCGACCACCTGATCCGTACCCGCGGCTGCCGCGGCACCGGCGTCGAGATCGACCCGGACGCCGTCTTGGCCGCCATCCGCCGCGGCGTCCCGGTGATCGACCGCGACATCGACGTGGCGCTGGCCGACCTGGCCGACGACTCCTACGACACGGTGGTGCTGTCGCGCGTCCTGCAGACCATGCTGCGGCCCGAGAGCGTCCTGCAGCACATGGCGCGGGTCGCCGAGCGGATGATCGTGTCGGTGCCGAACTTCGGCTACTACCCCAACCGGCTGCGGCTGCTGGGCGGCCGGATGCCGATCTCCAAGGAGATCCCGTACGCCTGGTACAACTCCCCGAACCTCCGGTTCACCACGCTGACCGACCTGGAGGATTTGTTCGACCACCTCGGTCTGGTGATCGACCGCCGGTTCACTTACACCCAGTCCGGACGCCGCCTGCGGATGTCGGGCCGCGCCCCCAACCTGCTGGCCGGCGCCGCAGTCTACGTGCTGCGTCCGGCGGGTCGCGTCCGCTGACCCGCGCGGGGTTCCGTGCCCCGGCCCGCCGGCTCAGGCCCGCCGCGCCACCGCGACACCACGGCCCCGATGAGGCTGGCCGCGGCCCCTGCGAGCGCCGCCAGCGTGAAGGCGGGGGAGCCGTGGTCGAGCCTGGGGGCCGTCCCGAGGTGGGCGAACGCCCTGCTCAACAGCGGGACCACCATGACGAGGCCGTAGAGGTGAGCGGCGGCGAGCGTCACGATGCGCACCTCCGTCGACGCCTGGCCCGGCACCCAACGGAACAGCACCAACCAGAGGGGCACGCTCGCCGCCAACGTGAGGAACACCCCGGTGTGGTAGCCCCCGGACAGCGCCCCGAACATCTCCACGCTCCAGTGCCACACGCCGGCGGTCACGAAGACGACGGCCCCGGCGAGCGCCGCGCGGGCGACGTCCTGGGCGGGGGTGGTGTCGGGTCGTGGCGGCGCCGGTGACGTCCCGACGAGCAGGAACTGCCCGGCGAGGAACACACCCAGGCCGAAGGCCCAGGGTTCCCACGCCGCCACCCAGGCGGGCGTGTCCACGAGTTCGCCGCACATCGCGAGGTTGCACGCCCCACCGCTGTACCAGTACTCGGGTTGGTGGGGTGCCGCGCCCCCGATCCGCAGGCACATGATCGCGCCCGCGAGCATGAGCGCCACGCCCGCGACCCGCCCCACGATGCGAAGCCCTCGCATGGCCCGCCTCTCCTCGATGCGACCCGGATCCGCGCGCGCGGCCGGGGTGCGCCGGACGCGTTCCGACCAGCGTAGGCCGCGGGCTCGCCTCCGGACGGCGTTCCGGTGAACACTGGTTCCCATGCTGCTGCACGACGTGGTCGCGACCTCGACGCAGGTCGGGGAGACCCGGTCCCGGTTGGCCAAGCGGGACGCGATCGCGTCCCTGCTGCGCGGCGCCAGGCCGGCCGACGCCGGGCTGGCCGTCGCCTACCTCTCCGGGAGGCCGCGGCAGCGGCGCACCGGGGTGGGGTGGGCGACGCTGGCCACGCTCCCGACCCCGGTGGGCGAGCCGACGCTCACCCTGGCGCAGGTGGACGCCGCCCTGGACGACCTGACCGGCTACGCGGGCGCGGGGTCGGCCGGCCTGCGGTCGGCCCGGGTCGAGGCGCTGTTCGGCGCGGCAACCGCCCCGGAGCAGCGGTTCCTGAGCGCACTGATCTCCGGCGAACTGCTGCAGGGCGCCAAGGAGTCGACCGTGGTGGAGGGGTTGGCCGCCGCCCACGGCGTCCCGCTGGCCGCGCTGCGCCGGGCGGTGATGTTCGCCGGCGGCCCCGCCCCCGTCGCGGACGCCCTGGCCCGCCGGGATGCGGCCGCCCTGGCGGAGTTCACGCTGAGCGTCGGCACGCCGGTGCAGCCGATGCTGGCGTCCTCGGCGCCGAGCGTTCCCGAGGCGCTGGCCAAGCTGCCCGGGGAGGCCCTGCTGGACACCAAGCTGGACGGCATCCGGCTCCAGGCGCACAAGGACGGCGAAGCGGTGCGGCTGTTCACCCGCTCGCTGGACGACATCACCGAGCGCCTGCCGGAGGTGGCCGCGCTGGTCCGGGCGCTTCCGGTCGGACGCGTCGTCCTGGATGGCGAGGTGCTCGCCCTCGCCGCGGACGGACGAGCCCGCCCGTTCCAGGAGATCGCCGCCGCAACGGCTGCTGCCGCCACCCCTCACCGACGGCCGGCGATCAGCCGCCGAACGATGCGAACGCCTCGGGTGCCGGGCTGACGCCGTTCTTCTTCGACGCCCTCCTGATCGAGGACCGGGTGCTGCTGGACGAGCCGCTTTCGGTGCGGCTCGCCGCGCTGGAGCAGGTGGTCCCGGCCGCGTTCCGCACCACGGGCGTCCGGGTCGACCCCGCCGAGCCGGGCGGGGCCGAGCGGGCGGCGACCCGGTTCGCCGAAGTGGTCGCCGCCGGGCAGGAGGGCCTCGTCATCAAGGACCTGGCTGCCCCCTACCAGGCCGGACGCCGCGGCAGCGGCTGGATCAAGGTCAAGCCGCGCCACACCCTCGACCTGGTGGTGCTGGCCGTCGAACGCGGCAACGGCCGCCGCGCCGGGACGCTGTCGAACATCCACCTCGGCGCCCGCGACGGCGACGGCTTCGTGATGCTGGGCAAGACGTTCAAGGGCATGACCGACGCGATGCTCGCCTGGCAGACCGAGCGCTTCGCCGAGCTCGCCGACAGGCCCACCGACGGCTACGTGGTCAGGGTGCGTCCGGAACAGGTGGTCGAGATCGCCTTCGACGGCGTGCAGCGCTCCAGCCGGTACCCCGGGGGCGTGGCGCTCCGGTTCGCCCGCGTCCTGCGCTACCGCGACGACAAGACAGCCGACCAGGCCGACACGCTGGCCGACGTGCGCGCACTGGCATCCGGGCCGCTCGACGCCCGAGGATGATCGGGCTCAGGGCAGGGCGAGCGCCTTCAGGATGCGCTCGGCGGCGCCGCCGAGGTTGAGGTCCTCGGCGAGGCGCGCGAAGGCGTCCGGGTCGCGGGGGGCCTTCGGCAGCGTGAGGTCCAGGTCCGCCGGGACGGGCGCGTCCGTGGCGGCGGTGACGACCTGCTGGGCGGGGCCCAGGTAGTCGACCGAGGACGACAGCGCCCGCGCCACGGCGGGGGAGAGCTGGTCGACGTGGGCGACCATCCCGGCCAGGTCCCCGAAGCGATCGATGAGCCCGGCGGCGGTCTTCTCTCCGATGCCCTTCACGCCGGGCAGCCCGTCGGAGGGGTCGCCGCGCAGCACCGCGAAGTCGACGTAGCCGGAGCCGTCGATGCCGTACTTGGCCCGCAGCCACGCGTCGTCGACGCGCTCGTGCTTGGCCACGCCGCGCGCCACGTACAGCACCCGGGTGGGTCGGGTCGGCTCCACGAGCTGGAACAGGTCCCGGTCGCCGGTCACGACGTCCACCGGCGTGCTCGCGCCGCGGGCCAGGGTCGCGATCACGTCGTCGGCCTCGTGGTCGGCGGCGCCGACGATCGGCAGCCCGAGGGCGTCCAGCACCTCGCGGATCCAGGGCACCTGCGCGTTCAGTTCGGCCGGCACCTCCTCCACGTCGCCGAACGCGACGCGGTGGGCCTTGTAGCTGGGCAGCAGTTCGACGCGCCAGGTGGGCCGCCAGGCGTCGTCCCAGCAGCACGCGACCTGGGTGGGGCGGTACCCGGTGATGAAACGTGCCAGAAAGTCCAGCAGGCCCCGAACAGCGTTCACAGGTTCTCCCGATTGCGTCGTCAAAGACGCCGGGAGGCCGAAGAATGCCCTGAAATACAGGGAGGCTGAATCAAAAAGTAGTGTGCGCGGCCCGTTCATGATGCATCAGTGTGACACGATGGTGCGGTGGAACGCATCGACGAGCAGATCATCGGACTCCTGTCCCGCGACGGGCGGATGTCCTACACCGACCTGGGCAAGGCGACGGGTCTGTCCACCTCGGCGGCGCAGCAGCGGGTGCGGCGCCTGGAGCAGCGCGGCGTGATCACCGGCTACAAGGCCATCGTCGACCCCCAGGCGCTCGGCAAGCTGCTCACCGGCTTCGTGTCGGTGCGGCTGCGCGACGACATGAGCGAGGACGAGCTCCCCGAGCTGATCGCCGACCTGCCCGAGGTGGTCTCCTGCTACTCGATGGCCGGCCTGGCGAGCTACCTGCTGAAGGTGCAGGTCGAGTCACCGGCCGACCTCGAGCGCGTGCTGAAGGAGATCCGCCACCGGGTCAGCGTCGCCACCGAGACCCAGCTGGTGCTGAGCGTCCCCTACGCGGACCGACCGCTGGTCTGATCCGCGAGGCCCTGCAGCAGGGACGCCTCGGCGAGCGCCGCGGCCTCCAGGTCGATCAGGTCCAGCGACTCGTCGATGCCGTGCATCCGGGAGTCGGGGTCGGCCACGCCCGTGACCAGGATCTGCGCGTCGGGGTAGGCGCGCTGGAAGTCCGCCACCATCGGGATCGAGCCGCCCTGGCCCATGTCGACCGCGGGGTTCCGGAAGGCGTCCGAGTACACCGCGCGCGCCAGGTCGGCGACGGGGCCGGCCATCTCGACGACGGTGCCCGAGCCGGCCGAGCCCTCGCTGATGGTCACCTTCGCGCCGAAGGGCGCGTGCTCGGTGAGGTGCCGCGACAGCGCGGCCATGGCGGCCGCCGGGTCCTGGTTGGGCGCGATCCGCATGCTGACCTTGGCGCGGGCGTTGGGAGCCAGCGTGTTCGACGCGTCCGCCACCGGCGTCGCGTCGATGGCCAGGACGGTGAGGGAGGGCCGGCTCCAGACCCGGTCGGCCAGCGGGCCGGTGCCCACGAGCTCGACCCCGTCGAGCAGACCCGCCTCCGCGCGCATCCGGTCCTCGGGGTAGTCGAGGTCGAACGGCTCGGCGACGGCCAGGCCCGCCACCGCCACGTCGCCGTTCTCGTCGTGCAGGGTGGCGAGCAGCCGGACCAGCGTGGTGAGCGCGTCCGGGACCACGCCGCCGAACTGGCCCGAGTGCAGGGCGTGGTCGAGGGTGTCCACCCGGACCACGAGGTCGACCAGGCCGCGGAGCGCGGTGGTGAACGCCGGCGTCCCGACCTGCCAGTTGCCCGAGTCGCAGATGACGAACACGTCGGACGCCAGCTTGTCGCTGTGCCGCTCGAGGATCGTCGCGAGGGTGGGGGAGCCGATCTCCTCCTCGCCCTCGATGAAGAGCGTGACGCCGACCGGCGGCTTCCCGTCGAACGCGCGCAGCGCGGCCAGGTGCACCGCGATCCCCGCCTTGTCGTCGACGACGCCGCGCCCGTACAGCCGGTCGCCGCGGCGGGTGGCGACGAAGGGTTCGGTGGTCCACAGCGCCAGGTCGCCGGTGGGCTGGACGTCCAGGTGCGCGTACAGGCAGACCGTGGGCTGCCCCTCCGGCGCGGGGAAGCGGGCGATGATCGCCGGCTGGCCGCCCTCGCGGACCACCTCCAGGTCGTCGCAGCCCAGGTCGGTCAGCAGCGCGCTGACTGCGTCCACCGTCGCGTCGACGTCGGCGTGGCGGTCGGGCAGCGAGCTCACCGAGGGGATCGCCACCAGGGCGGTCAGGTCCTCGACGACGCCGGGCAGGAGGTCGGAGATGCGGGCGGAGAGATCAGCGGTCATGGCCCTCACTCTAGGACGCCGCGGGCCGCCGCGAGGGCACGGTGCGGGGCTCCACCAACGGGGGCGGAGCAGGGCGGGGCACCGGTCACCGGCGCGGCGCGGCGTACTCCTCGATCACCACGCCCGAGGCGAACCGGCGGACGTCGGTGAGGGCGAACGGCCGGGCGGGCTGGGGGAGGCCCCCGAAGAGCGGGACGCCGGAGCCCAGCACGACCGGGTTGCGCTTGAGGACGAGCCGGTCGATCTCCGGCAGCAGCGTCCCGGCGAGCCGGCCGCCTCCGCAGAGCCAGATCCCGAGTCCGTCCTCGCGCTTCAGGTCGCGCACGGTGGCCAGCGGGTCCGTGGTCAGGGTGATCGCCGGGTCGTGCTCGCGCGGATGGGTGGTCGCCACGTACTGGCGCAGGTGCGGGTAGGGGCTGGTGATCCCGATGTCCAGGGCGGGGGTCAGCGTGTTCCAGCCCATGAGGACCGTGTCGAACCGGGTTCCGGGCGGCTCGATGCCCAACGCGGTGTGCGCCTGGACCGGCAGCGCGTCGGCGTACTCGCCGAACACGACCTCGGCGTGGTCGCCCTCGACGAGGAAGGCGTCGAACCCTCCGTGGGCGTCGGCGATGTAGCCGTCGATGCTGACGGCGACGTAGTAGACGAGTTCGCGCATGGTGGCTCCTCTCGACCGATGTCGTGGTCAGACTACGGCCGCCCGATCGTCGTCCCCTCCGCTCCGCCGGGCAGCGGCTAGGCTTCCCGGCGTGATGGCCCGAACCGCGACCCAGCCGTGGCGGCTCGCATCGACCCGCTGGCCCGCCGTCACCCTGGTGGTCCTCGCCGCGGTCGGCGGCCTGCTCGCCTCGCTGGCCTTCGCCCCCATCGGCTGGGCCCCCTGCGCGGTCCTGGCGGTCGTGGTTCTCGGCTGGTGCGTCCGGCGCGCCCGCGGGCTGGGCGCCGCGCTGGCGTCCGGGTGGGCGTTCGGGGTGGCATTCATGGGCACCTCGCTGATCTGGCAGACCGAGATCCTGATCCTGTCGTACGCCGGGATGACGCTGGCCACGTCGCTGGTGTACGTGGGGGTCGCCCTGGCCGGCTTCCTCACCCGCGACCTGCGCGCCTGGCCGATCTTCGGGGCGGCGGCCTGGTCGTTGTGCGAGTTCGTGATCTCCGTGTGGCCGTTCGACGGGTTCGGCTGGATGCGGCTGGGCTACACCCAGCTCGACACCCCGCTGGCGGGTCTGTACCCGCTGGTCGGCGCCGCCGGCGTCACGTTCGTGGTCGCCGCCCTGGGGCAGGTGCTGCTGGCGCTGCTCGAGGCGCCCGGCTGGTCCACCGGGAGCACCGTCGCGTGGGTGCTGGTCGCGGTGCTCGCCGCCGGGGCGGGTGGGAGCCTGATCCGGCCCACCAGCGACGGCGAGGTCGCGGTCGGCTGGGTGCAGGGCGGCGCCCCCGGCGGGGGCGTCTACGGCCTGGGTCCGGCCCGGACGATCACCTACAACTCCCGCGACGAGACGGCGGCGCTGATGCGCCGGGTGGACGCGGGCGAACTGCCCCGGCCCCAGTTCATCGCGTGGCCGGAGA
Source organism: Propioniciclava coleopterorum (assembly GCF_011393335.1). NCBI lineage: Bacteria > Bacillati > Actinomycetota > Actinomycetes > Propionibacteriales > Propionibacteriaceae > Propioniciclava > Propioniciclava coleopterorum. The sequence goes on along the minus strand of NZ_CP049865.1, from coordinate 3,368,216 downwards.
ACTCCACCGACATGGACCCGCGCGCGGACGTGCCGACCCGGGCCGCGGTCGAGGAGGCGGTCGCCGTCGCGGGCGTGCCGATCCTGGTCGGGTCGATCTACGAGGACGTCGCCGCCGAGACCCGGCAGACGGTCGCGCTGTGGTGGACCGACGCCGGCGCCGACCTCACCTACGCCAAGCGCAACCTGGTCCCGTTCGGCGAGTGGATCCCGGGCCGCGACCTGCTGCTGCCCCTCATCCCCGAACTGCGCTACGTCGGCGCCCAGTCGGTGCCCGGCACCGAGCCCGGTTCGTTCCCGGCCCGGCTGCCGGACGGCCGCACCGTCGAGGTGGGCGTCGCCATCTGTTACGAGGTGATCTTCCCGGGCACGCTCTACCAGGCCGTGGACGCCGGCGCGCAGGTCATGATCGTGCAGAGCAGCAACGCCATGTACCAGGGCACCAACCAGATCGCGCAGCAGTTCACCGCGACCCGCGTCCGGGCGGCGGAGATGCGGCGCACGATCCAGGTGGTCACCACCTCGGGCGTGTCGGGGCTGATCGGGCCGCAGGGCCAGGTGCTGCGGCAGGCGCCGGACTCGGTCGCGGCGTCCGGGGTGGACGTTCTGCCCCTGGAGACCACCCCCGCGACGCCCGCCATGCGACTGCAGTCGTGGCTGGAGTACGGGCTGTCCCTGATCGCGGCGTCCGGGATGGTGTGGGGCCTGTCGAGGCGGGTCGCGGCGCGTCGGGGTGGAACAATGGAGGGTAAGTCTTCCCCGAGACGCGCTTAAGGAGCGAACATGGCACAGCCCTACGAAGGGCTCGGTCGGATCCTGGTGATCATCCCGACCTTCAACGAGATCGAGAACGTCGACATGATCACCTCGCGGCTGCGGGCTGCGGTGCCGCAGGCACACCTGCTCATCGCCGACGACAACTCCCCGGACGGCACGGGCAAGCGCGCCGACGAACTCGCCGCGGCCGACGACCACATCCACGTCGTGCACCGCCAGGGCAAGGAGGGCCTCGGCAAGGCCTACCTGGACGCCTTCCGCTGGGGCCTGGACCGCGATTACGACGTGCTGGTCGAGCACGACGCCGACGGCTCGCACCAGCCCGAGGAACTGCCCAAGCTGCTCAACGCGCTCGTGGACGCCGACATGGTCAAGGGCAGCCGCTGGGTGCGCGGCGGCAGCGTCGTGAACTGGCCCAAGAGCCGCGAACTGCTCTCGCGCGGCGGCTCGCTGTGGACCCGGCTGTGGCTCGGGATCGGCGTCAAGGACCCGACCGGCGGCCTGAACCTGTTCAAGGCGCCCGTGCTGCGCGCGATCATCGACGACATCTCCACCTACGGCTACGGCTTCCAGGTCGACCTGACCTGGAACGCCCTGCAGCGCGGCTACAAGGTCGTCGAGGTGCCGATCGAGTTCATGGAGCGCGAGCACGGCGTCTCCAAGATGAACTCCGACATCATCCTCGAGGCCGCCGTGCAGACCGCGCGCTGGGGCGTCAAGCACCGCGGCGCCCAGCTCGCCGAACTCGGTGGGACGCTGGGGGAGAAGGCCGCGAAGGCCGGCGAGAAGGCGGGCCGCTTCGTCGGCGCGTTCTCCCGTGCCACCCAGGACGCCGTCCGCGCCCGCCGCGCGGGCAAGGGGAGCGACTCCTGATGTCGCTGTCCCGGGTGACCCTGGTGGTGCTCGCGGTCCTCGCGGTCGCGGAGATCGCGCTGCTCGCCTGGATCGCCCAGGGCATCGGGGTCGGCTGGACCCTGCTGCTCCTGCTCGCCGGCGGGGTCGTCGGGGGCCTGATCTGGCGGCACGAGGGCAGCAAGGCGTGGGCGTCGCTGCGGGACGCGCAGGCGCACCCGGACGAGGCCTCGGCCCGGATGTCCGACGCCGCGCTGGTCCTCACCGGCGGCCTGCTGTTCCTGCTGCCCGGCATCCTCAGCGACGTCGTGGGGCTGATGTTCATCATCCCGGCGACCCGGCCGCTGGCGCGCCGCGGCGTCAAGGCCCTGTTCGCGGGGATCACGCGGCCCTACCGCGACCAGATGGACCTGCTGCTGGCCCAGATGGATCCCGGCTCGGTCGTGGAGGGGGAGACGGTGCGCGATCCCGAGCGTCCCGACCGGAACACGCCGAAGCCCGACGACCCGACGGTCATCAAGGGCGAGATCGAACCCTGACCGACGAGCCCCGGACACGGAAAAGGGCCACGCACCTGCGGTGCGTGGCCCTCGTCGTCTGTTCGGGTGCCGGGTCAGGGCTCCTGCCGGATCTCGCCCAGCCGCTCGGCGAGGATGTCCTCGAGTTCCTCGATGGAACG